>CAZDAW010000097.1:0-13704 GCA_964503685.1 uncultured Anaerolineaceae bacterium | reverse complement strand
GGGGATTCGAACCCCCGGTAGGTTTCCCTACATCTGTTTTCAAGACAGACGCCTTAGACCGCTCGGCCATCCCTCCAGTAAAAGACAACCCTCCTGGGCGAAAAAATTTTACCACATCTGCAGGTGAGAATCAAGGAATCGCGTTCCCTCAAATGTGGCTTTTACAAGGATAGTTGCCCGTTCACAAAACAGGTGTTCTCTCGCGATTCGTGCATAGCGTTGAGATGTCATCAGACAACAGAATGACTTAATCACCGATTGTGTTATGAACAGCCGCTCTGCAGGGACAGCGCGGCAATCTCCCGCTCGATATGGAAATTGCTTTCTCTTCGGGAACGATGTCAATCGCTGGCGTCGCGCCCTGTCGGGGCGCTCTTTCGTCTCAAAACGATTTGCTTCGTTTGCAATGATGGGCCCTGGTCTCAAGGTCGGATGAGTTTGTGAAAGCTGCATATAAAAAGAACCAGAAGGTATTGACAAATGAATTTTCTTGTTGTATGATAAAAAATATAATATAAAAGATATTATATATTTAATATCAAAAAGTTTCCGCCGCATGATTACAACGTTATATTGGTCAGATTGTACTTTTTGTAATTGAAAGTCGCATCAACAAAATATTTGAAATTTTGTTAAGATACCCAATTCAATCCGGTACACATCGAGAAGCCACCTTAATACAAGCAGTGGTGGTTGTCGCTTGCTTTTGCACTAAATTTTAGTTAAACCAAAGGAGGAAAAATGCCAAAAGTTATCGTTGTAGGCGGGGGATGGGCGGGTTGCTCCGCCGCAATTTCGGCCAAAAAGGCCGGCGCAGAGGTGGGTGTTCTCGAAAGAACCGATTGTTTATTGGGAACCGGGCTGGTGGGGGGGATTTTTCGCAATAATGGGCGCTTCACAGCTACAGAAGAGATGATCGCCATGGGGGGCGGCGATCTTTTTATGCTCATGGATAAGGCGGCCCGGCATAAGAATGTCGAATTCCCCGGCCACCAGCATGCCAGCCTCTACGATGTCTGCTTGATGGAGCCCTATGTTCGCCGCTATATGCTGGAGATGGGCATCGATGTACGGGTGATCAGCCGGGCAACGGATGTCGTTCACGCAAATGGAAAGATCTCGGCCATCGTTCTGGAATCCGATGAAAAGGTCGAAGGGGACGTGTTCGTTGAGGCAACCGGCACCGCTGGGCCGCAGAATAACTGCGCCAAGTACGGCAACGGCTGCGCCATGTGCGCCCTGCGCTGCCCAAGTTGGGGCGGACGCATCAGCGTTGCCGGCAAGATGGGCATTCCTGAAAAAATGGGTAAGAAAGCCGATGGTTCTATTGGCGCCATGAGCGGTTCGTGCAAGCTGCATAAAGATTCGGTGGCCAGGAATATCGTCGAAGAGATGGAACGCACCGGTGTTGCTGTTGTTCCCATTCCCAAGGAAATGGTGCATGCCGAAAAACTGGCGACCAAGGCCTGCCAGCAATACGCTCTGCCTGAATTTGCCGAGAACCTTGTTCTGTTGGATACCGGCCATGTCAAACTGATGACGCCGTTTTTCCCGCTGGAAGAACTTCGCCGCGTTCCGGGTATGGAAAACTCACGTTACGAAGATCCCTATTCCGGCGGCAAAGGCAATTCGATTCGCTACCTGGCGCTTTCACCGCGCGACGACCACTTGCAGGTCAAAGGGGCGACCAACCTGTTCTGCGCCGGAGAAAAAGCCGGCCTGCTGGTCGGACATACGGAAGCTATCGTTACCGGCGTACTGGCCGGGCGCAACGCCGTCTGTTTTGCGCTGGGCAAGCCGCTGGTTAAAATCCCTGAAAGCACCTGCATTGGCGATGCCATCACTTTTGTCCGTGAACAAATGGACACTGAAGCGGGCATGGGCAAAAAATATACCTTCTCTGGCGATGTGCTGTTCCGCCGGATGAAAGAAAAGAATCTATATACCACGGATATCGCAGCCATCAAACAAAGAGTTGCGGATGCGGGTTTCACGAATTTATTCGGGAAGGAGGTTTGATAAGAACGATTATTTACGGTATGTTCTCATAACTCACTGAGTAATTTTACAGCACGATTGTTGAAGGTAATCACTTTCTATAATTCGAAGGAGGAATCTTATGGAAGCTGTAACGCTTACCGCTGCGCATTGGGTTTATGCAGCATTTGTTCTTTTGATCTTTGTGTTCCTTGCGCTAAAACAAGATACCGCGATCATTTCAATAATTGGCATGTTTATTTTAGGCTGGATCATTATTGGAACGCCGATTGGCGGCTTGCAAGGGATCTTTAACGGCATGGTGAGGGCTGGCGTCGTCTTGCTGGATGTCGTGTTCATCATCTCCGTGGTCGTGGCCCTGGCAAAAGGCCTGGAAGCAATGGGCGCCATCACTTTGATGGTGAAACCGTTCAAGGCGTTGATGCGCGGCCCGGCGTTGGCTTTCTGGATTACAGGCCTTGTGATGTTTATTTTTGCCCTTTTCATCTGGCCTTCACCAGCAACTGCTCTGGTTGGCGCGGTTCTCTTCCCTGCAGCCCGGGCCGTGGGTTTGCCGGCGATCTCGACCGCTCAGGCGATGAACCTCTTCGGTCACGGTGTTGCGCTTTCAGGCGATTTTGTCATTCAGGCTGCGCCCAAATTGACTGCTGAAGCGGCTGGAGTAAGCGTGGGCGAAGTTGTGAACGCTTCTATACCACTGGATGCGGCAGCTTCCATTGTTGCCCTGGCAGTAGCCTGGTTCTTTGTCGTTCGCAAGGATATCAAAGGCCATTCGGAAAGCGATACGGAATACCTGAAATTCAAGAGCGATTCAGAAGCGGCGGATAAACGCGAATATACCTCTGTGGCTAAACTGGCCTCCTGGTTGGTGCCCCTGGCTTTCCTGGTCACTCTGGCTGTGTTGTTGATCTTTGAAATCAGAGGCGGCGACGCTACAGCCGTATTAGGCGGTGTTTCGCTGCTGCTCCTTGCCCTCTTCTGTATGCTGGAATGCAAGGGTAATTTCAGTGAGGGAATGGAAAAAATCACGGATAGCGTTCGCGAAGGTTTCATGTTCGGCATGAAGGTCTTTTCGCCCGTATTCCTGGTCGCTGGCTTTTACCTGATGGGTGTACCCGATCACTGCACCGCCATCTTCGGCGACGCAGGTAAACCTTTGATCCTGGATATTATCAAAGCCCTGTCTAACGTTGTTCCGATGAATAAATTCATTGTTGGTATTATGCACACGATCCTGGCTGGCCTGACTGGTCTGGACGGCTCCGGATTCAATGACCTGCCGCTCATGGGCGCACTGGCTGCCTCATGGGGTAATGCTCTGGGCCTCAAGACGGCTTATCTGGCAGCCCTTGGACAGGTTTCCATGATCTGGATTGGCGGGGGCACGATTATTCCGTGGGCGCTTCTGCCTGTTTCCGCCATCACTGGCGTACCGGCAATGGACCTGGCGCGCAAGAACTTCTGGCCGTGCATCTGCGGTGTGACAGCAGCTACAATTGTTGCCATCATTCTGATGTAAACCAGAAAAATTGTTGTGAATTGGGGCGCCTGCGCATTCAGGCAGCAATTGCAAAATGCGCAGGCGTCTAATTATAGAGAGATAAGGAGGATAGCTTATGTTCAATATCTTCAAGAAAAAAGAGGGCGATCAGGATATAAAGAAGAAAGAAGATCAGCCAAAAGAAGCTCATGTCATCTGTCCGAATTGTTTTATGGATTTCCCGGTCAGTAAAATTGTTGACGCTGGAAATAAATGCCCGTCCTGCGGCAAAGCGATCGATCCTGACAAACTCCGTAAGGCTGTTTTATAGGTATAAGTAATCGAGTATTGGATATGATTGGCGTTATTTCTGCTGATGTTTTCAGCAGTATAACGATCACTTTCATTGAGAATAATGGATTTTGTTATTAATAATTTTCTTGTAACGTCTTTGATGTGAAGTTTTTATGAATTCGACCTGTTCCACTCACGCAAAAACAGCGGCCTCTTCGCAAGTGATTTTATGGGCTATTTTAATCGGTACATTTATCGGGACATTGGGCAACAGCATTGCCAACATTACTGTCCCCTATATCATGGACGAGTTTTCAACGCCGTTAAGCTCGGCGATCTGGGTTGTTACCATCAATACCCTCCTGTTTGCCGTCTTGATGCCGGTCAGCGGTTATCTGGGTGATATGTATGGGCAGAAGAAGATGTATTTGATTGGTATTACCCTGGTGGCTATCAGCTCGCTGGGCAGCGGATTGGCAAAGTCCTTTCCCATATTGATCATTTTTCGGGCAATCAATGGGATTGGTGTGGCGCCTACCCTGCCGGCAGTGATGGCGATTATCACCCGCTGTTTCGAACCGGAACAGCGCGGTCAGGCATTAGGCGTCTGGGCTTTAGTGAACGGCGCAGGTCACGCTGTTGGACCTCCACTGAGTGGATTTTTGACCTTTCAGCTCGGCTGGCGCTATGCTTATCTGGTTAACCTGCCGTTGAGTCTGCTCTGCATCTATCTGGTTTGGCGTCTGGCGCCCGCTGATCTTGAAAAGGAAAGGACCCCTCTCGATTTCAAGGGCGCGCTGACCTTGACAACGGCCGCTTTGGGTATCATGCTGGCGCTGACATTTTCGGCGCAAAAGGGTTGGTTGAGCGCCGGCGGTCTGGCTTTATGGGGACTCGTTGTGGTTTCGGTCATCGGTTTTATCTTCTTCGAAAAACGATCAGATCATCCGTTTGTTAAATTGGATTTATTTGCCGACAGACAATATCGGGCGGCAACGATCATGATTGCCGCTCAGTTCTTTTGTCTTTTCGGCATGCTCCTGGCGTTGCCGGTTTATCTCATTGAGGTATTGGGTATGGATAGCCAGACCTCCGGCCTGGTTGTGCTGCCATTAACCCTGGCAATGGCGCTGATTGGCCCGCCGGCAGGCCATCTGGCTGACCGGTATGGCAGCCGGATAATTTGTACGGTAGGAATGTCAATGGTCGTACTGGGGGGAATCATTTTGTTGCTCGTTCGTGCTGCTCCTTTAGAGGGAATCTCGTGGGTGATTTTAATCGCCTCCTTAATCGTGATCGGCTCGGGGATGGGATTGACTCAATCTCCTTCGGCAGCCGTGGTCATTCAGGTTGTCGAAGAAAAAGAGGTTGGCGTCGCTTCGGGAATCTCGCACATGATCCGCTTTGCCAGCGGTTCGCTGGGCAGCATTATCTTTGGCTTGTTACTGGGTTCGAATGTCAATGCCATGGCGGCAGGATTCCGCAGCGATCTGGTTGCGCTGGTCGTAGCTGCCGGCATTTCATTGTTTTTTGCTACGCAATTGCCTGGCAGCGTGCAACAGAAAAATCTTTGGAGTGGAAAATGAATGAAAAAGTAAATCAAGCGGTAAAAATGGATTCGGAAGACTTGAAGCTGACATGGCACGCCCTCAGCGCTGAAGGGGTGTTAGAGGCGCTGGAGACTTTCCAGCATCATGGTCTGTCTTCAAAAACAGCAGCAGAGCGTTTGGAAAAACACGGCCCCAACCAGCTTGTTGAAGCGCCGCGGCCGACGTTTCTGATGATGGTCATTGATCAACTTAAGAGTTTCATCGTTATTCTGTTGATCGTAGCGGCGGCGATCTCGGCGATTTTAGGAGAGTGGGTCGATGCAAGCGCTATCATTGCCATTGTGATTTTAAATGCGGTTATGGGCGTTATTCAGGAAAGCCGGGCAGAAGAAGCCCTGGCGGCCTTGAAGAAGCTGGCTTCACCCGAAGCGCAGGTGCTGCGCGATGGCCACCGTCAATCCATTCCTGCCAGCCAGCTTGTTCCCGGCGATATCGTTTTCCTGGAAGCTGGCAATTTTGTGCCGGCGGATATTCGGTTGATCGAGGCGGTCAACCTGCGTGTTGAAGAGGCAGCCCTGACCGGCGAGTCGTTGCCCGTGCAGAAAAATGCCCTTGAGATACTTCCGCAAGATGCGCCGCTGGGCGATCGCAAAAATACGGCCTTTATGGGTACAACGGTTGCCTACGGCCGCGGGCGGGGTGTGGTTACCAGCACAGGGATGATGACGCAGCTTGGCCTGATTGCCACAATGCTGCAATCCGTTGAGGAGGAAGAGACGCCCCTGCAGCGCCGCCTTGAGGAACTGGGCAAGACGTTAGGCTGGGCGTGTCTGGCTATCTGCGCTTTGGTCTTTGCCGCCGGCTGGCTGCAGGGCAATAACCCGCTGGAAATGTTCATGGTGGCCGTCAGTCTGGCGATCGCTGCTGTGCCTGAGGGCCTGCCTGCCATCGTCACGATCAGCCTGGCGTTGGGAATGCGCGAAATGATCCGCCGGCATGCCCTGATCCGCCATCTTTCCTCGGTGGAAACGCTTGGTTCGGCGACTGTCATCTGCTCTGATAAAACCGGCACCCTTACCCAGAATGAAATGACCGTCACGCGCATGTGGGTGGATCACCAGTTTGTGGATATCACCGGCAGCGGATACCAGATCGAAGGTGAATTTCAGATCGATGGCAAGAAGATAGACCTCAAGAAATACCCGGCAGTTTTAACTGCGCTGTGGGCGGGTGTGCTGAATAACGATGCTCAACTGGAAGGAATGGAAGAAGGTGGGGAACCGCGCATGGTCGGCGACCCGACCGAAGGTTCGATTCTGGTTGCGGCTGCCAAGGCCGGCGGTCTGCCTCACGACCTGAATAAGGCTTACCCGCGCGAGGACGAGATTCCCTTTGACTCCACCCGTAAGCGAATGGTTACCGTTCACGCCATAAAGGAACCGAAAACGGAAGATATCTCGCCGTTTAAAGAGAGTGAAAATGGCGGTTTTTACGCCATCACCATCAAGGGCGCGCCGGATATGGTGTTGAACCTTTGCACGCATTACCAGCCGATGGATGACGGCGAGCCAATACCCCTGAGCGACAAAGTCAGGCAGAATATTCTGGACGCCAATGACGCTATGACCCAAGATGCCTTGCGTGTTCTGGGATTGGCTTATCGCGTGGTGAAATCCAGACCGGCTGATATGAGCTGCGAAGAGATAGAAAAGGATCTTGTTTTCGCCGGACTGGTGGGAATGATCGACCCGGCTCGGCCGGAAGTCAACCCGGCGCTGGAACAGGCTAAGAACGCCGGCATTCGCACAATCATGATCACCGGCGATTATCCCAACACAGCCAGAGCAATTGCACAAACCATTGGTCTATATGGCCCACAAAGCCAGGTGTTGACCGGCAAGCAGCTTGATGAGATGGACAATGCGACCCTGCAGGAAGAAGTCAGACACACAGACGTTTTTGCCAGGGTGTCTCCTGAACACAAGATGCGCATCGTTGAAGCCTTGCGGGCAAACAACCAGATTGTGGCAATGACCGGCGACGGCGTCAACGACGCTCCGGCGATCAAGCTGGCCGATATCGGCGTAGCGATGGGTATCACCGGAACCGATGTCGCCAAAGGCACAGCCGATATGGTGCTTACCGATGACAACTACGCCAGCATCGTCTCGGCGGTTGAACAGGGACGCATCATCTACAGCAATATTCGCAAGTTCGTCTTTTTCCTCATCTCCTGTAATATGGCGGAAATTATGGTGATCTTCCTGCCCACGATACTGGGTAAGGGGTCGCCTTTGCAGGCCATTCAATTGTTGTGGTTGAACTTGCTGACCGACGGCGCTCCGGCGCTGGCGCTGGGTACGGAGAAGGGCGACCCGGATATCATGGATCAGGATCCGCGCCCGGTGAGTGAGCCGATCATCAACCGCGATATGCGTTTGGGCGTCGTCATTCAGACGATCTTCATCACTGCGGCGACCCTGGCGGCCTATGCCCTTGGACTGATGCATAATGAAGCGTATGCGCAGACTATGGCTTTCATCACCCTTTCGGTTTCGGAATTGTTGCGCGCTTTTACTGCCCGGTCTGAGAATTTCCCTGTGTTTAAGATTGGAATATTCAGCAACAAATGGATGAATTATGCGGTCTTATCATCGCTGGCATTAATTTTACTGGTACTCTATGTTCCGTTTCTGAATCCGATCTTCAAGACGGTGCCTTTGGGTTTGCATGAGTGGTTATTGATCCTGCCGCTGTTGCTTGTTCCGGCTGTTGCGGCTGAAATTACCAAACTGATTCTTTCGGCAAAGCGCAGACGGGAAAAGATTAAATCGGGTATGTCGGCAAAGTATGTCAAGTAAATTGCCGCTTGACAGAAGGAGCGGGAATCGCTAAAATCAATACATAATATATTATATATAATATATGATCGAAAAGTCGATATGCTCCAGACAGCATGACCAATTGTATTTATCAAAAAATATCAGAATATTTTTAGAAGAGAGGAAAAACTATGGCAAAAAAATGGGATTTTCGGTATCAAATGTACAAGCATATTCAAGCTAACCAGGCAGCGATTTATGCAGAGTGTCGAAAAGTAGCCGATGAGATCGGCATCGGCCCGGATTTGAAAGGTAATATTGGCCTCACCGGCGCGGTTTCTGGCTGCCATGGTTTGCTCAGTCGGGCGGTTGACGAAGCGATGTCTGATGTCGCCCGCAAGGTTATCCCCAGCGCTGTGTTTGATGAGAAGATTCGCGACCTTGTCAAATCATATTACGGCGATGCTTACGACGCCGCGTTGATCAGCACCTGTGAAGCGGCGCTTGTCGTCAGCATTGATACCCTGATAATGCCGCCGACGCTCGGCAAGGGCGATAATTACCGCGCCCGTTACCTGGCGCCTTACGAGCGTCACATGCATCACCAGGGCGCTTATGGCAAGCCCTTCCCGCCGCGTTACAAAGAGATCAACTCGGAACGCGGCGAGGCCGCCGGTGAATACGGCGTTCAGGGAAAGCGCGCCTATAACGTCGATACGGTGTTTGTCAAACCGGTTGGCGCCGCTTACGATTGCCACGGCATCAAATATTGCCCGTGTCCCAATCTGCTGCACGTCAAAGCCGGCGAAACAATCAAACACTTTGAAGAAGTTGCTGCGCGGCACGCTGATTCTTTGGCGGGGTTTGTCTCTCTGGCTTATGATACTCCTGGGTATGGCTATGGGGAGAAGAAAGACGGCGTTCCTGTCCTTCAAACCGGCCTGGCGCAACTCGCGGCAAAGTACGATGTTCCTTACATCGTCGATAACGCCTGGGGCGTTCCCTTCGTTGGCGCCGATATTCGCAAGATGGGCTGCGATGTGATTATGTACAGTATGGATAAAGCATCCGGCGCGCCTACCTGCGGTTTGATCATCGGCAAGGAAGATGCCATGGTTCCCATCCGCCGCGCCCTGGGTATTCACGGCGCTCGCTATGGCACGCTTTCATCGCACGGCAAGGCTGCTCATGTTGGTTTTGACCCCGGTAAGGAAGCCCTGGCCGGCGCCCTGGCGGCGATGAAGATACTCAAGGATTCACCGGAAATCACTCTGAGCGCTCTGGATGATCTTTATAAGATCACCATGGAGGAATTCGAATTGATGCCGGCCGCCTTGAAGAAGGGCTGGAACATGTTCAAATCTCCGAACTGCCAGGCTGTCGAGTTGAACTACGCCGATACCTGGAAAGAGAACGAGTTTGGTATTCCTATTTTCTCGATGGAAGACATGTACGCCGGCACCCAGGTCATTCAGAATTGTATGTCGCACATGGGACTGGTGCCGACAATCGCTTACGACGGCAACATCTTTATTTCTAACGGCGTCGGCAACATTGATGAAAACGGAAAATTGATGGAAAAGCCAACCCGTCTGGCAGTTAAGGCGATGTTCAAATCCCTTGAAATCATCTGCCGTTATGCCGGGTTGATCGATTAGTTTTTAAGGAAGTTCTCCAATCCCTTTCTTCCTTTCTTGACTTTTTGCGGGCGCGCGGTGCGCCCGCAAAAAGGTTACCAGTTACGACCTTATATATAATTAAATTGATAAAGATAAAAGGAGGTTAGATGAAAAAAGCGATAGACCGGGTTGTTGACGCTCTGGATATTGAGACTTTCCTTTATTGCAGCAGCGAGGATGAAGCCAAGGAACTGGCTGAAGCCCTGGCAAACGAATTGAACCTTCCTCACGGTGATGTCGTCTTTTTGGAGTTTAAAGGTTGGGGCGCCAGAGTGCGCATCCGCAGTTATATCCACCATCCGGGAGATCATTATCGCTGGTTGGAAAAGGAGAGTGTCGCATGAAGAAAGTGATTCTTGCTCCACTTGATCCGGTACATGATAATGCCATAAAGCTCCTTAAGCGCAAACTGACCGAGGCGGGATACGATGCGATTTCGATGCCGCCTGGAACGACCGCCGAGGAGGTGATCGATAAAGCCCTGCATGAAAAACCGGCGGCGATCCTTGTCAGCCGCACCCTGGGTTACAAGGTTGCCGAGACTCTCAGCCATCTGGTTGATCTGGCCGAGGCCTCAGGCCTGCGCGATACCGTTCGCCTGGGCGTTGGCGGCATGGCGCTGACCAAAGAGACCGGCGCAGAGTTGGGCTTTGATGGCTGCTTTGTGGGTGAATTGAAAATGAGCTCGGTGCTGGCTTTCATTGAAGGCCGTCAGGAGGAGGCTGACGCAATTCAGACGGGAACCGGCCGTAAGAAACCGGATATCACTGAAGGCTTTACCTATCAGTTCAGAGATAAGAAGATCGAAGCGTTGCTGGATACGATTACCGATCAGATCTTAGTGTGGGCAGCGGATAAATCCTCCCCGGGGATCGAACGCGCCAAGGTGCGCGCCGAGATGGTTGAGGAAGGCATTGCCGAACGCGATTCGGGAAACGCCAAAGCGCGAGAGCGTTTGCTGAAGAAATACATCGATCTGTGCGACGACGAGATCAAAGCCTTTTATCTTGAAGGGCGTCTGCCGGCGGGCGTACGCTGGCTGGGCGAAGATGAAATCAAGCGCGTGCCGGAGCTTTTCGAAAAGCCGCATGGCGAGTTCACCCCGCTGCGTCACGTGGGCGAGCGGCCGCTGTTCTTCTCGCAATATGGTACAGGCTGCCCGGTGATGGACGTGATGCATATCAAGGTGGCTGAAGCCTGGGGCATCGATGGCGTCTTTCACTTTGACCCGTCTTGGGGCGCCCAGCGCGAGGGGCTGCTCGAAGGCTATTTGACCCACGAACATGACGGCACGATCATCACCCTGGAGAACCTTAAGTTCATTCGCCGCTTCATGGAACCGTACACGTTATGGAATGTGCGCGGTCACCGCGGCCTGAACACACCGGAATCGCAGGTGCTGGGCAAGGCTGCCGGGGCCGACCTGTTCAAGATCAACATCCCTTACGGCGGTACGGCCGGAGGAACGGATCCCGAACGCCTGACGGTGGACGGCGTCTATTCGCTGATGCTGGCGGCGCAATATGGCATTCCTTTCGACATTCCGGGCAACGATGAATTGAGCGGTGTGCCGCCTTATAAGACGTTTGCCGGTCTGTTGATCATGATGGCGCTGGGACTAAAATTAGGCGCAAAACCGATCCCCAAACCTTTGATGTGCTACTCGCCGTATATGACGATTCATGGGCGCATGGATGATAACATGATCGACATGAATTTGGCCAAACTGGCGGTATGGCAGGATATCGTTGATACGCCTGTGTGGCCGGGCGAGCCGGTCGGTTTTATGACGCATACACCCGACCGGGTTCAGTCATCCATTCAAACCGCAGCGCATGCCGCCCTGGCGGCTGCGGCGGGCGTGACCGCGGCGACGATCGCTTCATCAGACGAGGCCTACTCAAAGGGCCCAATTTCTGTGCAGGCCAGGGTAGATACCCTGCGGGCCGTCAGGGATTTGCTGCGTTTCCAGGGTAGCAACAGGGCGACGTTGACGCCGGCTGCCGAATCGATTAAAGCCGAAATTCACGAGAAGACCACCGAAGTATTGGAGAGCGTGGCGCGGCGCAACGATTTTGTGGCGTCGATATTTGAAGGCTTGATGGGCAATCAGGATGATGGGTTGTACCCGGGGCGTGTCGGAAAGGGCACGATCACTCAATGACTCAATGAAAACTGTAGGATTTATCGGTACGGCAAAAAATACCGGCAAAACGACCACGGCGCTGCATGTGTTTCAACTCGGTTATGCTGCCGGGCTGAAGATCGCCCTGACCAGCATCGGCTTCGATGGCGAGAACCTGGATAACGTGACCGGTTTGCCCAAGCCGCGTTATTACGTTGAAAAAGGGACCATTCTTGCCACGGCGCAACGCTGCCTTAACCTGGGGACTGCCGGTTATCGTCCGCTGCTGACAACCTCTGTGCAAACGATCCTTGGACAGGTTGAAATTGTAGAGGTCAGCGCTCCCGGTTATGTTGTTCTGGCTGGCCCAAACCGCAAGGTTGATTTAATTCCTGTACTGGAGCAGATCGCGGCTTTGGGCGTCGATCTGGCAATGGTGGACGGGGCGTTGAATCGCATGGCGCCGGTGATCATTGCTGATGGGCTGGTGATTTCATCCGGCGCGGCGTATGATGAACGTATCCCGGTGTTGGTTAAACATACTGCGTCCATCGCCGGTCTTTTTGTTTATCCCAAAATTCATATCGAAGGTGAAACCCCTTCGCGGATTACCATCAGGCAGGATGGCCGGATGAAAGCTGAATTGGCGCTGGGTTCGCTGCTCGATCAGGGTATGCTGGATGCATTATTGAAACCATTAAGCGGGATCGCTTGCGGGCAGGTAATCATCCCCGGCGCATGTGTACCCCGGTTGTTCGAACAGTTGCTCAAACGCATTCCTGACTCGCTCGAAGGTTTGCAGTTCGTTTTCAGCAACCCTCTCAACCTGATCGTTTCCGGCAACCCGGCATTGTGGCAGCAAAATCTGGCTGAACTGGCGGCGAGAGGCGGCGCGGCGGGTTATCTTGAAACGATCCCGCTTCACTTCATGACGGTTAACCCCTTCTTCCCGCGCTATCTGCAAAAGACCAGCGCCTACGTGGCTGATTATGTCGATAAGGTTGAATTACTGAACGCAGCGCGCAGCCAGATCAGTTTCCCGGTGTTTGACATTTATCAGCCCCCGATTCCGGATTTGCTGGAGTTGATTGGAATTCTCAATAGCTAAACCTGTATATTTGGAGGAGACATGAGTCCAGACCCTTATGCGACTAAAGCGTTAGATACGAAATACCCCTGCGCCGATAAAAGCCTGGTGATCGGCAAGTTCTGCTGCATCTTGCATGCCCGCGCCGAGAACCGCGGCCTGAACCTGACCCAGGCGCCCTCGCGGGCAGTGCTTAAAAATGAAGTCCACGAGTTGATTTTGACCGCCGAAGAAAACGCCGTTCCCGGCCAGGTGGTCAACAATATATCCTACCTGGGATATTTTGAAATATTGGAAAGCGGTATAATCTGGGTGGGCGACAAGGTTTACGTGAACGACCAGCTCATCGGCGTTCTGGCCGGATATGACCTGACCCACTTTCCCAATCACATGAACATTATTGTCAGGATCGACAAGGCTTTATATACCGGCAAGGAAATCGGCCTGAAACCGGGCGACCCGATTACGTTCGTCTTCCCAGGCCGGCCCGAAGAAGAATAGGAATTTTAAATTTTCTTCAATGTAAATTCTGACGTATGTTACAATTACTCACGATTAAGAAAGTAAATTCAGCAAGTATATTTAATGAGTAGAAGCTATTTCAAAATTCACCAGATCCATGCTAAACTCAGCGCATGGGAAGCAGACATGAACTAACAGACGAGCAAT
>CAZDAW010000096.1:0-14226 GCA_964503685.1 uncultured Anaerolineaceae bacterium | reverse complement strand
CATAAAACCAGGTATGACCGAACATGCCCTGGCGAACCGCCTGACGGCTCTTCTGTTGGAGTGCGGATCGGACCCCGAATTGCCTTTTCAGGTTATTCTTTCCAGCGGCCCAAACAGTGCCAATCCACATGCCGTGCCGTCTGATCGAGTCTTGCAGAAAGGCGACCTGAGTGTGGTGGATTGGGGTGCCAGCTATAACAGGTATGTATCTGATTTAACGCGCACGCTCGTTTTAGGTGAGCCTTCCAGTGAGCAACGCGCCATCGCTGATAGCGTTCTTCGCGCCAATACAGCTGGAAGGACTGCCGGAAAACCGGGAATATCGGCCGGAGATGTGGATCGGGCTGCCCGATATGTGATTGAGAAAGACGGATTTGGGGTGTTTTTTACTCACCGCACCGGTCATGGGCTTGGTATGGAAGCTCACGAATCCCCGTATATTTTTGCCGAGAACACATTAATTCTTGAACCAGGGATGGCGTATACCGTTGAACCGGGAATCTACCTGCCGGATAAGGGTGGTGTGCGCATTGAGGATAATGTAGTGGTCACGGACACTGGAACAGAAACACTATCTGACCTGCCCCGTGAGCTGATGGTGATTTGATGTGCCTCAAAGTTGAGACTTTTGTACTGGGGCAGATTGAGAACAACACCTACCTGTTGTGGGATGATGAATCCGGGCAGGCAGCAGTTATCGACCCCAGTTTTGATCCGGTATCTGTGATTGAGTTTATTGAATCAAACCGGCTTGATCTAACCGGTATCTGGTTGACACACGGTCATTTTGACCATTTCATCGGAATCGCGGCAATCCATTCTTTATTGGGGCTGTCAATTCCGGTGTTCATTCACGAAGCTGACGCTCCCATGTACCGGGATGGCGGTTTAGCCAAACAATTTGGCTTGCCGATGCCGTCGATGCCGGAGCCAACCGGGATGCTGGCCGATGATGCTTTACTAAACCTGGGAAACTCCGTTATATCGGTACTGCACACTCCGGGGCACAGCAGCGGGCATGTGGTTTTTTACGCTAGTGATCTGCAGACGGCATTCACCGGTGATTTGATATTCAAGCAAAGCGTTGGTCGTACCGATCTTCAAGGGGCTGACCAGGATCAATTACTTCAGAGCATTTATACCCGCATATTGACCTTGCCAGGGGATACGATCTTGATGCCCGGTCATGGGGAATCTACCTCGGTGGATGAAGAGATCGAATTTAATCCATACTTGAATTAAAAAAGAGGCTGTCCCATTGGTCTGGAACAGCCTCACGGATTTCATTCGTCTATTTTGCGTATTCGGTGGCGCGGGTTTCGCGGATGACGGTCACCTTGATCTGACCGGGATACTGCATGGTCTCTTCGATCTGCTTGGCAATGTCTTTGGCAAGACGGGTGCTGGCGAGATCGTCGATCTCTTCAGGGCGGACAATGATGCGTACTTCGCGGCCGGCCTGAATGGCATAGCTCTGGGAAACGCCCTTGAACGAGTTGGCAACTTCTTCCAACGCGCGCAGGCGTTTGATGTACTGTTCAAGGTCTTCACGGCGGGCGCCTGGACGGGCACCGCTAATGGCATCGGCAGCTTCCACGATGACTGCTTCAACAGATTCCTGCTCGGTTTCATGGTGGTGTGAAGCAATGGTGTTTACCACGCGGACGTTGACACCATACCGTTTGGCATATTCCGCGCCGATCATGGCATGAGTGCCTTCGGTGTTGTGGTCCATGGCTTTACCAAGATCATGCAGAAGGCCGCCCGCTTTGGCAACCTCAACATTGGCGCTAAGTTCAGCGGCAATGACCGCTGCCAGCTTGGAAACCTCAACGGCGTGTGCCAGTTGGTTTTGGCCGTAGGATGTGCGGTATTTTAAACGTCCCAACATTCGGGTTACTTCAGGGTGAAGACCGGCCACTCCGGCATCGTAAGCCGCCTGCTCACCGGCTTCCTCGATATCCTTATCCACCTGGCGTTGTTCTTCGCTGAGCACTTTTTCAATATGCGCCGGGTGGATGCGGCCGTCAAGAATGAGGCGGGCCAGAGCGCGGCGGGCGATCTCACGGCGAACCGCGTCGAAGCAGGATACCGTTACCGATTCGGGGGTGTCATCCACAATAACATCAACCCCGGCGGCCTGTTCAAAGGCTCGGATATTACGGCCGTTACGTCCAACAATGCGGCCTTTCATTTCCTCGTTGGGCAGTGTAACGATGGATGAAGTAACTTCTGCCACATGGTCAGAGGCAACCCGCTGGATGGCGTCGGCGATCAATTCACGGGCGCGTTTTTCGCCTTCCGCGCGGGCTTCAGCTTCGATCTGGCGAATAATGCGTGCCATATCATTGCGGGATTCCTTTTCGGTCTCGGCAAGTAACTGGCTGCGGGCTTCGTCCTGGGTCATCTTGGCGATATTTTGCAACTCTTCCATCTGCTGCGTGTACATTTTTTCGACTTCATTGGCACGTCGGTCCATCACACTCTGCCGTTTGTTCAAGGCTTGTTCACGCTGTTCAAGGCGTTCCATGCGGCTGTCCAGATCGCTGCGGCGGCGTTGCAGGCGTTCTTCTTCTGCTGCATGTTCAGAACGAAGGCGGGTGGCTTCAGCTTCGGATTGCTGAAGAATTTTTAATGCTTTATCCCGGGCCTCCAATTCAATGGTCTTCGATTTTTCATTCGCGGCAGCGATGATGGAATCAGATTTGTATTGTTGTTCTTTTTTAATATTGCTGGTGAGGCTCCGGGCGATGACAAAGAACACGATAGCCACCACCACTATGTCCCCTATGATTATGGGTATAAAACTTTCCGGTGTTAACATAAGTTCCTCTTAGTATTCATATAGTTAAGGTAAGATTTCCGCATCAACCTGCAATTTTTGCCAGGTTCTTTGAATAGCTTCCGCGGTTGTTCCATAGTTGAAACCACGGCGGGAAAGGTATCCAAGCATTTTTTTGCGGAATTCATCAAACGGCAGATTTTTACATCTGGAAGCGTATTTCTCTGCCGCTTTAATGGCAAGAGCGTCTTCATCAAGATGGCTGACTGCCGACTGAATTTCTGTTTCGGCTAATCCTTTTTGATGCAATTCCAATACCAGAACCCGTTTTGCGCGCGGGCGGAATGTGCAGCGATTCTCAACCCATGTACGGGCAAAATCCGCGTCACTGATCAATCCGGCGTTTTTCAGACGTTCGATGGTCGTCGGGATGACCGATTCATCAAAGCCGGCTTTTTTGAGCCGGGTGGTTATCTCCCAGACGGAACGCGGGCGGATATTGATCAACCGCAGGGCACGCAGATAAGCTCGTTCCTGTTCGTCTTTTCGCAAGAGGTCTTCAATTCTTGCGCGGTCGACAGTATCTCCCACGCAAAGCCAGGCGGCTACCAGCCTTTCTACTCCAAAGGCATATTCACCGTCAAGATACACATTTAGGCGGTTGGGATTATGCTTCTGGATCTTTAGGTCGGTAATACAGGGCATGCAGATCACCTGATCGATTCATAAGCCGACCGCCTTCCATGAGTATTTTCTGGTTAAATCGCGTGTGATTTCTCGACAGGAATGGCTCGCCTGTGATGGCACACCCCCGGTATTTTGATGAGCAGGTTGGAGGCTACTATGAGTCAGCGTATATAACAGATAATCAGGTAGATCTGTTATACACATCTGTAAGTACAGGGATGCCAGTAAAGGCAACTACCACGAGTAAACCCCTGTATGAAAAGTGCAATGCTGCCAACTTCTACTCCCATTCCGGGAGGGATGATTCCGAAATACTCAATCGCTTCAATGTAGAAGGCAATCTGTAGAAACACACTACAGAAAAAATTTTAAGGTCTGCCTGTATATTATTATACATTATTTTACCGGTTATGCAGATAGACATATAAGGCCGTTTTTCATTTTTCCACTATAATTCACTCGCAAACCCAGATGGATTGTTGGAGGCTGCATGGCAAACTGGCTGGTAACCGGCGGGGCCGGATTTATCGGAACCAACTTTATTCACAGAATCTTAACCACTCAACCTGATATACATATAACGAATCTGGATCTATTAACCTATGCCGGGACCAGGGAGAATCTGGAAGGCTTTGAGGGGCAGGCTTGCTATGATTTTGTGCAGGGTGATATTTGCGACCGCCCCCTGCTTGACGCCCTGTTGCGAGAGAAAAACATAGACACAGTTGTTCATTTTGCTGCTGAGACACATGTTGACCGTTCCATTCTCGGCCCAATGCAATTCATTCAAACCAATATCACCGGAACTGCAACACTGCTTGACGCTGTTCGACATTACTGGCAAGATGATGCCAGCCCATCAACTCGAGAAAAACGCTTTCATCATATTTCCACGGATGAGGTTTTTGGCACTCTGAAGGCAGGCGAACCGGCCTGGACGGAGGAATCTCCCTATCTGCCTAACTCCCCATATTCAGCCTCCAAGGCGGGGAGCGATCATCTGGTGCGGGCTTATGGGCACACGTATGGTCTTCCTGTTACCATATCCAATTGCTCTAATAATTACGGGCCTTTCCAATTTCCGGAAAAGTTGATACCGGTGGTTATCTTGAACGCGTTGAAAGGTCGTAAGATACCGGTATACGGCGACGGACAGCAGATTAGAGACTGGCTTTATGTGGAAGACCACTGTGAGGCCATTGAACAGATTGTTCTCAAAGGGCGTGTTGGCGAGACCTACAATATCGGCGGATCAAACCAGCCGGCAAACCTGACCATTGTGCAGACGATTTGCCGGTTGTTGGATGAGCTGGTTCCGCAATCCAAATTCCGGCCGCATGAATCACTGATCACCTTTGTGGAAGACCGGCCAGGCCACGATCGGCGATACGCCATGGATTCCACAAAGATCAATCGGGAATTGGGCTGGTCGCCGCGCCATACTCTGGAGACTGGTTTACGAAAGACGGTGCGATGGTACCTTGATAATCTGGCCTGGGTTGAGCGTATCACTGCCAGACAGACGTATCAGGATTGGATGCGGAAGAATTACTCGGAACGTGGAGGCAACACAAAATGAAAGGGATCATTCTGGCAGGCGGTTATGGAACCCGGTTGTATCCGTTAACGCTGGCAATGAGCAAGCAGTTGCTGCCGGTGTATGACAAGCCCATGGTGTATTACCCCCTGTCTACATTGATGCTGGCCGGAATTCGAGAAGTGTTGATCATTACATCGCCGGACAGCATGGACGCGTTCCAGCGCTTGCTGGGGGATGGATCACAATGGGGAATGAAATTCTCTTTTGCCGAACAGCCGTCCCCGCGCGGGCTGGCTGACGCGTTCATTATCGGCCGCGATTTCATTGGCTGCGACCCGGTGGCATTAATCCTGGGTGATAACATCATCTACGGATCTGGCCTGGTGGATAAGCTGCAATCCGCCTCGCGCAATACGTCAGGCGCGGTCATTTTTGCCTATCCGGTGCGCGACCCGGAACGCTACGGGGTTGTCGAATTTGATGACGCCACCGGCAAAGTGATCAGCCTGGAAGAAAAGCCTGAAAACCCGCGCT
Source organism: uncultured Anaerolineaceae bacterium (assembly GCA_964503685.1). Taxonomy (GTDB): domain Bacteria; phylum Chloroflexota; class Anaerolineae; order Anaerolineales; family Anaerolineaceae; genus CAZDAW01. Next base: position 8,683 of record CAZDAW010000096.1, on the reverse strand, counting down.
CCAATTTTGCCGTGCCCGGTATCTATTTTTTTGATAATACCGTGTGTAAAGAAGTGGAAAACCAGAAACCATCCAGACGCGGAGAACTGGAAATCACTGACCTGATCCAAAAATACCTGGATCGCGATGAACTTCGCGTGGAAGTGTTGGGTAGAGGCATTGCCTGGCTGGATGCCGGCACGCAGGAATCGCTGTTGCAGGCAGCTAATTTCGTGCAGGTGGTGGAAGAGCGCCAGGGGTGGATGATCTCATGCCCGGAAGAAATCGCCTACCGTATGGGATATATCGATCGCGAAGGTTTGAAGAAGCAAGCTGAAAAGATTTCCGCCAATCAGTACGGGCAATACCTGTTGAGGCTGTTGGAAGATGAGAAATAATGGGGGATGGTGACAGTCAACCTGGCCTGATGATGGAAATTGATCCTTCTGGCCAGGATGTAAAGCATATCGCCGGAGGGGCCAGTCTATCACTGGTGGGAAAGGTCGCGGGCCGGGGGTTGAGTTTTATTACCGACGTCATTCTGGCGCGAACGCTTGGAGCGAGCCAGTTTGGCCTCTTTTCGATAGGGTGGACAGTTTTCCGGATCTTACAGATGGTCATACCCTTGGGATTCCCCCAGGGAGTTATCAGGTTTGTCCCCGAATATAAAAAACAGGACAAGCCGGAACTGATCAAAGGATTGCTTTCCAGTTCGTTATGGATTTCGGCTTTTACAGGTATTATTTGGGGAATCATTCTTTACCTGATTGCCCCCTGGTTAAGCCTTTCCGTTTTTCAGAAACCTGAACTGACCATTGTGTTCAGGTTGTTCTCCTTATTCCTCCCTTTTTGCGCCATTTTACCCATCTCCAGTGCCGCCACCCGAACCACATTAAACATGAAGTATTCGGTTTTACTGGAGGATATTGGGCAACCCCTGGTTGCCATCGTTTTAATCGTCGGCGCCATTCTGGCTATCAAATTGTCTGTTGAAGCGGCCATCCTAGCTGATACTGTATCGTTTTTATTGACCGGAATTCTGGGTATCGTGATTGTCAGATCACTCTTTTCAATTTTAGGTTCACCCAAAGTGCGCGCAGATCTCTCCGAAATCAGGTCTGTGCTGGCATTTTCAATTCCCACATCTCTGGCGGGAGTGTTTTCTGTATTTGTGTTCTGGGTTGACAGGTTGATCATAGGATCGTTGTTATCTTCCACTGAGAACGGCATTTACCAGGCCATCTCCCAACTCTCGATGATCTTTGTCATCCTGTACGCGGCCTTCAATGCCATACTCGGACCCATGTTCGCGGAGCTCTATTCGCGTAAAAATCGGGAAAGGTTGCAGGAAATATATCGTGTGGGAACCAAATGGAATTTTTACCTTGGGATCATTCCATTTGTGATCTTTCTTCTTCAATCCCCAATTCTTCTATCGGTGGTATATGGCTCTGAGTACATATCCGGTTGGATTGCGTTGATTATCCTGGCGGCTGGACAATTGATCAATTGTGGGACTGGAGCTGTGGGGATGTTATTGATCATGACAGGCCGGCAAAAAAGCTGGTTTTGGCTTACATCTGCTGCTCTGGTTGTTAATGCCGCTCTTTGTTTAGCACTCGTCCCGATGATCGGGATAAGCGGAGCGGCAATTGGGACATCCATTTCCGTGGGGGGAATGAATATCGCGGCAGCGATTATTGGGAAAACGAAAGCAGGTCTTTGGCCTTATGATCGTCGATTCTACAAAGGAATTCTCGCGGGCAGTCTGGCAGCAATTGCCGGGTTTATTCCACGTCTATTCCAAATCTCCGATTTAGTCTCGTTGCTGGCCTGTTGCATCCTTGTAACAGTGGTATTTCTGTTTACACTTAAATTCCTTGGATTGGATAAAGAGGACAACCAGTTGTTTTCCGAGATATTTTCCCGGTTGAAGTAGCTTAAGAACGGAATTTTCCAAACAAATCAAAACTTACAATGCTCCACAGCGGTAATAATTTGGAGGCCCTCTTTCTTTTTTCTTCAAAAAGACTTTAGTGTACAATCAATCTATTGTGAAAGGTGAAATTAATAGCCGGAAAAATCAGTCATTATTGAATGCGGGGTTGGATTATTGGGTTCTTGTTCTTTCGTTGTTTCTTACGATGGCGCATGTACCATTTTCATATATTCCCCAGCTTATCATTCGATTTATCTGCCTCCTGATTCTCCTTTTTTTTGCCATTCGCGGCGGTATTAAACTGGCGAAAAAGGAAACCGAACTTGTTGTAATAAATCGAATCTTTGTTGGTCTGCTCATACTCTTTATATTGATCGAGAGCGTGGCGCATCTTCGGGCCGCCTATTCGTATATTGTCTCACCGGAAATCGCGTTCTGGAATTGGATCAGCTGGATTTGCCTCACACTCTTCACGTTCGTGGTTTTTTTGAGGAAACGCGATAATTCCGATTCGTTCGAATACCGGAGTGCGGTTTGTTACACCTTAATTGCGTATATTGTTGCCAATTGTCTTCTACAGGTGATTGGATTTGAACCACCTTATCCATTCACCAAAACATTTCCCGCAATGTTCCTGGCTAAATTGGGGATCATAACCTCAAGAACGTTATTTCCCACATCGGTCGGATTTAATTCAAGTGGGATCATGGGTGGCGCGGCATTCCTGGCTGGCCTTCTATTCCTGATGCAGGGTAGGAACCGAATTGAAAAAGGCTTTGGACTGGCAGGGTTATTAACCGGTATTTATGTCATTGTTTTAACCGACTGCCGCGGCGCGCTTGTTTTTGCTATTGCCGCAGGTCTGGTCATGCTGATCCCTTTTACCCGCACATTCCCTGTTTTAAAATGGCTGGCACCCATTTCTCTTCTTATTCCGATTGGATTAATACAGATCATGCGGTATTGTCAGGGTCCGGCCTGGTTGTCTTTTTCACATTCCACTTCAGGGGCGGGTGCAAATTCCCTGTTATCGGGTCGGATGGTGATCTGGACCGCGTTCACAGATTTTTTTAGTGATTTCCACCCAATGCATCTGATTGGTTATGGATTTGACGGTCAATTGATATCGCACATTTCCAGACTTTATTCGAATTTATTCCTGCCATGGGCGCTGCCTGAGACAATAACCGCTCATAATTTCCCTCTTCAACTTACCATAGAGATCGGGTATGTGGGTCTGCTGCTCACGTTGATCCTAATATCAATGACGTTATTCAACCTGGGCAAATTTTCATTGGAAAATAACGACCTACCCGCGAAAATCCTCTTTTTTATTCTCATATATTTTTTATTGATGGGCTCAACGGAATCGGTTTTAACCCTCGGGCATCCAGAAACCCAGTATATGTTGATGCTCATATTTACCTGTTCCATGGCGATCACCCGACGGCCACGGACTGATGACAATCCGACTTATCTCCTCAACCCTGATGGAATGGAGCTAAAAACTCCGGAAAATTCAACGACTGATAACTATAGCAAAGAAACAGGATACGCCCCTTTAGAGTCCGTTGTTGAAGCAAAGATGCGAGCCGTAGTGAAGGCAATTTACGAGGTTGCCCGGCGATATATGGATTTCAAGAAAGGCGGCAGAATTCTTGTCGCAGGAGCTGGATCAGGGATTGAAGCCATCCTGGTTCATGAAGTTTTTCAGATGGAGACAGCCGGGGTTGATCTCAATATATCAAGCAAGAACTGGCAAGACGATCATCCAACTGTAAATCTATTCATTCAAGATATTTCTAAACTTGGTTTTGCTGAAAAGAGCTTCTCATTTGTGTACAGCTATCATGTCCTCGAGCATGTAACGGATCCGGTTACAACCCTTCATGAATTTTTCCGCGTAATGCAGCCTGGATCTGTTCTTTTCATCGGTTTTCCGAACAAACATCGTCTGGTATCCTATATTGGAACCAGCAATAATGAATCAATTTTAACGAAGGTCAAATGGAATTTGAATGATCTCAAATACCGGTTGGCTGGAAAATTCGAGAACTATTTTGGTGCTCACGCAGGATTTACTGAAAAGGAATTCATACAAATGGCTTCCGACACTTTTCCCCTGGTAATTCCAGTCAGGGACCAGTATATGGTGGCAAAATATCCGCGTTTGAGAAGGCTCTTATTATTTGCCACTCACATCGGATTTTCCGAATTCCTTTTCCCATCCAACTATTTCATTTGCATTAAGGGAGACCACTGATGGGTGGACAGGGCAGATTACGTTTAGGTGAGATCACCCCGCAGAGGATCATAACGGCAATTCGCGCTAGGGTAACAGAGATCCCGCATGCCTGGATGTGGAGCATTGGTGCTGAAGCCGAAACGAACAGGCGGTTAATTAAAGATCTCCATAATAGATATTCAGGAAAACGCTGTTTTATTGTTGCCAATGGCCCGAGTCTGCAACGTACCAATCTTGAATTGCTTTCGGGCGAATTTAGTTTTGGTTTGAATCGTATCTATCTTAATTTCGAACGTTCAACCTTCAGGCCGAGTTTCCTGGTAGTTGTGAATGAACTCATCCTTGAACAGTGCGCGGCAGAAATTCGTGAAGTTAAAATACCCAAATTCCTAAACTGGAATCGCAGGAAATATTTTGGACCTCCGACCTCAGAACAGGTCTTTCTCAAGTCCAGGATGGTAATTAATGACTATTTTGAAACGGACCTCACTCGGCCAATGGTCTTTGGGGCAACAGTCACTTTTGCCGCACTGCAACTGGCTTACTACATGGGTTTCCGGCAGGTGATTCTGGTTGGATTGGACCACAATTATCGGGAAAAAGGTGTTCCAAGTAAAGTGGAAGTCCGCCAATCCGAAAAGGATGAAAGTCATTTTGATCCAAAGTACTTCCCCAAGGGATTCAAGTGGCAGTTGCCTGATTTATTACGCTCAGAAATAGAATACCGGCTCGCTCGCGAAATGTTTGAAAAAGACGGCCGTGAAATTCTCGATGCTACAATCGATGGAAAGTGCGAAATTTTTCGAAAGATCGATTTTGGCACTTTGTTTACCAAATGAGGCCGTGCGTGATGGATAGCCCTATGATTACAACCATAATTGACCGGCTGCGTAACGAACATTTTGACCTGGATTGGTTTTCAAACAAACGCATCCTGGTAACCGGCGGCGCCGGTTTTATCGGCTCTTGGCTGGTGGAAGCCCTGGTACGCTTGGACGCCCGAGTCTTTGTTGTGGATAACCTGTGGCGCGGGTCGAAAAGCAACCTGTCTCTCGATGAGACCCGTTATTGGGTACCGATGGAGACGAATTTTTTCGAATTGGATTTGCGTGACTTTTCCAACGCGAGACAATCCATGGATATTGCCGAGCCGGATATGGTTTTCCATCTTGCGGATATCGTCGCCGGAATCGATTTTGTTTTCAATAACGAACTCTTTCTCTTCAATTCCAATGTATTAATCAACACAAATACATTCAGAGCGGTTTCCGAAACCGGAGTTGAGAATTTAGTATATGTTGGGACGGCGTGCAGTTACCCCAAAAACCTTCAACTCAAACCTGGAGGGATCCCGCTGACAGAAGACCAGGTTTATCCGGCAGATCCAGAATCTGCTTATGGTTGGTCAAAACTCATGGGTGAATATGAGGCAAGTCTGCTGGCGGAAAAGGGTGCGGCGAACGTCGGCATCTTGCGGCTTCAGAATGTGTATGGTCCGCGTTCCATCCTTTCGCGAAAGCGATCTCAGGTCATTCCCAGCCTGATTCGGAAAGCCATCCTCTACCCGCAAGAAGATTTCATTGTCTGGGGGTCCGGAAAGCAATCACGGGATTTTGTTTTTGTTGGCGACGTTATTGACGCCCTGTTGCGGTTGCCATTACGAGGAATGAACAAAGGGGCGATCCAGATTGGCACCGCGAAGGAGACAACCGTAGCCCAATTAGCCCGGATCATCATTAATATCTCCGGGAAAGATATACCTGTCGTGTTTGATACGTCCAAACCTGAAGGCGATGGGGGGCGATCCGGTGACTTCACGCGGGCAAAAAACATTCTCGGGTGGGATGTTTTTACATCCATTGACGACGGTATCCGGCAAACTTACGCATGGGCGGTTTCTCAAATCCAATCAGGGAAAGTTGACTTTGATGGATAAGTTGAACATTCTGGGCATCCATATGGACTGCCTGTCTTATGATGAAATGTTCCCAATTTTTGATCGTTGGTTGGAAGACAAATCGACCCGTTCACACTGCCTGTCGGTGATCAACGTGCATATCTGTGTTTCCGCGCTGCTTGACAAAAAATTACGCGATATGTACAACACATCTGACCTGATTGGTATTGACAGTATGCCATTTGTCAAGTGGGCGAGGGCATTTGTGCGAAAAAATACCGATCGATTTTACGCGCCCGATTTGTTATTACAGGTTAGCGCGCGTGCTGCCGAAAAACATTACACCTATTTCTTATACGGCGGATTTCCGGGCGCGCCTGAGAAAATTAGAGATTATTTGAATGAGAAATTTCAGGGTTTGAACTTTGTTGGGCTTTATTCTCCGCCATTTCGCAAGCTTACAGAAGAGGAAGACGATGAGTTGTGCCGGATGATTAATGAGGCAAAGCCTGATTTTATCTGGGTGGGTCTTGGCTCGCCAAAACAGGATGTCTGGATCCATGAACACCTGGAAAAGATCCGAGGTTCCATCCTGGTGCCTTCAGGCGCAACTTTCGATTTCTTCTCCGGCAAGATCAAGCAGGCACCGAAGGTTATTCGATCCTTGGGATTTGAATGGCTTTTCCGACTAACCCAGGACCCTGAACGACTGTGGATTCGTTATACTTGGTTCAACCTGATTTTTCTTTTCGCATTTGTACTTCAAAGGCTGCACATAATCACATTTGATCCGCAAGGGTATATACGGCTGTTCGGCAGGCGGACAAGTCTGGGAAACCACTAGAAGGTGGAAATTTCATTGAAATTTATGGAAAAACCAGTCAGGATGGAAGGATAAATGCTAAGGCGTTTTTCTACTAATTTCGCCCTTCTCTCCATCTTCCTTGATGGCCTGTCTGTTATCCTCAGTCTTCAGGTGGTAGTTCTAATTCGCCCCTGGATGAATAAGTTTGATATATTTGAAAAGGTACCTTTACCCTATTTGATTCCGCCGGCGTTATTCCTGATCTTCCCGGTCATTTGGCTGTTTATATTCATTTCGTTATCCATTTATGACGGCAAGAAATACCTCCGGGTGGTGGATGAATTCAGCGCGGTATCCCTGGCTGTGTTCATTGCTTCCATTTCTTCGGCGGGAATTCTCTACCTCTCCTTCCGTGAAGTCTCCCGCTCTCTATTTCTGGTATTCGTCATCCTCTCTTATGTACTGCTCATCTCCTGGAGATTGGTTGTGCGCCTCTATTTCCGAAGGCAAAAATCAGCACCGGAGGGCAAACGGCGGGTGTTGATTGTTGGAGCAGGATCACTGGGGCAGCGAATTTTGACACAGATAGAATCATCATACACTGGCAACCTTGATTTTTCCGGCTTTATCGATGACGACCTGGACAAATCCCCGGCGTTATTGGGCGGCAAAGCGGATGTCAAGGAAATCGTCATCCGGGAAAGAATCAGTGATGTAGTCCTGGCTTTGCCATATTCCGCTTATCCCGAAATGGCAGCCATTGTCCAGGCGTTGGATAAAGAGCCGGTTCGCTTGTGGGTGGCATTGGGGTTTTTCGACCTGGCCCTTTACCGTACCGGCATCGAAGATTTTGCCGGAATACCCATGCTGGATCTGCGCGCGTCGGCCATTGATGATTATCAACGCCTGATCAAACGGATTTTTGATTTTGTTCTGAGCCTGTTGGGTTTGATCTTGATCTCGCCACTATTGGGTCTTATCTCACTGGCCATCCTGCTGGAAGACGGCCGTCCCATCCTGTTCCGCCAGAAAAGGGTGGGGGAGAACGGGCGTATTTTTTCCATGTTGAAATTCAGAACGATGGTGAAGAACGCCGAAGAATTGAAAAGCCAGGTGGAACAAGTAGACGCGGATGGCAATCTGATCCACAAAACGCGCAATGACCCGCGAATCACGAAAGTAGGCCGGGTGCTGCGCCGTTTTAGTCTGGATGAGTTCCCTCAGTTGATCAACATTCTCAACGGCACAATGAGCCTGGTGGGTCCACGCCCGGAAATGCCCTATCTGGTGGATAAATACCAGCCCTGGCAGCGCAAGCGTTTTGCCGTTCCTCCCGGTTTGACCGGCTGGTGGCAGGTGAATGGCCGCAGTGACCGACCCATGCACCTGCACACCGAAGATGATCTATACTACATTCAAAATTATTCCATCTGGCTGGATATCCAGATCCTGGTCAGAACGATCTGGGTGGTGCTGATTGGACGCGGATCGTACTGAAAATACAAACGGGTGAAATGATACTATGATCAGAAAGAACTCGATTATTTGTTTCCTGGATATTCTGCTGATAGTCTCTGCCTTCTTCTTAACAAATTCAACTTCGTTTACTGTTATCGGTCAATTCCCCAACTTTCTAGATGCAAATGATCCAGCCTGGCCTGTTCTGCAAATTTGTTTTATAGTCCTGATCTTACTCGTTATCCAATTATGGTTGACATCGTTAGGAGTTGTCTTTATTAAAATAATTAAATTTCAAATTCCATTATTGGTTTTTATTCTTTATTCCATTTTTTCCATATTCTGGCCTTCAGGTTTTTT
>CAZDAW010000095.1:0-14297 GCA_964503685.1 uncultured Anaerolineaceae bacterium | reverse complement strand
ATCAGCCGGGGGGTCTGGTTGCACGATATCGGTGAAATGATGATTCCGGATAATATTCTCTGTAAAGTGGGCGCGCTGACGCAAGATGAGTGGGAGATTATGCTCAGTCACCCGGGGTGGGCGTATGAGCTTCTTTCATCCATCCCATATTTACAACCGGCTTTGGACATTCCGTATTGCCACCATGAAAAATGGGACGGATCAGGTTACCCCAGGGGTTTAAAGGGTGAGGAAATACCGCTTTCAGCGCGAATTTTTGCGGTGGCTGATGTGTGGAATGCTTTACTTTCAGATCGCACTTACCGGCGGGCGTGGAGCATCAAAACAGCACGCGCTTTTATGCAAGAGCAGGCTGGAAAGCAATTTGATCCCGCGATTATCAAAGAGTTTATGGAAATGTCATTCGAGTAATCGTCAAGTAAGAATCAATTACCGGTTGTATTTTTCCAATTAAAGTCAAAGGGCCGCCCATTTCTTTTCAGGCAGCCCTTTTTTTGTTGAAAATCAGCCGGAGATCAGATTATTTTTATAATCATACCGCCAGGCGGCAAGCGCAGTTTATTTTGCGGCTGCCTTGACGATTTCGATGAAATCGGGTTTCAGGCTGGCGCCGCCGACGAGCGCGCCATCGATATCCTCTTCTTTGAAGAATTCGGCCGCGTTTGCCCCGGTCACTGAACCGCCGTAGAGTATGCGGATCGACTGAGCAATGGCAAGGTTGAATAATTCATATAAAGGTTGGCGAATGTAGTTTTTGATCACTTCGTTGGCGCCTTGGGCTGTGGCAGCCAGACCTGTGCCGATTGCCCAGACGGGTTCATAGGCAACAACGATCTGCCCGGCGATGGCAGGTGAAATGCCAGCCAGACCCTGGCGAACCTGACGGGTGACCACCTCAGCGGTTTTGCCGGCTTTATTTTCCTCGAGAGTTTCGCCAACGCATACGATTGGAATCAGGTCGTTAGCGAGGGCAGCCAATACTTTTTTGTTGACCGTGGCGTCTGTTTCTGCGAAATAGGTTCGTCTTTCGGAATGCCCGATGATGACATACTTGCAAAATTCTTTAACCATCTGCGGGGATACTTCACCGGTATAAGCGCCGGATGCTTCCCAGTGCATATTTTGCGCGCCCAGTCCGATCCCACTGCCGTTAAGCAATTCTTTTGCGGCGGGGATGGACATAAATGGAGGACAAAATACCCGCTCCACACCGTCAATCGATTGCACACCTGGCAGCAGTTCAGTGATCAATTGGTGCGCCTGGGCGACTGTTTTGTTCATTTTCCAATTTCCAGCAACGAATGGTGTTCTCATGATAACCTCGTAATAAATAATATAGGGTAATTATACTCCCAGGTTTACGGTTAGCACTTCATCGACCGAACGGATTTCAATTTCTTTATGGAGTGGATTTCGATTGGGTGATTGAAAGCCAATTTATCAATGATTTGGCTTATAAAGTCCGTCCGGGTTTGTTCCTAACATGCCTGCCTGATAAGAGAGTTTATCAACGGTTGAAAGTTCACTTGTTATTTGCGGGGTAAAAAGATGGGTTGGCCGCAGGGTTTTCAGATATTTTTCGATGCGATTTACCCCTTCATCTTCTGTTTCCCAATTGAAATGATCAAATGCCGCCAGGTGAATCGGGCGAGTGTACCCGCGCAAGGACCTGACGCCGTTGACGTTAAAGTAGTCCTCAAAGTAGGACATGACAAGCTCCCTCAAAGAGCGGTAAACTGCTTCACGGAATCGGAGGCCGCTGAAGTTCGATTTTGCGATGGCGCCTATGCAGCCGTTTTTCTTATATATCGCCAATACATGGTCGTCATCAATGCCTGGTTCGGGAAGCAAATCGATGATTATTGGCGGATAACCGATGCGCCGGAGTGCAGCGGCCGCAAACAGACCGCCATCCAGACAATGGGCCAGGTTGTCGCGCATGACGCTCACGGGGCAGCGATTGGCATCTTCAGGGCTGTAAGGCGTCTCATCCAGAAAAGCCTGAATTTTTACAGGGTGGCTCAGACTGGCGAATACTTTTAACTGGTCCTTGGTCAGTAATTCTTCAAGTCTTTGTGTTGTTGGCATATTATGGTATCTGCTTCTTTAGCTATCGTGATTAATAAGTGTTCTATGTTTTATTTATAATTATAGATTTGAGAAAGAAGATGGTTATTTGAGTTCAGATGTGCAATTCGGACAGCGGGTGGCTTTGATGGGGATGGTTGTGCAGCAGTGTGGGCATTCTTTAGTGGTTGGGGCTTCTGCCGGTTTTGGCTTTTGCAATTTATTGGCAGCTTTTACTACAAGGAAGATGGCGAGGGAAATGATAAGAAAATTGATGATCGCGTTAAGAAATAAACCGTAATTGATGGTCGCGGCGCCGGCGGCTTTTGCATCAGCCAGAGAAGTGTATGGAGTGCCCGATAAGTTGATAAATAGATTGCTGAAATCGACGCGACCTAACAGAAGTCCGATGGGCGGCATGAGGATGTCCTGTACAAATGAATTTACAATTGCGCCGAATGCTGCTCCAATAATCACTGCTACAGCCAGGTCGAGCACATTACCGCGTAAGATGAACTCCTTGAATTCTTTTAACATAGCGCATCATTCCTTTCTTAGAATACAAGATAGTATTAGTATACAGTAAGTATCTTCGTCTGGACAAGTATTCTTACAGCCAGGATGTAATTTGGGGCAGGCCAATAGATTCCGGGAATCGATGCTCAACTATTTCGGCGGCGGTTTTCACAGTCAGGAAACGATCATAAGATCAATTTAATTCTTTCCATTCGTCGTGAATGACAGCAACCACATACCAGAGTTTTCCTTCTTTTTGAAACACGATTCGAAGACTTTGCCAATACGTTCTGGTCGATTCTGTTCCCGGCGGCTCTGGTATGTATAATACGGGTTTTTCGACAGGCATATTGTATTCGACGATGATTGCGCCCGGGTAATAAAGATCGGCGTTGTTGATGGTTTTTCTTTCACTGACGGGCTGGTTGTAAATTACTTCTTCCGCATTGAAAAAATCTGACGGATAAATGAACTTCTCGAAATACTTTATTAAGGTCAATTCGATCGGCGCGCCGGTGCTGGCTGATTTGCCCCAATGAATAACGACAGGGTCTTTCCAGAGGTCTTTTATCTGTTCTGATGTCAGGACAACCTCGTTGCCGTTAATGTATCCATTTGGGGCAAAACGGATTCCCTTTGCAGGATGGGCGTGATTGGCCAGGTAGGAAATATTTTTATCACGAAAAGAGCGGAGAAGCGTAAAAGCCTGAGAGCTGATGATTTCTTCCGCCTCTTTGGGTGAAATTCGTGAAACGGGTTCAGCCTGGTTATTCTCTCTGGTTGTTTGTGCAACGGGCGTGAGAAAAAGATCGAATACGTGGGTTGGAGTGGGTGTGGAAGGCGTTGTTGGCGTGGGTAAAGGTGTGGAAGTGGAAGGCGTCACTGGTACGGGCGTCTGGGTGGCGGGGCCTGGTGTAGGCGTTGGCATCTGACAGGCTAATAGGGTTAACAAGATCGCTATGATGGGGAGTAGCTTTTTCATGACACCAAACCTTTGGAAATAAACAAATGGAGAGTTGCTATCAATGCCTGGAAATATCATAGCACAATAATTGATTTAAGAATGAATTTTGGGCAGCGATAATGGTAAAGTTCAGGTTAATTTTTTTGAAATGGGCTGTGTTTTTGCAAAGAGCGGAAGCGGAGTGGCATTAGAATTAATCTTATTTGAAATTTAAAGAGGGAATATTTTAACCAGAATATGGTATCATTAAAACCTATTCCTATTACAGGCCAGGAGAAATTATGACTAAAGTCGCGATTGTAACTGACAGCACCGCCAGCATTCCGGTTGAATTGATCGCTAAATATCCGATTCGGGTGGCGCCATTAACCGTATCGTGGGGAAATGAATCCTATCGCGATGGCATCGATATAACTCCTCAGATGTTCTATGAGCGTCTGCAAAAAAGCGCTGCATTGCCCACATCGTCGCAACCCACCCCCGATATTTTTAAGGCGATCTACCTTGACTTGCTCGATGAAGGGTACGATATTCTGTCAATTCTGATATCCAGCGGCATTTCGGGAACGGTGAGCTCAGCTATGCAGGCCAAAGAGGCGATCAAGAGTGAGAGGATTGAAGTGTTTGATTCACAGCACGCATGCATGCCGACTGGTTTGCAAGTGCTGGCAGCTGCCCGTGCAGCGTTGGAAGGCGCTACATTGAAGGAATGTCTGGCTGTCGCCGAAAAAGCGCGGTCAAAGATAGGCGTTTATTTCATCGTTGACACATTGAAATATTTACATAAAGGCGGGCGGATCGGCGGCGCATCGGCTTTCTTTGGAGGTCTTCTGGATGTCAAACCGCTGCTAACTTTCCGCAATGGCCGGATAACGGCTGATGAGCGCGTGCGGACGCGAAAGAAGGCCATCGAGCGGATGTTCTCGTTGATAGAGAAGGAAATTGATGGGCAGACTCCCGTGCGTTTGGCGACCATGCATGCTGCCGAGCCTGAAATGATCAAACAAATTTCAGAAATGGCTATCCAGCGTTTTAATCCCGTTGAGATGATTAATGCCGAGGTTAGCCCGGTGATCGGAACACATATTGGCCCTGGCACACTCTCGCTGGCCTATATGACGGGGTTATGATCTCGCCTTATTTTATTTCGGACCGCCGCGCCATTGCGAGCGCGCCCATCAGCCCGGCGTCATCGCCCAGGGCTGCCGCGGCGAAAGTTAAATCTTGAAGATAGGCAGCCGGAATTCTCTCTTTTAGAGAAGCCTGCATTGGATCAAACAGGGGGGCGCCAATGCGGGAAACACCCCCGCCGAAAATAATAATTGATGGGTTGAAGATATACAAAAAATTGGCTATACCAATACCCAGGTAATAACCGGCCTGTTCGATTGCCTGCCGGGCGAGATGATCGCCTTTTGCTGCTGCCACGGATATATCGCGAGCGCTAATTACAGGTATATCCTTGAGAGAAGAGGGTACGCCTTTGGAGATTTCTTCGACGACAAAGCGGGTAATGCCTGTTCCTGATGAGAAGGATTCTAAATGGCCGCGCATACCGCATCCACAGAGCGGGCCATCGGGCAGGACGGTAATATGGCCCAGTTCGGTTGCCATGCCGCGGTGTCCTTCCAGTAATTCATCATTGCAAATGATTCCACCGCCGATGCCTGTGCTGATGGTCAAGTAAATCAAATGATGGTGTTTCTGCCCGGCGCCGAAGAGCCATTCGCCGTATGCGGCCAGGTTGGCGTCATTACCCAGACGGACAGGTACATGGAAGCGATTGACCAGTTCAGCAGCCAATGGCAGATTTTTCCATTCTGGAATATTGGGGGCAAAAAAGAGCACACCGCTCTGAGGATCGAGAGGCCCCGGCGCGGCGACTCCAATGGCTTTGACCTTGATATTTGTTGACCAGAGCGAGTCGATTTGCTCGAGCATATTATCGAGCGCAGAAACGCCTGGTTTATGGGTGTTATAACGTTTAATCTGAATTGGTTCTGTTCCATTTTCTGGATAAAATCCGATGCGGGTTTGTGTTCCCCCGATGTCGATAGCGATATAAACATTCATTGAGCGCCCTTGATCAGTAATAATTTCAAAACAACTCATTATAGCATAACTGATCATTTATAACGTTGACGATGCGTTCAAAGACTGCTATCATAGGTGTATGAAGCAGATTAAGCGCACCTGGCATCAGACTATAGCTGTGTGGTTACGCCAATCAGTGCGCTGGTTGATTCCTGGAATTGGGGTTAAGCGCTGGCTGGTTTTAACGCTTATGGGGATCACTTTGCTTGGAGTAGGACTTGCGATCTTCTTCCTGGATTTCTATCGGACCGCGCCGGAGACCTGGTGGCTGCCGCTTTTATCAGCGGCTTCGCTGCGTTTTTTGGCCCGCCCGCTGCGGGTGATCATTTTCGGCGGCGCTGGAATCGTTATGGTTATTTACGGCATCTGGGGGATGAACCGGGCGATCTTGAAACCCTATATCAGACCGGGCGAGAAGCCTGTATTGGATAAGATGGCAGCCTATCGCCGGCGCGAAAAAGGGCCGCGGGTTGTTGTCGTTGGGGGAGGGAACGGTCAGGCTACTCTTTTACGCGGTTTGAAGGAATACACTCATAATCTGACGGCTATTGTCACTGTGGCAGATGATGGCGGGTCATCGGGTGAGTTGCGCCGCTCTATGGGAATATTACCGCCGGGGGATATTCGCAATTGTCTCTCGGCGCTTTCCAACGATGAAGATCTGCTGACCCAGGTCTTTCAATATCGTTTTGGCAGCGGGAGCGGTTTAAATGGGCATTCGTTAGGAAACTTGTTTATATCGGCTCTGGCCGAGATCACAGGCAGCTTTGAAGATGCCGTGGCCGAATCTGGCCGGGTGTTGGCTGTTCACGGGCGGGTGCTGCCTTCGACTTTACATGACCTGCGCCTCGTTGCCGATGTACGTCTGCCCCAGGTGGCCAGCGAAGTGCGCGTGGAGGGTGAAAGCCGCATTCCGCAAATGGCAGGGCATGTCAGGCGGGTATGGCTGGAGCCAGAAAACCCACCGGCTTATCCTCCTTCTGTTCAGGCAATACTCAATGCGGATATGATCGTCATTGGGCCGGGAAGTTTATATACGAGCATTCTGCCCAATTTGCTGGTGCCTGATTTGGTTGAGGCGATCCGCTCCAGCCGTGCATTTAAAGTTTATGTATGCAATGTGGCTACCCAGAAGGGTGAAACCGATGGTTATAAATCTGGCGATCATGTGCGGGTGCTTGAGGAACATGTTGGCGGTGGGTTATTTGACCTGATTGTATGCAACAAAGCGGATGGCGATTTCTCTCAGGGTTTCCAATATGTAAAAATGGATGAAACGCTGAGCGATAATTATCCGGTTTACGCGGCGGACCTGATCGATAGAGATCATCCGGCGCGACATGATTCAAATAAACTTGCCCAGATTCTGATGGATCTCTATTTTGAGAAAACCGGCCCGCTTTCCAGCAAGGAATTGGAATAGCTTCCACTTGAATTAATATAAACTTGTTCAAACAAATCTATTCCCTGAAATGCAATCGTGGTAAAATCAGGTGTTAATGATTAATAATTCAGGTTGTTGCCTGATCATTAAACCCTGAAAGTCTAAAACTTGGGATAAGAAATAACTCGAAAGCCCCAATCAAAAGGGAGACTTTATCCGATATAAAGACTCTTAAGGTTTCGCGGCAGCAACCTGGAATAAATACATACTCTCGTGGAGGATAAAATGACAGTTCGTGTAGGAATTAATGGTTTTGGTCGTGTCGGACGGCAGATTTTAAAAGCGATCATTGACAATCATGAAAAAGAGCTTGAGGTTGTCGCGATAAATGACCTTTTTGATGCCAAACAGAATGCGCATCTCTTCAAATATGACTCCAACTACGGGATTTATCCCGGCACGGTTGAAGCCACTGAAAAAGAGATTGTCATCAATGGTAAAAAATTGGCCGTTTACGCCGAAAAAGATCCGGGCAGCCTGAAATGGGCCGATATGGGGGTTGAAATTGTGATCGAATCGACCGGCGTGTTCACCGATGCCAAAGGCGATCCTGCAAAGGGAAAAGCCGGCGCCAATGTTCACATTGAAAAAGGTGGAGCAAAGAAGGTCATTATTTCTGCGCCAGCAAAAAATGAGGATATCACCATTGTCCTTGGCGTGAATGACAAGATGTACGATCCTGCCAAGCATCATGTTGTTTCGAACGCTTCGTGCACGACAAACTGTCTGGCTCCGGCGGCGAAAGTAGTGCATGAGAAATGGACTATTCTACGCGGTTTGATGACCACCATTCACTCATACACCAACGACCAGGTCATTCTCGATCAGGGCCACAAGAAAGAAATGCGCCGCTCACGCGCGGCTGGTTTGAATATCATCCCGACGACCACCGGCGCTGCCAAGGCCCTCGCCCTGGTCATTCCTGATCTGAAAGGTAAATTTGACGGTTATTCATTACGTGTTCCAACTCCCACCGTATCGGTTGTCGATTTCAACGCTGTTGTTGAAAAACCGGTTACCAAAGAGGAATTGAACGCTGCTTTCGTCGAGGCCTCCAAAGGCGCTCTGAAAGGCATCCTGGGCGTCACCACGGGCGAGTATGGTGATCCGTTGGTTTCGATGGATTTCAAGGGCGACTCACGTTCGTCGATTGTTGATCTTGCCTACAATCAGGCCATGGGCAACCTGGTCAAGGTGGTTACCTGGTATGATAATGAATGGGGTTACTCCTGCCGCACCGCCGATCTGGCGGCTATGATGGCCAAGAGTCTGTAGCAGGTTTATCTCATTTTGGCCTTATCTTCGCAAGGCCAAAAGAGAGGGTTGTTCAACGGGATTGTTCTTCAGTAAAATTGAACTTTAATAATCTCCCCATATATAAAAAAAAAGGGCGGGTCAAAGACCCGCCCTTATAAGGTGTCAGTTTTTTCTGTACGGGCTATCCTGGAAGATATACGCAAAGGCTTAATGCCTGTAAAAATCCCTGATTGATACAGTTTATAAGGAGGGTACGATGTTCAATAAAAAGACCATCAAAGACATGGACTACAAGGATAAACGCGTGCTGGTGCGGGTTGATTTTAATGTGCCGATCAAGGAAGGCAAAGTGGGCGATGATACTCGTATCCGCGCTGCGCTACCGACCATTGAATATCTGCTGAAGCAGGGCGCGGCGGTTATTCTATGTACGCATTTGGGCCGTCCCAAAGGCGGACCCGACCCCAAATATACGGTCAAGCCGGTTGGAGAGTACCTGGGCAATCTGATGGGCAGACCGGTTGCGTTTGCCGAAGATTGTATTGGCCCGGCGGCTGAAAAGGCTGCCAAAGCATTAAAACCTGGCGAAGTGCTCTTGCTTGAAAATACACGTTTTCACCCTGAAGAAGAGAAGAACGACCTGGATATGGCAAAGCAGATGGCTTCTCTGGCTGATATGTACGTTAACGACGCCTTTGGCACTGCGCACCGTGCGCATGCCTCCACTGAGGGGGTTGCCCGTTTTCTTCCTGCGGCAGCCGGCTTCTTGCTGGAAAAGGAAATTCGTTACCTGGGTCAGGCAGTGGCAGATCCCAAACGCCCGTTTGTTGCCATTCTGGGGGGGGCAAAAATCAGCGATAAGATCGGCGTCATTCGCAACCTGTTAACCAAAGCAGATGCAGTATTGATCGGCGGCGGTATGGCAAATACTTTCTTCAAGGCCGCCGGTTACCCTGTTGCCGATTCGCTGGTTGAGGATGATGCGTTGGAAACAGCCCGTCAGTTAATTCAGGAAGGCGGAACAAAGCTGCGTTTACCGGTTGATGTGGTGATTGCTGACAAGTTCGAGGAAAGCGCGGCGAGCAAAGTTATCCCGATGGGGCCGGTTCCTGACGGCTGGCGTATTCTGGATATTGGCCCGGAAACGGTTGCCGCATACGCGAAAGTTATCGGCGGTGCAGGTCAGGTTGTTTGGAACGGCCCGATGGGGGTATTTGAATTCCCTGCCTTTGCCAAAGGTACGTTTGGGCTGGCTAAAGCTATTGCCGAAAGCAATGCCATCAGCATCATTGGCGGCGGTGAATCGGTTGCGGCTATTCAGCAATCTGGTCTGGCTGATAAGATCACCCACATTTCAACGGGCGGCGGCGCGTCGCTGGAAATGCTCGAAGGTTTGGTGTTGCCGGGCGTGGCTGCTTTGATGGACAAATAACGCTGTGAAAAAATCGAACCCCTTTCTCCAGTAATTTGCGAGAAGGGGTTTTTTTTTGGCTGAGGCGAGCGTTTACGCAGCGCGCAGCGGCTTCTCTATTCCAATGATATAATAACAAAATAAAGGGGATTTTTTCCCAAAGAAGCGTTGATTGAGGTAAACACTCAAAACTTTCCAAGGAGATTACGTATGCCAAAAATGAATTTGCCTGGAGCGGCTGCACAATCGCTCATTGAGCGTGATCATGCTGTTATTTCCCCTTCGTATCCACGGGGATATCCCTTTGTTATGGATCATGGCAAGGGGGTCGAAGTTTGGGATGTGGATGGCAACCGATACCTGGATTTTGCTGCAGGAATTGCAGTCGCTTCTACCGGCCATAGCCACCCAAATGTGGTTAAAGCGATTCAGGAACAGGCGGAAAAATTTATTCATATTTCATCAGATTTTTATCATTCCAAATGGATACAACTCGCCGAAAAGCTGAATGAAATTGCGCCATTTTCCGAGCCGGCAGTCTCTTTTATGACCAATTCAGGTACTGAGAGTGTGGAAGCGGCAATTAAATTGGCCCGTTATTACACAAAAAGGATTGGTCTGCTGGGTTTTTTGGGCGGGTTTCATGGGCGCACGATGGGCGCGGTTTCGTTGACGGCCAGCAAACCAGCCTATCACCGCGGTTTTTCACCGTTGCTGGGAGGCGTTGTTCATGCCCCATTCCCTGATCCTTACCATCCGACGCTGATTTCCTTGCCTGGGGAGCCTTATGGCGAAACGGTGGTGCGTTATATCGAAGAGGAATTGTTTGAAAAAATTCTGCCAGCTGAAGATATTGCCGGAATCCTGGTCGAACCGATTCAAGGCGAGGGCGGTTATGTTATTCCAGCGGCGGGTTTTTTCCCAGCGCTGCGAAAATTATGTGACCGGTATGGCATTCTGTTAATTGCCGATGAAGTCCAGGCTGGTGTGGGGCGAACGGGGAAATGGTGGTCAATTGAAAATTTTGGAGTTGAACCCGATATTGTATGTATAGCCAAAGGCCTGGCATCAGGAATGCCGATTGGAGCAATGGTGGCGCGAAAGAGCGTTATGAGCTGGACGAAAGGCGCGCACGGCAACACGTATGGGGGCAATCCGGTATGCTGCGCCGCAGCATTGGCGACTCTGGACCTGATCGAAAACGGTTACATGCAGAATGCCGCTGAAGTTGGCCGGTATGCCCTGGATATTTTGCAAGAGATTATGGCGCGTCACCCCAGTATCGGCGAGGTGCGTGGTATCGGTTTAATGATCGGGGTTGAATTTGTCAAAGATCGAGAGACGAAAGAGGCTGATCTTCGTTTACGGGATAAGGTGGTCGATCTGGCTTTCGAAAGAGGGTTGCTCACTTTAGGTTGCGGCAAGAGCACGATACGTATATCACCTCCACTGGGCGTCACCCGCCAGGAAATGGATGAAGGGTTAGCCATATTTGAAGAAGCGATTACGCTGGCTGAAAGGTCTGTTTAATCACTATGCTGCCTGATTTTCGCATTCGTCAGCGGGATTACCTGTTAGAGATCAACCGCGCTCTGACGGAGGAGCTTGATCTTAACAATCTGCTCGAAAGGATTTTAAACGTTTCGGTGGAGCTTCTGGCGGGACAGGCGGGGTTGATCACGCTGCGCGATGCAGATACCGGCTGGAGGGTAGCAGCCGCTCATGGCATTCAGCCGGCGTTTTTGCGTTACCTCGAGCCGCTGCTGTCAGAGGTAAAAGATACGCCGTTGCCGGATGAAACTGAAATCGTGGAAGTTAACCGGCTATTAAATAACCTGACCTATACGGCAAGTATGGGGTTGTTGACCGGGGTAGGTTTACCGCTGGTTTCGCGCCAGCGGGTTGTGGGGGTTATTTTTATCTTCCGTAATTATGCCGAACGTTTTTCGAGTAATGACCGGATTCTCTTGAGCAGTTTCGCTCAGCAGGCTGCTGTTGCCGTACGAAATGCGCAGCTATACACCCAGGTCACTGAGGAGAAAAAACGGCTGGATGCTCTGCTCGATTCGGCGGCGGATGGTATTCTGATTCTTTCATCTGATCATCGAATTGAGCGCTGCAATGCGGCATTTACCCGAATGTATGGCGCGCCGGTGGAAGCCATACAGAATCAGAAGCACGAAAAGATCATCCAATGGGCCGGCCAGGTCAATGGATTGACTCTGGAAAAGGCGGAGGCTGGCGGCTGGCCGTTGACGCCGCATGCGCAACTTTATGTTGAGGGTGATCTGGTTCGCCCTGGTCAGACAAAACTGCCGATCGGTATCACTTATGCGCCGTTGTTAACGGCAAATAATGTTCTGGTGAATGTGATTGCTACTGTGCGAGACATCACCCGTTTTCGTGAAGCCGATGAATTGAAAAGCACATTTATATCGATTATCAGCCACGAACTCAAAACGCCTGTGGCGCTGATTAAGGGGTATGTGAGCACCTTACGGCGGGAAGATGCCCGCTGGGATCGTTCGGTGATTGAAGAGAGCCTGGGGGTCATCGAAGATGAAGCCGATCACCTGACGGAAATGATCGAGAATTTATTGGATGCTTCACGATTGCAGGCGGGTGGCTTTAAACTCAAGTTGTGTGATGTCGATATCGCTGAACTGGCAGACCAGGTAGTTAAACGTTTTCAAACCCAGACAACACGCCACAAATTGGTGATGGATATTCCAAAGGATTTTCCGATTATTATGGGCGATGATGAGCGACTGCGACAGGTTTTAACCAATCTTGTTTCTAATTCCATTCGATATGCCCCGGAGGGTGAAATTCGTATCAGCGGGCAGACGCGCCCCGAACAGGTGATTATTTGTGTCAGTGATGAGGGACCGGGGATTGCCGCCGAGGACATTCCACATATATTTGACCGTTTCTACCGGGCGCCTGATATGGCTCGCCAGACAAAAGGAGCAGGGCTGGGCTTATACCTGGCGCGCTCAATTGTCGAAGCGCACGGCGGGCGCATCTGGGTTGATCCCAGCCCGGATAGCGGAGCGCGGATTTGTTTCTCCTTGCCCCGACAAGAAGTGGGGGTATAATTAGCATTTCAATACTATATTCTTATCAAGAGAGAGCAGAATGCCACAAATTCAAGCAAAATGTCCACAGTGTCATCAACCTGTTATGGCGAATGTAGAACAGTTGTTTGACACCAGTGTTGACCCTGAAGCGAAGCAACGCATCCTGACGGGTTATTTTAATCTGATGCAATGTCCTAACTGCGGTTATTCCGGAACGTTGGCTACGCCCATTGTCTATCACGATGCGGAAAAGCAACTCCTGTTGACCTATTTTCCACCCGAAATGATGGTGCCTGTCAATGAGCAGGAGAAATCGATTGGCCCTTTGATCACACAGGTTGTCAATCGGCTGCCGGCGGAAAAACGAAAGGCATACCTTTTCACACCTAAAGCGATGCTTACTTTCCAGCAACTGGTTGAGACAATTTTGGAGGGCGATGGAATCACCCGCGAAATGCTCGACAACCAGCAGAAACGTCTTAACCTGATCCAGCGTCTGATGCAAACCTCGCCTGATGCCCTGGAGGAAGTTGTTAAGCAGGAAGACGCGGTGATGGATGAAAGTTTCTTCGCCATTCTCAACCGGTTGATCGA
The DNA here is from genome assembly GCA_964503685.1 of uncultured Anaerolineaceae bacterium. Taxonomy (GTDB): domain Bacteria; phylum Chloroflexota; class Anaerolineae; order Anaerolineales; family Anaerolineaceae; genus CAZDAW01. Next base: position 870 of record CAZDAW010000095.1, on the reverse strand, counting down.
AGCGTCCATCCAGGCACGCGACGAAAAAGCGGCAAAACAACTGGCCGAATTGCAGCAAAAGATCATGCCCATTTCAACTGTGGGGCAGGAACTGCAGAAGCAGGCCAAAGAAGCTGAAGCAGCGATAGCCTCTCTGAAAGCCGCTGGTGAAAAGGGTTTATCGAGGGAATCGCTGCTGGATTTGCTTATAAAAGCGCCGAATGATATTCAACTTCAGACCCTGGCCACTCTGGCGGCCTCGGGGTTTGATTACCAATTTTTCCAGATTCTCACCGAGCGCATTGAAAAATCATCCGGCGATGAGCGTGATAAACTGGTCAAATTGCGTGAATACTTGTTGAAACTGACGCAGGAAATCGAGAAGCAAATTCAGGAACGGAAGAAGATTGCCCATCAAAATCTTGAAACGCTTCTGAAAGCCGGCAATATCGAGCAGGCGACGCTTCAGAATCTTGAAGCGATTGATGAAATTTTTGTTGATGTCCTCAAGGAAGAACTTCAGGCTGCCCGCCAGAAGAGCGACCTGGAACGTTCGGCTAAAATTCAGCAGGTGTTAGCTGTTCTCGAAAAAGCCAGTACACCGCCGCCGGAATACAAAATCATCGAAGAACTGCTCATGACATCTGATTCTTCTGAGCGCAAGAAAATATTGGAAAAGAATAAGGAAAAGATAACACCGGAACTGGTGCAGATGCTCAGCGGGCTGGCTGCCCAGGCGCAGCAGCAAAATGAAGAGCCGGAGGCTATTCAACAAATTCAGGAAATTTATCGTGAAGCGTTGCGCTTCTCGATGCAGACAAATCTGCAAAGTTAAGTTAATCCAGGTTGCCACCTGGATGTCATTGCGAGCCTCGACAGAATGGCGAGGCG
>CAZDAW010000094.1:0-14323 GCA_964503685.1 uncultured Anaerolineaceae bacterium | reverse complement strand
TGTTTTAGTTCTGATAAGCGGAATAGTCATAGGGTGGATTGCTCGTTCGTGGCATCCTTTTGTTTTCAATCAGGTATATTTCCATACGATATTGACCTGGCAAGATATATTGGTTGTGGTGTTCGGATCTGTATTGATTGTTTATCGTTTTGTCCGCTCGGATCATAGGCCAGTATTAATTAGTGTACTCATTTCTTATGAACTTTACGTTCCATTGACGACTGCCGGCTTTGGGATCGGCAACGGCCTTCCTCATCTTTTTCCTGACGGACTGGTTGTTTTTGGCGTATATCTGGCTGTTGCAATCCTCTGCGGCATCATTACCCTGGTTATATTGGGTTTTCGACCTCTGACACTATTTGGCTATACTTTGGGTAGTACAATTGCATTAGTCAGTTTAATTTTACTCATTGGTTTAAGTGGGGCGGGGGCAGCTTTTCAAACGCAAGTCGCGTTGCCAACAGCGCTGCCATCGAATACACCGCCCCCTTCATTCACACCAAGGCCCTCCCCAACAGTAACAATGACAGGCATACCTACCCATACCGCTATACCGACGAAAACTGCCACACGAACTCTGTCGCCATCACCGACGCCAATATCTGCTGTTATTCGAGCTAATGAAAAAGGCGGCGTGCGTGTGCGAAATAAGCCGGGTTATGATGGCACAGTACTGGTTACTTTAAATGTAAATACACCGGTGTTAATCTACCCTGATTCAGTTGAGCTAGAGGATGAAACTTGGGTACATATAAGAACCGTTGATGGTAAAATTGAGGGTTGGTGTGTACTTACATTGTTAAAGACAGCGACGCCTATCATTGGTACTCCCACATTAACACCAAAGCCTGGCATTGGTTCATAAATTCCTGCGGGCAGAAGACCTTATGTAAACTGGCAGGTCTTTTTCTCGAGGTTATCTAATCTTTAGGAGCTTTCTTGATGGCAATTCATTTTGGAACAGATGGGTGGCGTGCGGTTATATCAGATACCTTTACATTCAATAATTTGCGACTCGTAACACAGGCAATAGCTGATGCCGTTGCATCGGCCAAATGGGATAATGGTACTCTTTTAAGCGCTCCCCCTGATCAACGCCGAATGGTTGTTGGTTATGATACCCGTTTTCTTTCAGATCGTTATGCGCAGGACGTGGCGCGTGTTTTAGCCGCGAATGGTTATTCGGTGCATCTTTCACAATCAGATGCACCTACCCCTGCCATTTCTTATGCGGTGCGGAATTTGAATGCAATCGGTGGAATTATGATCACCGCATCACATAATGCACCACGTTACAATGGAATTAAACTCAAGGCAGCTTATGGTGGGTCAGCTCTTCCAGAACAGTGTCGGAGAGTTGAAGTTTATTATAATGACAATGAAGAATTGGGCCGAGGTCCAAATTTAATGGACTACGAGAAGGCTCGTGAAGCGGGTCTTATTCAACGCTTTAACCCCATCAAAGCCTATAGCGATCTTCTTAATGAACTGATAGATTTAGATGCTATTGCTGAAAACCCGCAACGCGTTGTTGTTGATTCGATGCATGGATCTGGGCGCGGCATAATCAAAGGAATTTTACAGGGCACTGGCTGTGAAGTTCAAGAGATTCGCGGCGAAATGAATCCGGGTTTCGGAGGTGTTCATCCTGAACCGATCAGTCGTTACTTGGGACCTCTGGCAGGCGCTATTAGCACAGGGATGGGAAACATAGGATTGGCAACAGATGGCGATGCTGATCGAATTGGGGCGATGGACGAACGCGGTAATTTTGTTGACCCTCATAAAATCATGGCGCTGGCATTACGACACCTGGTTGAAAAACGCGGTTTAACAGGCTCAGTGGTTAGAACGGTATCGACCACGCGTATGATCGATCGTCTGGCAGCCAATTATGGGTTGTCAGTACACGAGACTCCGGTCGGTTTTAATCACATTGCTGATTACTTTTTAAGAGAGGATGTCCTTATTGGTGGGGAAGAATCGGGCGGTATTTCAATTAAAGGTCATATACCAGAAGGCGATGGTGTTCTGATGGGATTATTGCTGGTAGAGATTGTTGCATCAGCCAGGGCATCATTATATGAATTGGTGGAAGATTTGCTTGCCAAGGTTGGCCCGGCCTATTATGAGCGTAAAGATTTACGGTTAGGTCAGCCAGTTACCAAAGAACAGATGACAAATCGTTTAATTAACGACGCGCCTGCTAAGATCGGCGGAGAGGGAGTGGAAGAAGTTCGTTCGATGGATGGCGTTAAATACATTATGGCGGATGACTCATGGCTTCTGATTCGTCCATCTGGTACAGAACCTGTCCTCCGGGTCTATGCAGAAGGGCGCAGCCAGCAGATGGTCAAAGCTTTATTAGAGTATGGTGAACAGGTAGCGGTCAGCTTTACATAATTCAATTCATAAGAAACCTCCCCACCGGTTTTCAGCCTGGGGAGGTTTCTTTGTCTGTTTCTGGTGTATCTGGGTTGACCAGAAAAATTCACATTTGAGGGGAGCAAAGCATTTTATCTTCCGGTTGAGAGACGCAATCGCCTGACGAGGAAAATGACGACAATCAATAAAACTGAAAGACCGATCAAACCGGGAATACCCACTTCGTCTGCAAAACCTGTGCTTGGCAGTTCCGTCGCTGCCGCTGCAACTGCCGGAGCGCCAATTGTTGCGGCCAGTGTAGGAATAACCGTTTGCTGTGCTTGAGCTACTTGGGTCAATAAAGCTGACATAGTTACAGTAGCAGTGAGGTCTTCGGCTGCGGGAGCAGCAAGGACAGGTGTTACTGTGGCTTCTTCTGCAGGTGAAATGGCAGCGGTGGTTGAGGTGCTTTCAATAGTTGGTGTAGCGGTCTCAGCTTCTTTTGGAATACTCACGGTTAAAGTCGCAACAGGCGTCCAGAGCGCAGGCTCGGCTGTCTGGGTGAACGATAAGGCAGTGGCTGTGTTTTGGGCGTTAATTTGGGCTACTTGTGTGTTTCGTTGGGCTGTCCGTTGTGGAACATTGATCAGAGCGATTACGGCAAACACAATTAGTGATAAGATAAAAATTGCGCCTAAAACACCAATGGCAATCAAAAAAACGCGATTGCCTCCACCGCCGTCTTCTCCATTATCTTCTGGCAACGGTTCTTCGGGTGTACTCATTTCAATATCATCAGTATTATCAAACATGGCGACTTCTCCTGATAACTACCGTAAAACGGTGGATAATTAATACTACTCGATCACGTCCAGATTTGCCAGTGGTATATTCAATTGTTCGCCATTTTCCAGGCTGACAACAGCCGATTGAGCAAAGATACCACTTGGGAATTCAGCCATCCCGGCAGGTAATGCAGTGATTACGCCGGTCATGGATTTTGTAATGAGGTTATGTATATGTACTTTTTGTCCTGGCGCAAAGATGTCAGTTTCGCGCGGTAATGGTATTGCATCAGTCACCGGTAATGGGATGACAATTTCAGGCCTTATACCTTTCTGTCGGCTCCATACCTCTGCGTTGATTGCCACTTCCCGTTTCTCATTGGTGGATAAAATTTGATAAGCAGTTGGATTCATGGGCATTGCGCCAAATCCTTCGAGCACTACAAGGGGATATTGCATTTTTAGCGCTACGGGTAATAACTTGGATGCCATGCTGGAGAGTATTAAACCTCGAATGGGTAATTCAGCTGCGTCCTGAAGCACTTTTGCATCTTCACAATAGCCAGCCAGGAGCACCGAACCGCGCATGCTGATATCAAGATGATCGGGTTTAATCACATCATCTGGCGTTCGAGCTATAACTAGCATTACACCTTCATCGATTAGTCCATTACCCCATACACCCTGCACCAAAGCTCCTGTAGTATCAATGATTGCGCCTCTGTCTGGAATCAATTGAGTCACTGTTCCTGGGATACCCGCTAAAAGTTCAAATGTTGGACTTTCTACTTCCAGTAAAACTTGTCCGCCGCCAAGGGCGACTATTGCACCATCAACAGGTGATCTGACCACTCGCTGTAAAACACCAAGGGGGCCGGCTATAATATCACCTTTGCTTACCTTCTCCCCGACTTTCCGGGTAATAAACTCGTCGGCTTTTTTAAGCGGCAATCCTAATCCCTGCCCAATATCCAGTAAAGTGTGTTGCGGCGATAGATTAGCTTCAGCAATTACATCTCTGGCTGTTACTTTTTGCGAGGCGCGCACGATCAATTTACCGGGGACTGGCAGTAATCGTTCCCTGCGTATGGTCGTTAGTGCTGAGATATGTGTAATTGAGGCTAGCATAGATTGAACTTTCAACCCGTTAACGTTGCAAGATTGTTGCCTTAAGTCACTCTTGTTTTTCCAATGCCCATAACCATTTTTTGATAAGCTCCTGTCTGCGTCCCATATCATCCGGCAAGATTAGTGGACGCCCTCTGGCATCGATAATTACTCCCAACATTCCACCAGTTATTTTGACGCTTCCACCACGTCCAGCTCTGCCCATGCCAATATCTGTTTGATGATAAGGTTGAAGGTACATTTTGGCAGATTGGTTGTAGGGAAGAGGTAAAACGGTAAGCTCTCCTTTTTTAATTTCAAATCGTTTTTCGTTATTCTTATCGTCTAATAGCCGTATTTGCAAGATCGGCGTTCCGATTTTAGCATTACTGACGGGTGCAACGACCGTTCCAAGGTTAATGAAGGCGCCCGATCCCATAACCTGAACGGGCAAGATATGGTTAACTGTCGCGATCGCGCCCAGTGAAGGTATCAGGCCGTTTTGATCGACGATTAAAGTCGTGATTCCTGTTGGTTGCAGTCCATCAAGAATCATTAAAGCACATTGTCCAAATGTCGGCGCTGATGAAAAAATACTGCCGAGTGCAATGATCGGCTCAAAGTTAGTCAATACACCATGAGCATCAGAGCGAATTGAAAGCTGTCGAGATGATTGGCTGATCGCCAGGCGCATTATTTGACGGGCGATGGCCTGCTCAATGGATAAGGCTTCTACCGTATTTGGAATATTGGCGGGGTAGAGCAGTTTATTGAACACATAATCACGAATTGTGTCATCGGATAAGGGTATGGTAAGCCAGCGGGCTATTTCATTGATAGAAGTTGTTTGAATTAATCCGTTCAATCCTTCACCAATACCTAATGGTGTTTGCACCCTTAAATGCAGGTTTCCCGAAGTCGCGGCTGCGAGCGTTGTTGAGGTTGCACCCAGATCAATACCAAGAACGCTTTTCTTTGTGTCGTTGGTTTGGCTGATGAAACGAATAATTCTGCCGAATGCTGTTGCGGTCGTTTCGATATGTTCTCCGGTAATTATCTTCAGGTCATGGAATCCACCAGCTTGCTTTTCAAGCGATTTAATAAATATTTTCGCAAGAGCGTTTTGGGCCGGGCTGATATTTTCGATATCTATGCTTGGGCGGATATTGGGGGCAATATGTACGGCGGTTAAGGATTCAAAGATGTTTTTTATTTCTTCGGCTAATTGCTGATTACCTGCATAAAGTATCTCTGGACGATTATTTTCTGGCAGAATTGAGCATGCCAGCCTTACCACCTCTGCCAGTTTCAGTAATGAATGAGATGCGCCATTGTCAACTCCACCTGAAAAAACGATAAGGTCGGGATTTATCTTGAGGATACTATCAATTTGAACGACAGGTTTTCTTCTGTCACTCAACCCGATTACATCAGATATCTTTGCATAGGTCGTTGATATTAAATGCTGAGCGCTATCGATGGAGACTTCTGGTAACAAACCCACGGTGATAGTTTTTAATGCAGGCCCCGCAGATAAAGTGGCAACGATTTTACCCACGCCAGAACCGTCAGTCTTTCCCGGATAAATGATTTGCCCTTGATCTCCAACCAATGTTCGACCAGTTATTTCCTGGAGCTCTTCAACTGCCAACCGGATGCACTCGCTAACGTCGCGAAATGGCGGTGTAATTGTTGTGGGTGCTCTTCCGGCGGCTATAAAGCGGTAAGCCCCTTCAGTCACATCGAAGAGTAAAGCCCTGGTATTGACTGCGCCAATATCAAGCGCCAGGATGGAATCGGCTTCAACAGAGTTGTTGGTCATCATTTTATAACCAGATGAGCTTCTCTACAAAATCAGCAATGCTGGAAAGGCGATCTACCAGGGCGGTTAAGGCCGTCATATAAATACTGGCGAATAGCACGCCAAACGTTATTGCAATGAAAATATGTCCAATTTTTCGGATAGATTTTAGCACACGTCCCGGAAGAAGATTTTCTTTATTTTTACCGGTAAAGTTAAAATAGGCGAGTGTAGCGATTGTTCCAAGGATAACTATGATGCCGACAAAAATTTGTTGGGCGGGATTTGCCGCCTGCCTTAAGTCAAATAAATCAGTGGAGGCCTGTACTTGAGGAATTATTGTGCCTAAAACAGCTCCGCCAATTGCTACTGCTGCACCTGCACCAACCAGATAAGCCATCGGGATATTACCCAACCAGGCCAATCGTGGCGATATTTTGCATAATAACATGACACTCAAAAAAAGGGGGATTATTAAAATAAATTGATTTGCAATATTACCTTTTAATAAAGGGATGATAAGTTTGGGTAGTATTATCTGATAGAGGGCGATCAGTGTGACGTATGCTGCGGCAACACCAATGAACAGATGAGTTGCAAGGCGGAACAGAATATTATCCCCTATCACATAACTTAATACCATGATCGTCAGAATAAATCCTGCGCCTGTCCAAATTGTATCAGCCAGACCCATATACTTATGCTCTCTTTCCCTTTAGGTTGGTCAGGAGATAGCTGGCGCTATAATATATTCCACCAGCCAGGATGAGTATCACGACCAGGAATAATCCATTGCTGAAGGCATTCCAATAGTACTGGCCAACACCTGCGGCGTTTCTGGCTCTTTCATAAGCAATGCCGCCAATTATGCCGCTAACCAATCCATCAATTTGTTTTGAATCAAGATATGGCTTGAGCATAGGTGTTGCTTGCGTGCTGACGATCATGGCCAATGGTACGTTTGTCAGCCTGGTTTTTACCTGCTCGATCCAGGCCCTGCCTGTGTCAGCATTATCAGTCAGCACAAGAATCAGGGAAAAATCTGATAAGGAATCGATGCCGTTTAAGGGAGGCCTTACCCAGGGGTTGTTCAAGTCGATATCGTAGGCTATCGCGTTTTTGGGATTTTGTGCAAATCCAAGTAAGGCGGTGGGTCCACCGGCCAGATAACCCATATCCGCATATTTTTCACCGTGGAAAAAATCACTAACAGGGTACTTGGAAAGCAGTAAGGCGCGATCGAGAGAATGTCTTGCCAGCGCTGATCCTGTTGGATTTGTTGAAAGCGTTGCGATACCAGCCCCTTTCGCCAGAATGTGAGTTATGGCTGCCATTGAAGCAGTTTCAATTTCACCGGTGTACGCAGGTTCATAATCATACGCAATCAGGATAACCGAATCGGATGTCAAATGGTCAATGGCATTATATACAGCCTGTGTCTCGTCGGGCATTGTGGTCGGTACAGGCATAAATTGGATTCCCATTCCAATAGAATAAAGGACAACAGTAATAAGCATTATAGCTATCAACCATCGCATAATTTGACGCGAGGAAATCAGCCGTTTTGGGGCGATTTTTGCGGTCTGGTTTTCTTGTTGGATCAGTTTGGATAATAATTCAGCTCTCGATAATTCCTTTTCTGTGACTTCCAGTTTGGTTTTGTAAACCGAGGGTTTGCTATATTGTGATACAGCGGGCTCTGCCGGCACGATTCCGGGTAGACCTGCCAGGGGCCCTGCGCTCTCTATGCGTTCGTCCACTTTTTCTTGTTTATCTTTGTGGTGGGTTTCTGTAGGACGCATTGCCTTTACCCATTCGGGTAATTCAGTGGGGGTGAGAGTCTCGCTCTCTGTGGTTTCTCCTGCGATGTGTTGATCAGCCCATTCTTTGGTGACATTGTCTGTGGGTGTTAGTTTTTCCAGCCAATCGGGCAGATTAGCCGTAATAATGGGTTCCTCAGGAGATGGGACATTTTCTTCGCCAGATAAAGGTGATAGAGATTGTTCAAGTTGCGCCGACCGATAGCTTGTAAGCCAATCATGCTGAGTACTCTTCTCATTCAAAGGAAGATCCATACCCGAATCGGGCATACTCTCTAACCAATCTGGAATATTTTGTGCTGCGTCAGCATTGATTATTGGTTCCACCGATGATTTATTATCAGGCAATTGCCCATTGGCCAATTGTGTGAGCCAATCAGGAGAAGAATCAGAAGATTGTTCCGCTGATGCAAGTTTTTCAAGGCCGGATTGAAGTCCTTCTTTCCCTGTTTTCTCCTGTGTTTTCGCTTCTTCTGCCTGGCGTGATCGCAGACGTACAAGCCACTCGGGCTCTTCTGATTGATTGGGAATCAAGTCGGGCGTTTGGGTTTCAAAAACCCCGTCAGATCCAGGCGGCGGCTCGATCTTTGAGCGAATGCTGGCTAACCAGTCAGGGATCCCTGGCGCGGAAGATTGGGGGAGTTCATAACTCGAATCGGGTTTATTTGATATTCCACGAATGTTACCGGAGGGCGTTTCGTGTTTTTCGGTATCAGGGTATTCTGGTTTTTGGAATGAAACCAGCCATTCAGGAATGTTTTCTTCTCCAGTTTGGTTTTCTGAATCCGTGTCGTCTTTTGGAAAATCTTGCGGCAGCTTGAGTCTGGCATTGCAAAACTGACAAGTTTCCAGCTCTTCCGGATTCAATTTACCGCATATTGGACAATAAACATCAGCCATTCATTATCCTCGATAAGGACGATCAGAACCCAACAGAACACGTAAACCGGTTGTTAGACTGCCTAATGCTATACCCAACAAAATGCCTCGGGCGCCAGCAACCGGTATCTGATTCAATATATAGGCAATGTCCTTGAAAAAAGGTACGTTATTAATGGGCAAAAACCCAGAGTTAATCAGCAACATCAGCAAGACCGTGATAACAAATATTACTGAAAACAGGTTGATTTTTCGATGAAAAACACGGAAGATGGCGTAAGCCAGGCTGATTGCCAATAAACCGAGTAGACTGGTTTCAACAGGTATTTGTATTGTGCCCCAAATGCTCTGAAAGATTGGAGCCATAGGCCCATAATAAATTCCCAGGGCAAGAGTTGTTATAAAGCCGAGGATGAGTATCAGGCTGTTAACAATACCCTTATCTTTATTCTGTATTTTCCTTAAATGCACTGTTAACAGGCTTATGACGCCGACAAGAATAGAAACGGCGGTCAGTGTAATTGCCCAGCTAATGAGTTCGGTCTGTATGATTGACAGAATCGGTGTATTAAAAAAATACCCCAATAATATCAGGAGACCAACCCCAATAGCGACGATAACAGAAAGTGGCGATTTCACGTTTATACCAGCAGATTATATATGGCGCCGCCAATTATGATTAATATGCATAACCATCTCAATGCGTCTTCTGTTTGAAGACTGGCGACATGCATTGGTTTGGCATGTAAATAGGCTCCTGCACCGTATAATTCTTCTCCGATCAATGGTTCTTGGGTTGAAGCATATAGTATTGCTTGTGCTGGAATGTGATCACTGGCAGCAATTAGGGAAGAGCTTTTTTGCTCGATGGCGTCGGTGAGGATTGCTATTTCATTCCCAAAATTACCAATTAAAATATTTGTTGAAATCTGTTCTTCATTAATTGCAGGAATAACACCCGCTGCATAAGAGAATGGAGTCAGCCCGGTTATCCGACCTCGAGAAGGGTTATAGGCCTCAATGTTGTTGGCGATGCGATAATTTGATGACAATACATCCTGACTTAAGATTGATAGGGTCGGATCACCCGATGTTGATAATGGCGGACGATCACTGATTAATGTCATTTGGGCAATACGTTCCAAAACGCTTAATCCGATCAGAGACGAAGTATTTCTATCGCTGAAAATGCTTGCCTTTCCCAGTGAAACATGTAACCGGGTGCCTTCCTCTACTGCTAAGCCAATTGCACGTCTTAATTGGGCATAGGCAGGAATGTCACGCAGATGCCGCGCGAGACGTTTTCGTCCTAAAATAGTAAAAGCAACCATCAATCCGGCTGTTATTACCACGATTACCAATCCCAGAGTACTCAGATCATTCACTGATTATTCCCTCACGTAAGAAAGTGGCAAAACTGTGAGTCTCTTCTTCGTCCTCAAGTATATTCGCTAACGCTTCCAGTTGCTCATTTGGAAGAATTCGACGGAGGAAGGGCGCCCCAAAATGGATACCTTGGGCGCTCAGCATAGATAATGGCCCTATGCAATCTAATAATAATGCAACGGCTGTATCCAACCCCCGTTGCTGCAAGTATTGTGCCCACATATCCCAATATTTTTGATTTTTCGGCATATCTCCAGTATAGCACAAGTTGATTCATTGAATGGTTTAGTCGCGTAGAGGTTATTGATAGAGATGGCCCATCGATGTAATTTGACGCGCTAACGATCGACGTATTGGTCAACAATGGAAACACATGGTAGATCGGGAACTTTTAATCGGTTTTTTACGTATAATCAATAGAATTATATTCATAATACATAAGATATAGCCATTTGGTAAATGCTATTGTATTTTTCTTAATATTCATGTAAATTATGTTTAAGATGAGAAAACGCTGGTTGTTTTTCGTTATCTCTTCCACTGAATGGGTTTTGTAAGACGATCAAGACAGCGTGTCGATCGAAAATAGCGAGGAAACAATATGAAATCAATTAAACCTGTTGTTCTATCATTGATTTTGTTGGGTTTTATTGTAGAGATGGCATTTGTGTCTGTAACGCCGGCATCTGCTGCAATTCCAACAACGTCAATCGTTAGTGTGGTGCCCGATTCAAAGGTAACCATTCAGACCTATAATTTTCCGGCAGGTATGAACTTTGATGTGCGAATGGGTTTGTATGGCACACAGGGGATTAATGGCGTTCTGGTGACGACGATTAACTCTGGTTCGGGCGGTTCATTTACTGCTACGTTTGATATCCCGGCCTCATTATATGGGCAGTATCGAATCGCCATTCGTCTGGAGAATCTATATTATGGCTATTACGCTTACGATTGGTTCTATAATAACACAAGTGGTACTGCGCCTACTGTAACCCCCGGAACTGGCGGCCCTTATCCTACTTCTACACCGGTATATTGGTGGGATTATTATGGTTACTATACCGGGATACCCACTTTCAGTATTGTCAGCGTAGCTCGTGATTCACAGGTGACCATCCAGACCAGTAATTTCCCGGCGAATATGACCTTCGATGTACGAATGGGCTTAATGGGTACCCGTGGGGTGAATGGTGTTCTGGTCACAACGATTAACTCGGGCTCTGGCGGCTCATTTACTGCCACTTATGATATTCCGGCATCATTACAAGGTCAATATAAAATAGCCATTCGTTTAGAGAATCTATATTATGGTTATTATGCTTACAATTGGTTCTATAATAATACTACTGGGGTTGTGGCGACTGTGACGCCCGGAACTGGCGGTCCTTACCCGACTTCGACGCCTGTAAATTGGTGGGGGTACTATTCAGGAATCCCCACATTTAATATTGTCAGCGTAGTCAGTGATTCTCAAGTAACTATTCAAACAAATAACTTCCCTGCTAATATGGTTTTTGATGTACGAATGGGTGAGTTTGGTACGCAAGGTATTAATGGCGTTTTAGTTACAACAGTTAATTCCGGCTCAGGCGGATCGTTTACTGCCACTTATGATATACCGGCTTCGTTGTATGGGCTTGATAGAATTGCTATCCGGTTGGAAAACCCATATTATGGCTATTATGCTTATAACTGGTTCTATAATTAGTTGAATCGCAGACAAGTAGGGTTATCATTTATCATCAAGAATTGATAGCCATAAATTGTGTGCGCTTACCCATGTTAAATAAAAATGGGAGAACAGCTTTTATCTATACTGCTCCCATTTTTATTTTTTGGTGATTCGCGGATACTTATACGACTTCGATCACAGCACCGGCTACTTCCAATTTTGATTTGGCATCGGTAGCTGCGGCCTTACTGACGGCGGTCAGGATTTTACCACCGGCTGTTTCTGCCATGGCCTTCGCTTCTCCCAGGCCCAGATTGGTTAGCTGGCGGATGACTTTAATCGTTTCGATCTTCTTGGGACCGGCGTCTTTGATGACGACATCAAATTCGGTCTTTTCTTCAGCGGGTTCGGCAGGAGCGCCGCCGGCCGGGGCAGCAACAGCGACTGCTGCGACAGGAGCGGCTGCGGAAACACCCCATTTTTCTTCAAGTTTCTTTACCAGTTCTGCAGCTTCGAGCACACTTAACGCGCTCAGTTCTTCCATAAGTTTATCAAGATCAGCCATTTTTATATTCTCCTTGCAAATTGCAAAATTCTATAATTTAGTTTCCAATTGTTTACAAATTAGTTGGTAAATACACCAGCGACTTCTCGCTTTACTCAACCCGAATTAATTGCTTGCTATAGCGACATCTTTCTCTGAATAAGATTTGATAACAGCAGCTATCTGACGTGCCGGTTCTGCAAGCGTTCGGACGAGTTGGCTGGCTGGCGCCAGGAACGTACCCAGCATTTTTGCTCGCATAACGGGTAATGGCGGCAAATCGGCCAAAGCTTTAACATCAGCAGCGCTTAATGACTGTTTACCAAGCAAACCGCCTTTAATCTTAATAAATTCTGATGTTTTCGCAAAATCTGCGATTGCTTTTGCCATAGCAGGAGCGTCAGTAAAAGCAAAACCAACTGCGGTGCTGCCTTCAAATAAATTTTCGGGTATTTGGGCGCCAGCATTGTTGAATGCGATTTTACCTATGGTGTTTTTTACAACATGAAATTCACCACCAGCCTCGCGCACTTTGGCGCGCAATGCATCAATATCTTTCATTGACAGGCCCACATATTCCATCATAATCACTGCCTGGCTGCGATTAAACCAATCCTGATATTGTTTCAGGACATCTTGTTTCTTTTGCTTCGATATAGCCAATGAAAATCACCTCCTTTCCTAAAAAAATAAAAAAGTCTTTGCCTGTTATAGCTGCCGGGCAAAGACTTTCATCCTCAATAATTGGGATTGTCTGTACGACTTTTGAAAGTCTTCACCTCGGCAGGAAATTAAGCCTATTTTTGCACCTGCGGTCTACAGTGAAGAGATGCACTAATTTTTTTGTTCTATTACTCTCGCACTGTCATCGTTTGTATTTGATTTACATCAACATGAACACCGGGGCCCATCGTAGATGTTAGCGTTGCGCGTTTGATAAAGGTTCCTTTAGCAGAAGCGGGTTTGGCTTTTTTGAGCGCTTCCATAAAAGCTGCTAAATTATTGTAGAGTTTATCGGTATCAAAAGATACTTTGCCAATTGGTACATGCAGATTGGCTGTTTTATCCAAACGGAATTCAACGCGACCGGCTTTGGCTTCATTGATGACACGGGGTAAATCTTCGGGGGGAACAACAGTACCAGCTTTGGGGTTAGGCATTAACCCACGCGGACCAAGTACGCGACCTAATTTACCCGCTTTACCCATCATATCAGGGGTGGCAATTGCCACATCGAAGTCTGTCCACCCGTTTTGGATTTTATTGATCATTTCATCGCTGTCAGCAATAAAGTCGGCGCCTGCTTCTTGCGCTTTTGTCGCGCCTTCGCCCTGGGCGAAAACCAACACGCGAACCGTTTTCCCAAGGCCGTGTGGTAAGACTACAACGTCTCTAACCTGCTGGTCAGCCTGACGGGGATCAAGTCCCAATCGCATGTGAACTTCTACTGTTCCGTCGAATTTGGTGATTGATGTATCTTTTACTAAAGCCAGAGCTTCTGCTGGTGTGTAGTTTCGATTTGATTCAATTTTTGCCGATGCGGCAAGATATTTTTTTCCGTGTTTAGGCATAAAATCTCCTTTGTGGTTCAAGCGGGTTTTTTGACCCTCCCACAGGGTTAATCAACTACGGTAAGCCCCATATTGCGAGCAGTACCCTCAATTTGGCGCATAGCGCCTTCCAGGTCAATAGCGTTCATGTCTTTCATTTTTATTTCCGCGATCTCTTTGATTTGAGCGCGGGTCACTTTGCCAACTTTGTTTCGATTAGGTTGATCTGAACCTTTTTCTACACCGGCTGCTTTGCGTAACAAAATTGCCGCGGGGGGTGTTTTCAAAACAAAGGTAAATGATCCATCGGTATAAACGCTGATTTCCGCCGGAATCACTTCACCTACCCGGTTAGAAGTACGGGCGTTGTAATCTTTACAAAACGCCATAATATTGATCCCGTGTCCGGCTA
>CAZDAW010000093.1:0-14453 GCA_964503685.1 uncultured Anaerolineaceae bacterium | reverse complement strand
CACAAAATCATCTTTTAAACCTGGGGCTGCCAGATAAGTGCTCTGGCAGCCCCAGACCAATCAATCAAGCGAATAAACCACTAACCAATTTCTGGTTCAATCAAACCCAAACTGCCATCGCGCCGGCGATAAAGCACATTGATTTTATGTGTATTGGCATTGTAAAAAATAAAGAAATTTTCGTGTCCCAGTAATGACATCTGTTCCATTGCCTCTAACTCATCCATGGGTACCAGCGTAAACGTCTTCCGCCGAACAATAGCTGGTTGATCTGTCTCTTCTAAACCTTCTTCGCTTACCTCAGTGACTGGTATAACGTCAGCAGCCGATCTTCCATCACCGCGGCCGCGATTTCGTTTCCCTTTATATCTTTCAATTTTTCTCTGCATTTTATCGATTGCTGCATCAAATGCAGCAAACAGATCATCAGCGCGTTCTTCTGTTCGTAATACAATCCCCTTACCCCGTAGAGTAATCTGAGCTACCTGCCGATCCTGAGAACTGCGCGCAGATTTAATAAAGTTCAAATCAACTCGAACATCATCAATTTCACTTAAAAAACGATCAAGTTTCATAACTTTTTTATTTACGTATTCGGTGATCCGTTCATTTACCTCTAAATTCTTTGCAAATATTTCAACTTTGCTCATATCAAAATCTCCTCTCAGGTAAAAATTTTTTGGCGTCAAAACTAGAAAGCCAACATATTGCTTTCATCTTTAGTAACACCATCTCTATGTATCAAAGCCCTGGCTACTGTCAGAGCATAGACTTCATTCGTTCCTTCCTGTAACATAGCATTTGCGCACGCGTCAATGGTGGATCCGGTTGTTGCCACATCATCAATGATAAGTATATTTTTGTTTTTAATTTTTTGTGAAACGATACGAAAAGCGTCTTTCATATTTTCTCGTCGTTGAACTGCTGTTAATCCAACTTGCGAGACCGTTTCTCGCACCCGAACGACGACAGAGGGCTGAAAATCCAACCGGTTATATAATGCAAACGGTTTGGCGATATAGAATGCTTGATTATATCCTCTTCGCTTCATCCGGTTCTTTGCCAATGGCACCGGAACAACCATATCAATCGGCCAATTGAGTTTTGTAAAGAAATGACTTAACGGTTCTGCCAGAATCTCTCCTAAACCCAGATCACGTTTATATTTGAGACGATGAAGGATATTTCGAATACTTCCCTCAAATGTGGCATAAGACCTCAATAGCTTATAAGCAGGAAGAACCCTTTGACAGTTTATACATAACCCTGGGCCTTCAATTGAATCGCCGCATCGGTCACACACAGGTTGGGAAACGGGGGCAACCATTTCCCTGCATCGGCTGCACCAGCGAGTTCCCAATTCACCGCACCCACCACAGCAAGGTGGATACAACGCATCGATCCCTGCCCATAACCAATGATATAAACGGTACGCTATTGGCACATCTGCGCCTTGTGGCATGGGTACCTGTTTTAGAAGAAAAATGCTGATTTCCAGAGGATGAAACCGGCCGGCGCCAAAAGTAAAATCATCAAGGTTGGGAAAATCAATAACGCCATTGGTATAAGCATTTTAATTGGCGCTTTATGCGCCTCTTCTTCTGCAAGCTGCCGTCGGCGAACACGCATTTGATCAGATTGGATCCGTAACACTTTAGCCATACTCACACCCAGTTGTTCACTCTGTATAACCGCAGCAACAAAACTGGTCATCTCTGGTATGCCAACTCGAGTAGCCATATCCCGCAGGGCATCACGCCTTAATTTGCCCAACTGAATCTCTCTGATCACCCTGGCAAATGCAAGTGAAAGTTCATTTTCCCACTTCTCGCTAACTTTCGACATGGCTGCATCAAAACCCAGACCAGCCTCCACACAAATTGTCAATAGATCCAAGGCATCTGGCATTGAATGGCGGATTTCTTTTTGGCGGCGATTGATTTTTCCCCTAATCCATAATTCGGGTAAAAACAATCCTAAAGCCACAGCAAGAAACAAGATTAAAGCCATCCGTCCCAAGGGCCACTTTTGCGGCATAACCGAAAAAACAATAAAAAGAAGTGCACCCAATCCAAAACCGGCAATTAATCGAAGGGACAGGAACATGGTGGGTTCCAAACCCGGTGGATTGCCCGCTAATTCCAGTTTTCTCACTGTTGATTGCAAGGCATTTTGCGGAGTAAATTTAATCGCGAATTCACCCAATTGTCGCGCCAGCGGGTAAATGACCCGTTGAGTAAACGGTTGGGACAGCTCGATCTCTTCCAGTTCTATCGTGTCTCCACGCTGGGTAAATTCTGCAAGGCGAGCTTGAAGTTCATCTTCATCTTGATCTGTTTGTCGCAATCCGACATAAACTAGAACGCCTGCACCACCCAGCAAGAGAATTACGAATATGATGATAAACCAAATCATCGCTTGTTCTCCGAAATCAGTAATGACATAAATTAGATCTCGATATCACCCAGCTTGTTCATGACAAAATAACCAATGACAATCATTACAACACAAAGACCTAATATGGCATATCCACATAAACCATTTTCAAAGAAGTTCATCATATACTTACGGTTCAACGTCCACAGAATTAAGGCAACAAATACCGGCATCATAGACAGGAAACGACCTGAATACATAACCTGACTGGTTAATACTCGAATTTCACCTTTAATACGAATTCTTTCACGAATTGTATAAGAAATAATGTCAAGAATTTCCGCCAGGTTACCACCCACCTCCCGTTGAACATTGATGGCAGTAATCACCAGATCGAGATCTTCACTGGGAATCCGACGCATCAGATTTTCCAATGCTTTCTCCATGGGTATACCCAGTTGCATTTCCTGAACGACTCTTCTAAATTCATCACAAATGGGTGTGGGAAGTTCTTTGCTGACTGCTTCCATTGCCTGCATTGTCGAAAAACCCGCCCGTAATCCATTCACCATTAAATTAAGCATATCGGGCAGTTGATCATTAAAACGGACTAATCGGCGTTTTTGTAAGCTTTTGATATAAAACCGGGGAATCAATGCACCAACTACCGCCCCGATGATGCTAAAAATGACGGATTGCCCACCAATAAACCAGGCGATTAATGCGACCAAAAAACCAAGAATAATCATTAACGCAATATACTCGCCCGGCTTAAGTTTTAAATCAGCGCGTGCTAATTCTTTCTTAATCTTATCGCCGAAACTCGATTTTTCAACCTGTTTTGTTATCCAGTCCGTCAGGGGCGTTGGCGCCGCCTGTTCGCCCGCGCCAATAATCTTTGCCTCATCTTCTTTCAAGTAACGTCCCAGACGTTCTTCCACCATTGTCCGTTCGCTACTCACAGAGATAACAATTCCAACGATCAGCAGCAATAATGAAAAAACACCGCCGATAATGACAATAATTGTTAGCGAAGGCATAATTTTCTACAGCCCGGAATTTATTACCGGCGCCGCTCTCCTACTCCAAAAATTGATGGTGGCAACCTGATGCCCACACTTTCGATCTTATCCATGAACTTTGGCCTCAAACCGGTTGGTCGTAAACGCCCAACAATTCGATCATTTTCCAGTCCGGTCTGCTCAAAAACAAAAATATCCGTGGTTGTAATAATATCACCTTCCATGCCGCTGATTTCAGTGATATTAACAACTTTCCGGGTTCCATCTCTCAGCCTTTCTTGATGAACAATCAGATCAATGGCGGCTGATATCTGTTCGCGAATTGCCCGAACGGGCAGTTCCATACCAGCCATTAACACCATTGTCTCAAGGCGCGCCAGTGTATCCCGTGGACTGTTCGAGTGCGCGGTTGTCATCGAACCTTCATGACCGGTATTCATGGCCTGTAACATATCCAACGCCGCTTCGTCTCTGATCTCTCCTACGATAATCCGGTCCGGACGCATCCGCAAAGCATTGATCACCAACTGCCTGATGGTCACTTCTCCTTTTCCTTCAATATTTGGAGGGCGTGATTCCAACGTCACAACATGTTCCTGGCGAAGCTGTAATTCGGCTGCATTCTCTACAGTGATAATCCGTTCATCCTGAGGAATAAATGAGGAAAGAATATTTAATAACGTTGTCTTTCCGGAACCAGTACCACCTGAAATGACAACATTTACTCGCGCCTCCACACAAGCTTTCAAAAATGTGATCGCTTCAGGAGATATTGAACCATATTGAACAAGTTGCTCAATTGTGATCGGGTTTTTTGAAAATTTACGAATCGTCAATACCGGACCCACAAGCGATATGGGTGGAATTACTGCGTTGACGCGCGAGCCATCAGGCAACCGTGCGTCCACATAAGGGCTTGACTCATCAATTCGTCGGCCAAGCGGGGCAACAATCCGGTCGATTATTCGCATAACGTGTTCGTTATTCTCAAAAGTTAACGGTACGCGATGAATTTTACCTTTAGTTTCGATATAAATATTCTTTGCCCCGTTGACCATGATTTCAGTTATGGCATCATCTTCCAGGAGCGTTTGCAATGGGCCAAAACCTAATATCTCGGCAGTAATTTGTTCATACAAACGGGCTTTTTCTGGCCGAGACAGAACGATGCTCTCCTCAACTAAAATTTGCTCAAACAACTCCTGAATCGTCTGACGAACTTCCTGTGTTTTGGAAACATCCATCGATGGATCAAGCTCAGAAAGCAATTTATTTTGAACGCGTGTTTTTAAATCCTGGTACGTATTCTGTTGAGTAGTGGTTTGCGGCGGAGTTACCCGGCGCGCTTGCAGATTTGATAACCGACTACTCCCTTCACCTCCGCTGCCAGTCGATTGTGATGCAGGGCTTGTTTGGCCTTGTTCAAGACGTTTTAGCAAAGACATTTTTCTACCTCAGTTCACTCATTCTACCGACTCTTAACTCGCTCAACATCTGGGGTCTCTATTTTCGCTAATCGATCTCTGACTACTTCGGCCAGCCCCAATACGCCGCGTCCAATGGGTTGCGTTTTGTTATCTATCATAAAGGGTACACCTCGATTTACCGCTTGAATTACAATACGGTCATCGAATGGAATAACCGCGGTAATTTCTTGTTTAAGGCTTTCGCCTATCTTTTCTGGCGTAATAGGGATGCGTTTATCATAACGATTCATCGTAAAAATTAGCCGCTGCCGGCTGATTTGAAGTCCATCAGCCAATGATAGGAAGGACCTGGCATTTTTTATAGATGGAATATCCTGCATCGTTAATAAAACCACCAGATCACTGAGATCAAGGGCTGTTAATGTGACTTCAGATAAGTACGAACAGGTATCAACAATTACATACGAATAAAGTTTACGAAGATAAGCCAACAATTTCCCGAATTGATCAGCATTCACTTTTTCGGCCATTTCTGGGCTTTTCGGAGCAGCAAGAATATCTACGCCTGATGTTTCATGTGTGACCATTACGTCCTTCACAACTTCAGGGTCAAGTTCATCAGCTCGCTGTGCAAGATCAAGAATAGTATTTCTGCCTTGTTCATTAAAAAATACAGCAACATCACCATATTGCAGATTGCCATCAATTAATGCCACCCGAGTGTCACTGTTATTCAACGCTACTGCAAGGTTGCATGCTAATGTTGTACAGCCAGTTCCTCCTTTAGGACTGTAAAAAACGATGATCTTGCCCAGCGCCATTGGGATTCCACTGACCCCGATTGGCCCTGCGCCATTTGTCGTAACAGAAACCTGGGCAGCCTTGGCTTTTTCTTCTTTTGCCATTTCTCCTGCACGCCGGATGGCCGCAGAGAGTTCATCAGGCATAGGAGGTTTGGTTAAAAAATCTCGCGCCCCCACCAACATTGCCCGACGCATGTAGTTCGGGTCCCCCTGTACCGACAGAATAACAATTTGGGAAAATGGAATTTTACGGCGAATCTGTTCTGTTGCTGTAATGCCATCCATATCCGGCATATTGATATCCATCAAAACGACGTCTGGACGGATTTCGGCTGCTACTTCTATCGCCTCTTTACCAGTTCTGGCAACACCAACTACTTCCATATCCCCTTCAAATTGAAGTAACTTACGGATATTTTCCCGAGTTTCGTTAATATCATCGACAATCATTACCCGGATTTTTTCGCTGGTCGCCATAAAATATATTAAATCTCCAAACTGTTAAATTTACTAATCGGCATTTATTTTTTTACTTAGCCCATCAAACTCATATCTCAATATTATTGCGGTGTTGGACTCTTTTCATTTGATAATTTTGGATCTTTTAATTCTCTAACGGATGGCTCTAATCCATACCCCAATTTTTCAGGAACTGGAATATTATATTGGTCGAGTAAATATTTCAGCGTAACCGATTCGGTGGGGGTATTTTGTTCATCATTAATTCCACGCAAAGCAAGCGTTAACTTGACATCACTATAGAGTAAATAATTTAACGTGACAGAGTCTTGGGGAGTAACTACCAATGTAATAACATCCGGCGGCTTCACAGCCTCAGGTGTTGGCGTGGGTTGTCCTTCCTGCACAGCAGTAGAATCACTGACGTTACTGGCAGCTTTTTCCTCTTCAGAGAGAGGAAAATCACCTACTTGCAAAACAGTCACATTTTGTATCAACGTCTGACTGATCAGTCGAGGCCGTTGAGGTTCAGAAGGCACGTAATAGAAAGGTTGATTTATTGCCGGATCAACTTCTGCCCGTCCTGCTGGAGCATTCTGTCCGCCAGAGCCTGTTTGAACAACGAGGTTGTTTACTGTAATCGGCTGCGTATTCGCATCTTGTCCTGCCGCGTTTCCTATCAACATCATATTTTGTCCATTTGCCAATACTCCAGCAGTATTATTAGGCAAAACAGATTGGAAAGATGTATCCAGATCGACCATTAACATAGTACCAATAACGTTGACTTTATCGCCTGGTCGCGGCGCATAAGATACCGCTGAAAGTCGATTGATTGGGATGGATACTGCAACCATTCCCGCCGGTATTTGTGAAGCGGCAAACGAATGATCACTGATATCCACTAACATTGTTTTCGTCAGTGGGGTATTTTCACTCAAATCAAATTTTACTCTCTGACCAATCACATCTTCAATTACAGTAAAGTATGTTCCACTAAGCGCCAGGTTCTGAGGAAAAGGAATGGTGGTCAAATCTTTTTCTTCCAACAACGACCCACGGGTGACATTTGCTCTAACCGCAACGACATTTGACATTTGTGGCGTCGGTGTGACATCAGATCTTTGCTCTCCCATTCCAGCCGGTTTATTTAATCTCTGCATAAAAATAACTACGGCCACCAGACCAAGAATTAATATCAATCCCAAATAGATGAAAATCCGGCCACGGCGTTTATTCCCTTGCATATCTTCCTCCTGCAAACTTGTTTGACAACACGATCTCACTTTTTATCATACGCATTCTAAATCAAATGTCAAGCAATTTTGTCATCACGGTACAACCATACGAACGCATGAAAATACAAAGGGCTCTATGGCAAAATTAAGAGCCCTTTTTAAAAATTTAATTAATTCATACAATGAATATTATATTGAAGTAATGATATTGCTGAAAACTTGTCCAATAGCCGGGCCTAACAGCGCCAGAATAACAATAACAACAACAGCGACCAGTACAAGGATCAATGCATATTCCACTAAACCCTGTCCTTTTTCTTTCGGACTGAATAACATCGCGCCTCACCTCCTTTCTAAAAATATTTTAATATATTCCATATCTTATTACCATTAATTATACATATAAAAGATTAAAATGCCTTTACAGACACCTTACAAAACTGAAACTGCTAATTTCATAGTTCGTTACAACTGGCAATACCAGTTGGTTGTTGGTAAAATTAAATCAAAATGATAAAGAAAATACTGAACACCCTTAATAAACAACAAAACGTCCGATTCTATAATTTGTTTAAAGGTGTCTCTATATCGTTTGAAGGTAATCTTGCCCGAATCATTGAAGACACAGCCACGTTTGATGTGCATCGATACCAGGCATTATGTATGAGATTTGAGAGACATACCTTATTTACCGGAAATCTATTTCCAAAACCGATCAGCGCTTTTGTTGGTGGAATTGATTTACAGACAAATAAAGTACTTTTAATGAATTTTAAATACGCTGAAGGAACAATCGGTGGGCGTACACAAGTCAGAGTCACTCCAGATGGGCCAATACTGGTCAAACTCTCAAACAATCCCAGGTTGGTTGGCGAGCTAATCGAAATTTCTCTGGGAGGAATCGGTATGCGAATTCACAAGAACGCAATATCCAATTCAATCCAACCAGGAAATGCTGTAACAATTGAACTGGTTATTCCTTTAAACGTATCAGGCTTATATGAATCAATATCGCTAAAGGGTGTTATTCGTAATAAGATTGAAAAGAGTAATGACGCCTATCGTTTAGGTATACAAACCTTTCCAGAAAAGAAATCCGAAATTATCATCCAACACTATATTGCACGCCGTCAATCGGAAATAATTAAAGAATTAAAATCATTATATGAATTTGAAGTCGAAAACTTTATTTAGCAAAGTCAATTTCACAATTAGCCATAAATATTCATTCTCTTAAATAAAATGGGCTGAAGTGAGTATCGATGTCATAATAATCTTCATTTTCGACCTTTTTAAGCCAGTTGACCACCCAATAAGTAGCGGGGGTCATAATAAACTCGATACTTACCTTAAAAAGGTAATTCGTCACAACCAGCGTTAAAAATAAATCCCAGGGAAATACATGGGCTATCGTTGCCACAAATACAAACAGAACTGAATCAACTGCTTCGCCTATCAAAGTGCTGCCCATGGTTCTTGTCCATAACCAGCGTCCTTTGGTTATTATCTTCATCTTTGCCAGTACAAAAGAATTAATGAATTCACCAGCAAAGTAAGCAATCAGGCTGGCAAGAACAATTCCGCCGGTGCTCATTCCCCCAAGTATGGCATCATAAGCTGATTGGCCAGCGTAGGTTTGCCAGGTTACTTCTCCGGGCATAATGCGAACAATCCATAAAATTAATGCGCTCAGAGCAAGACAAAAAAATCCTGCCCAGATAACCCGGCGGGAACGTTGATAGCCATACACTTCTGTCAGGACATCTCCAAAGATATAACTGATTGGAAATAAAATTGTTCCCGCATCAAAAGCCAATTGCAAACCGAATAGCGATACACCCCAATCAACAACTTTGGCAGACGATGCAATATTGCTGACAAGAAGCACCGTCACAAACAAAACCATAACAAAATCAAAATATCGATAAAATCGTCGGTGGATTTTTTGAGGATTCGACAATTGCATTATGACCTCACTCTTTTTAACACCAGCCATTATAAAACAAAAAGCGGATTAATGACCCATGCTATAATTGATTAGATTTTCAACTCATTTTTTCGCGCATTAATATTTAAATGATACCCAAACGCAACGATTTTGAACTCACATCATACCAACAAAATGTCGTCAATCTGTCCCTGGATAAGAAAATTTTTCTCGAAGGCGCGGCGGGAACTGGAAAAACCACAACCGGAGTTGCGCGGCTCTTAAAACTAATCAGAAATGGTATTCCGCCCAGTTCAATTGTTATTCTGACGCCGCAACGAACACTTGCTCTTCCATACAACAAAGCGTTACTTGATAATATACAATTCTCGGGCAGCCTGGTTAATATAATGACAATCGGTGGTCTTGCCCGACGGATGATTGAATTGTTCTGGCCACTGATCGCTGAAAGCGCCGGCTTCTCTCATCGAAACAAGCCGCCTCATTTCCTCACGCTTGAGACTGCTCAATATTACATGGCGCGAACCGTTCGACCTTTACTGGAAGAGGGTTATTTTGATTCAGTCGTCCTTGACCGAAATCGATTATACAGCCAGATCATTGACAATCTTAACAAAGCAGCTTTGGTAGGTTTTCCATTTGACCAAATCGGCGAACGATTGAAGCTGACTTCTACAAACAAAGTTAGTCAGAGCCATATCTACGAGAACGCTCAGGATTGTGCTAACAGGTTTCGGAAATACTGTCTAGAACATAACCTGTTGGATTTTTCATTACAAATTGAGGTTTTTTATAAACATCTCTGGCGATCCAACTTATTCCGAGAATACCTTTTCAATAATCACCATCATCTCATCGTCGATAATATAGAAGAAGACACACCCATTACACACGACATCCTGAATGAGTGGTTGCCTGTGTTTGATTCTGCTCTGTTGATATTTGATACTGATGCAGGTTATCGGAAGTTTTTGGGCGCCGATCCCCAAACAGCTTTATCGCTGCGCGATCAATGTACAGAGACCATCCACTTCGACAGCTCTTTTATAACTTCAAAACCATTATTTCATTTGGGTTACCAACTAGCACGTGTATTAAATAAATCAACAGACGAAGAAAATGCTATTCAAGACACCACAACTGCAACTGAAACGCCGCTTATTATCCCTGAACACAGACCACGCTTTTATCACCAGATGCTGGATTGGGTGGTTATTCAAATAAAAGAGTTGATTCGAGGCGGTGCAAAACCACAAGAAATCGTCGTTTTGGCGCCGTTCCTGCACGATTCACTACGTTTTTCGCTGGTAAATCTTCTGGAGAAAGAAAAAATTCCATACCGCACCCATCGTCCATCACGCGCTTTAAGAGAAGAAACAGCAACAAATTGCTTGCTGACTATAACAAAATTGTCCCATCCCGAATGGAATCTTCGCCCTGAGAAAGCGGATGTTATTCTTGCTTTTACCCAGGCAATAGAAGGATTGGATTTAATTCGCGCCCAAATACTGGTTGAAAATGCCTTCAGAATTCGGGAAGGCATACCGACTTTAACCTCTTTCGAACACATCAAGCCGGAAATACAAGATCGAATCACCTATTCAGTCGGAAACCGGTATGAGCTGTTAAGAAATTGGCTTGAAGATTATAAAAATTCTTCCCCTTGTGAATTGGACTTTTTCCTCAGTCGGCTGTTTGGAGAAGTGCTTTCGCAAGCAGGGTTTGGTTTTCATACGAATTTCGAATTTGCAGCCATCGCAGCTAACCTGATCGAATCCGTTCAAAAATTCCGTTGGGCAATAGAAGAGAATGAAATAGAAAACGACATTCCGTTGGGGAAAGAGTACGTGTTAATGGTAGAAGATGGCGTAATTGCTGCCCAATATATGAGAAGCTGGCAACAACCACCCGAACAATCAATTCTTCTTGCGCCCGCATATACCTTTTTATTAGCCAACCAGCCCGTTGATTATCAATTCTGGTTAGACATCGGCAGTTCTGCATGGGCGGAGCGACTCTCCCAGCCGCTCACACACCCGTATGTCTTGAGTCGTCATTGGCCCAAAGAAAGGGCCTGGACCGCTGACGATGAATATGCCGCAAATAATGACACGATCTACCGGCTTATTTTAGGCTTAATTCGGCGTTGCCGAAAGAATATCTATATTGGGTTTAGTGATTTATCCGAACAAGGAACTGAATCACGTGGATTGCTTCTAAAAACACTCCAGCGAGTGATTCAACAGAGAGCGAAGAATAATGTTAAACCTCAACGCGATTAAACTTCGTCCCAATCAAATTCAAATCCTCGAGGCCTATCGTCGAGGCGGCAAGATGGGAATCTTTGCCGTTCCGGGCAGCGGCAAAACATTTACATTGTCCCTGCTGGCAGCCGACATCATCGCCAGCGGAGACCTGGATCAAGATCAGGAAATTCTCATTGTAACTTTGGTTAACTCAGCAGTAGAAAATTTCGCCAGAAGAATCGAGAAACTCACTGGCTCAGGTAGCTTGTTGACAAATATCGGTTATCGTGTGCGCACTCTGCATGGCCTCGCTCATGATATTGTTCGCGAATGCCCTTCGCTGGTTAATTTGGCAGATAATTTCCAGATTATTGATGAGCACGATGCCGATGATATTAGAGATCAAGCTGCATTGGCCTGGTTACATGGTAATTCGGAACTGATTAAAAGTCTGCTCTCTGAAGATGTCAATGAAAATAGATTTCATGACCTCTCCAGAGAACAACTCCCTACATTGATAAAAAATATCGCCCGTAATTTCATCCGCTATGCAAAAGATCTTCAACTAACCCCAGAAGAACTTAAAACAAAACTCGATTCAGTCCCCGCCCCACTCTATCTGGCTGAAATCGGTTGGAATATCTATGCCGATTACCAGCGTGCCCTTGCTTATCGAGGCGCAGTTGACTTCGATGATTTGATCAGCATGGCCTTGCAAATATTACAATTAGATTCATCACTCGTAGAACGCTTGCGTGAACGTTGGCCATTTATATTAGAAGACGAAGCGCAGGATAGTAGCCGATTGCAGGAAAAAATATTAAACATCCTGGCCGGTCCAAACGGTAATTGGGTTCGGGTTGGCGACCCCAATCAGGCTATTTTTGAAACGTTTACTACAGCAAATCCTATTTATCTGCGTGAGTTTATCGCCCGATCTGACGTAATTCCACAGGAACTGCCGGTATCCGGCCGGTCAACACAAAGTATTATTGACCTGGCTAACTCGTTAATAGATTGGACGATGCACAATCATCCCGTATCAGAAGCACAGGATGCACTTGCAAAACCTTTCATAGAACTTACCGACCGTGATGATCCTCAACCCAATCCTTCTGATGCATTATCCTCTATCACCTTCATTGCCAGAAAATTCACGCCTGATGAGGAAATAGCAGCAGTTGCCAGATCAGTGGCAAAGTGGCTGCCCGAGCACACAGACCAAACCGTGGCTATTCTGTCACCCCGCAATAAACACGCCTTTCTTCTTGTAGATGAATTGAAAAAGCTCAAAGTTGATTTTGTGGACAGCTTGCTCGCCAGTACAACATCAACACGAGCTACAGCCGGTACTTTGGTGCATATCCTAAAATACCTGTCTGATCCACAATCTGCCAATAAACTCAGTAAAGCTTATCAGGTTTGGAGACGCAACGACCGGGGAGATGATGAACTGGTAACCCAAATAGAAAAGACAAGAGAATTGTTAAAGAAATGCACAAGAGTCGAAGACTTTATTGCACCTGTTCACCGCGATTGGTTGGACGAACTCCATAATACAGATATCGCTTCAACACAGATAGATTTACTATACCAGTTTAAAACTATCGTTCAACGTTGGCAAAAAGCAATTCAACTACCCATCGATCAATTGATATTAACATTAGCGCAGGATCTTTTTATCGAGCCAGTTGAGTTGGCCGTTGCGAACAAACTGGCTGTAATTTTACGCCAATCCAGCGATTCTCATCCCACATGGAGGTTACCAGAACTCATCGAAGAACTCGGCATTATCGCTCGAAATGAAAGGCGTTTTATGGGATTTAGCGATGAAGATACCGGTTTCAATCCAGGGCGGTATCAGGGTAAAGTAGTCCTTGCTACTGTCCATAAAGCCAAGGGATTGGAATGGGATCGAGTATATTTAATGTCTGTTAATAACTATGACTTCCCTTCTGGCATGCCAGAAGACCAATATCAATCCGAAAGGTGGTTCATTCGAGACCGCCTAAACCTGGAAGCAGAGACTCTCGCACAACTGGATACTCTGGTTTCAAAAGATAAATACAATTGGTATGAGGAAGGAATTGCTACCCAACAAGCACGGATCGATTACGTTCGAGAGCGTTTACGCTTGCTGTATGTCGGAATCACCCGGGCAAAGAAAGAATTGATTATCACCTGGAATTCAGGGAAAAAAGGCGATACAACCATATCCTTGCCCTTACTTGCTTTGATGGAAAAATATCCTGAATGGACCTATGATGACTTCCCCGAATAACTCCCTGTCAAATTTTATATTCAGCCAGAGCTCGCTGCAAGATTACATCGACTGCCAATATCGATTCCATCTACGTTATGTTCAGCATGTTTTATGGCCCGCCATCCCTTCGGAACCGGTTCGCGAAAACGAACAGGCGATTCGCCGCGGCGCCTACTTTCATCGGCTGCTCCAGCAAATTTTATTGGGTATACTGTCTGATCCATTTGACCTTATTGATCAAAGCGATGACGCAATGCTTCTCTGGCTGGAAAATTTCAAAGATACGATATTACCCGATCTCACCGGTACTCGGTACGTTGAATTATCACTCGTAACACATCTGGTTGGCTATCAGGTTGTCGCAAAATTCGATTTAATTGAAGTCAAACCATCCGGAAAAATGGTCATTTTTGATTGGAAAACTTCGCTGAAAAAACCAAAACGGAATCGACTGGCCGAACGCATTCAATCTCGTTTGTACCCTTATATCCTGTCTCAGGCAGGAAATCAATTAACCAATGAAAAAATAATTCACCCGGAACAGATTGAGATGATTTACTGGTTCTCCGGGTACCCACAACAGGTAGAACGATTCCCTTACAATAGCGCACAGATGGAAAAGGATAAAAAATTTTTGAGCCAGATTATTGATGAAATAATTAATCTCCCGT
>CAZDAW010000092.1:0-14538 GCA_964503685.1 uncultured Anaerolineaceae bacterium | reverse complement strand
TCTGGCAAGATTGAATTTGCTCCCTGCAATGATCACATGAGCAGCGGCCCAATGGCAGGCGTGATTTCGCCATCCCAACTTGTTTATGTTGTCGAAAACCAAACGCACGGGATCAAATGCTTTTCCAACATGAACGAGGGCCGCGGTAAAGTGCTGCGTATGGGTGCATATAGCCAGGATGTACTTGATAAATTGAAATGGATGGAAACTGTCGCAGGGCCAACCATCAAAAAAGCTTTGGAAGCCATGGGAGGCACAGATATTCGTACCATTATTTCGAAATCCTTGCACATGGGTGACGACGGACACAACCGTGAAGATGCCGCCTCTATACTTTGGACAACACAATTAGCTCCATATATTGCTAAAACAGCCAAAGACACTCAGACTGCTTTTGATGTGATTAAATTCCTCGGCGAAAATGCATTGAGCATTCTTAATCCAATTATGGCAAGCTGCAGGTCTATGACCGCTGCAGGCGAAAATGTTGAAGGCAGCACAATTGTCACCGTCATGGCCCGCAACGGCACCGATTTTGGAATTAAGGTCAGTGGTTTGGGTGACAAATGGTTTACAGCTCAGGCGCCTGTTGTAAAAGCGCTCTATTTCCCCGGCTTCAAAGAATCAGATGCTTGTCGTGATATCGGCGATAGTGTAATCACTGAAACCGCTGGTATCGGTGGATTTGCCATGGCAACAGCGCCCGCTCTGGTCACTTTTATCGGCGGCGTTCCCAGAGACGCTATCAATACCACACTCGATATGTACGAAATCACTTACGCTGAGCATAAACATTTCACCATTCCCGCTCTCGATTTCCGCGGTACACCGACCGGTGTTGATATTCGTAAAGTCGTTGAAAAACAAATTGCGCCACGCGTGAACACTGGCGTTGCTCATAAAGATCCAGGCGTCGGGCAGGTAGGTGCAGGGGTGGTCTCAGCACCCATGAGTATATTTGAAGACGCATTGGTCGCTTTTGCAGAAAAGTACGGTATCTAATATAATCATCAGGTGTCCAACCTTACAGAAAAGGAGCTATATATGAACAGAGATCAATTTATAAAAATGATGTCTGAAGCAAAACTGTACGATCTGACCCAGGATTGCAGTATCTTCACCCCACCATGGCCTGGCGAAAAAGCATTAGAAGTTCATTTCTTCAAACGCGTCACCGGCGCTTATGGCGGCGGACAAGGCGCTAACGGCCAGATTCTAAACTGGAGCAACACCGTAGGCACGCACCTGGTCGGCGAGCGCGCTTTCCATTCCGGCGGCCGCGCCATTGCCGATATTCCCCTGAAAGAATTAAGCGGGCCTGGTGTTATTGTTGATATTTCGGATCTCGTGTCAGATTACAGTATTTACACTCCTGAAATGATCATGAAGAAAGCCACCGTCAAAAAGGGTGACATCCTCATCATCAATACTGGCTACCATAAGTATTCCTGGGAACTGCCCGATGTAAAGAACCCCCAGGCTCAGGGCGGTGTAGAGAGCAAAGAATTTGGTTTCTACGTAAAACACCCCGGTCCATCCATGGAATTCTATAAATGGGCGCTGGATATGAAACTAAAGGTCATCGGCGTGGATTGTGGTTGCGCCGAACACCCCATGAATACACCCATTCGACGCATGCACGAACGCGATTTTGCCCGCGCTGAAGAAAAACTCAAGAAAGAGACCGGTAAAACCTGGGATGAAATGTTCCCCCAGGGTGAGTATTATGAATTGACTCACATCACCATGCCGAAAGCCCATCTCGTTTTCGCTGAAGCAATTGTGGGTGAAATCGATAAACTAAAGAACCAGCGCGCCTGGATCACCATTCAGCCAATCCCCTTCATGGAAGTGGAAACCGCCTGGGCGCGTGTTGCTGCCTATCAGGCTCCTGACGGGATGAAGGAAGATGAATTCATGAGCGAGATGGAAAAAGCCGAGATGATCGACATGACCGTCCCATTCAGCGTTCAGACTCCGCAGTGGTTAAACTACGTCCCCCTGAGTGTAACTTACACCAAACGCGTCGGCGGGCAATATTTCGGCATGGGACGCAACGGTTCCATCTGCAATGCCAGTATTCATCTGGGCACTCACATGGATGGCGAAAAGCACTTCTACCCCAACGGCCGTACAATCGGTCAGGTTCCTCTAAATGAATGGGTTGGCCCTGGCGTTATCGCCGATATCTCGCACCTGGTCAGCAACTCCAGCGTTTACACCCCCAAAATGATCCAGGATGTCGTCGACATCCGAAAGGGCGATATTCTCATTATCAAGACTGGCTGGAATAAATATGGGTGGAACAGCCCGGAATCAGATGAATTCCGTTACATGGTCAAGCACCCCGGCCCATCCCCTGATTTCTCCAAATGGGCAACCGAAATGAAGATCAAGTGGATCGGCGTCGATGCCGTCAGCGCCGATCATCCCATGAACACCATCATGCGCATCTGGCACCCCAAGACCTTTGCCGAGGCCAACCAGAAACTGATCAACGATTTCGGCAAAGATTGGGATCAAATGTATCCATTAGATTCTTACTACCAGGATATGCACCTCAATCTCTTCTCAAAGACCATTGTCCATGCCGAAAATCTGGCAGGCGATCTGGCAACAGCCAAGAGCGGCCGCTATTACATTGGCTGCTTCCTGCAAAAAGCGATGGAAGCTGAATCCATGTGGGGTCGTTTCGTTGCTTTCAAAGAAGGATAATTTATCATT
Organism: uncultured Anaerolineaceae bacterium; assembly: GCA_964503685.1. Classification (GTDB taxonomy): domain Bacteria; phylum Chloroflexota; class Anaerolineae; order Anaerolineales; family Anaerolineaceae; genus CAZDAW01. The sequence goes on along the minus strand of CAZDAW010000092.1, from coordinate 11,814 downwards.
CAATTATCATGCCGAGGAATAATAAACTCGGCATGATAATTCTTAAAATATTCTTATTGACCCTATATGGAACAAGATATTTTCGGAATATCGCAAATACCTGGTCAAACCTCGCAAGCCATCCGCCGGAATACAGTCTTCGGCGTAATAACCTCTTCCACTTATTGGTATCAACTCTTACCTGAAGAATATAAACTTCAAGCTTCACTGTTATTATCCTCTAGTATAATTTCTATAAAATGATCAGGAGGTAAAATTTAAATATGAAGCCAGTATCGTTTGACTACTATGCACCTACCAGTGTAGCCGAAGCGCTGGATTTGCTGGCGCAAATAGGCTATGAAGGAAAAGTGCTGGCTGGCGGGCAGAGTCTGGTGCCTTCAATGAACTTCCGTTTGGCGCAGCCCACTGCCCTGGTTGACTTAAACACCATACCAGAACTTTTTTACATCAAACCATCTGATGACAAGGGGCTTCTTGTTGGGGCAATGACCCGTTGCAGTACAGTTGAGTTTGACAAACTCATCGAGGAACGCGCTCCAGTGATCCACGAAGCAATGCCCATCATTGCCCACACCCAGATTCGCAACCGGGGTACCTTTGGCGGCGCGATCGCCCATGCTGATCCAACCGGGCATTTACCGGCCATCACGCTCGCTCTTAATGCTCGTTACCATGTCAAATCGACAAAGAGTGATCGGTGGGTCAATGCCGACGATTTCTTCGTCGGTCCATTTACAACCGTTCTCGAACCAGACGAATTACTTGTGGAAACAGCCATACCGCCGCTACCGCCGCATGCGGCTGCCAGCTATAAGCAGGCTGCTCGCCAGACTGGCGCGCAGGCAATGGTTGGCGTAACGACCATGGTTTTTCTGGACGATAAAGGTCGCTGCCAGTCAGCGCGTTTGAGCTACTTAAGTGTCGGTGAAAAACCTCTCCTTGCTCCTCAAGCCGCCCAGAAATTAGTTGGTGAAAAAGCCTCGCCAGAATTATTTGAAACGGTCGGCGATATTGCGGCAACGAAAGACCTGGATCCCGGCGCAGATATCCACTGCACAATTGAATATCGCAAACATCTTATTCGGGTTTTAACCCGACAAGCATTAACCGAAGCATTTGAACGCGCATCCAAGAAATGAGGTAGATATGGCAAATAATGTAAATATAGGTGTTACTGTAAACGGCGTTCACTACGAACGCGCCGTTGAACCCCGGATGCTGCTGGTCGATTTTATCCGTCATGAACTCGGTTTGACGGGAACGCACGCCGGTTGTGAACATGGTGTATGCGGCACCTGCACAATTCTTTTCGATGGTGAAGCCGTCCGCTCTTGTTTGATGTTCGCCGTTCAGGCAAATGGACACGAAATCCGAACAGTCGAATCATTAGGCACAATGGAAAAACTTTCTCCGTTACAAGAAGCCTTCCGCGACAACCATGCCGCCCAATGCGGCTTTTGTACACCCGGTATGCTTATGACTTTGACGGCTTTCCTGGAAAAGAATAAGCAGCCCGATGAAGAGGAGATTCGTGAAGCCATTGATGGCAACCTTTGCCGTTGCACCGGTTATCAGAACATCATCGTCGCAGCCAAGGAAGCAGCCAAGAAAATGGCTGATCAGAAAGCATAACGAGGTGATGCCATGACAAAAAATTATGTTGGTAAATCGATAAAACGACTTGAAGATCCTCGTGTGCTGACCGGCAGTGCGCAATATTTGGATGATATTGATCTACCAGGTATGCTGCATGCTGCCTTTTTACGCAGCGATTATGCTCACGCCCGGATAAATAAAATCGATGTTTCTGCTGCACGTCAACATCCGGGTGTCTATGCAGTTTATACCGCAGAAGATTTTGGCGATTATTGGCATGTTGGACCTCTGCAAGTGCCGCCGCCATCGGCCATACAGGGATCGGTTTTCAATGCGCGTCCTCTCCCGCCCATAGCTAAGGGCAAGGTTCGTTTCATGGGTGAACCGCTGGCAGTTGTCATTGCTGAAAGTCGTTACGTGGCTGAAGATGCGTTATCTGATATTATTGTGGACCTGGACCCGCTCGAGGCTGTCACAGATTTGGAAAAAGCGCTCGAACCTGGCTCTCCACTGGTTCATGACGATCTGCCTTCCAATCTGGCTGCAAATGTCAAACAAGAAAAGGGCAACTACAAAGAAGCGGCTGCAAAGGCTGATATTGTCATCAAACGCCGTATTATGATTGACAGAGGTTCAGCAGGGGCTATGGAAAATCGTGGCCTCATCGCAAATTGGGATGCCAGAGCTCAATTTATGACCGTATGGTCTAATTGCCAGGCGCCTCTTCCGATGCGCAATACAATTGCTGCCAACCTCGGCCTGGCAGAAGCTCAGGTACGGGTAATAACCCCCTTTGTTGGCGGTGGTTTTGGCCCCAAGATTATGACCTCGCAGGCCGATGATGTCCTCCTGCCTTACCTCTCTATGAAACTCAACCGCCCTATCAAATGGGTGGAAGACCGCCAGGAAAATTTCCTCGCAACCACATCCGAGCGTGACCAGATACATTATTCTGAAATTGCTCTCACAAAAGATGGCAAAATTCTCGGCGTCAGTGACATCTTCTATCACAATACCGGCGCTTATGATCCCTACGGCATGACCGTTCCTTTGAATACTTCGACCCACACGACTGGCTCATACAACATTCCAAATTTCTTCACCGAAATCCGGATGGTATTTACCAATAAAATGGTTGTTACCCCAGTCCGCGCCGCCGGAAGAAGTTACGGTAATATCGTCATGGAACGTCTCATCGACGTCGCTGCAAAAGAATTAAAGATGGATCCGGTAGAACTGCGCCGAAAGAATTTAATCCAGCCCGATCAATTCCCAGTAAAAACCGGGATCATCGGCCAGGACTTCGTAGAAAATGTCCTCGACAGCGGCAATTATCCCGAAACCCTTCGAAAATGCCTTGAAATGATTGACTATGATAAATATGTCAAGGAAGAACTACCCCGTTTGCGTAAACAGGGTAAGCTCGTTGGCATTGGCGTCGTTACCTTTGTGGAAGGCACTGGCGTTGGCCCATATGAAGGCGCACGGGTTCAGGTAGAAGCCAGCGGAAAAGTTAGCGTGGCGACAGGAATCAGCACACAGGGTCAGGCGCACATGACCTCTTTTGCTCAACTAGCTGCAAGCCAGGTTGGCGTAGATGTCAATAACATCAAAGTGACTACGGGCGATACGGCTGCTTTCCATTGGGGAGCGGGCACTTTTGCCAGCCGTGGCGCCACAGTCGCCGGCTCCGCTATCCATGCTGCTGCTTTGGGTGTTCGCGCCAAAATCCTGAAAAATGCCAGCAAAGTACTCAATACACCCGAAGATGAACTGGAAATTGATGATGGCGAAGTCCGTGTGGCCGATATACCTTCAAAATCAATAAAATTAAGCCAACTGGCTGCTGTGGCAAACCCGACTCGAGGTACAGTTGAGCCAGGCATGGAGCCCGGATTGGAAGCAACCGCCTTCTATGGCCCTCCCCATGGCGCCACCGGGCAGGGCGCCGTTGGCATGGTTGTTGAGGTGGACCCTGATACTTTCAATGTGAAAATTAATCGCTATGTTATTGTTCATGACTGCGGCACCGTTATTAACCCAATGGTGGTCGAAGGTCAGGTACAGGGCGGCGTCTCCATGGGTATTGGCAACTCCTTCTTCGAACAGATGGTTTATGATGAAAATGGTCAACTCCTTAATGCAACATTGAGTGACTACCTGTTGCCCAGAGCAACCGATATGCCCTGGATGGAATTGGGCCATGTCAGCACACCTTCGCCGCTCAATCCATTGGGCATCAAGGGCGTCGGAGAGGCGGGAGCCATTCCTACTCCTGCAGCTTTTATCCAGGCGTTGGAAAATGCCCTTGCAGATTATCATGTCGAAATCATGGAAGCGCCATTGAACCCCAGCAAACTTTATGGACTGGTTCAAAAAGCTAAAGAAAAGAAATGAATAGCGGTTGCAAATTTCTATTTGTCAGACATTCCACTTAACCGGGTGTTGATGTATAATATTCTCTATAATGAAGGAGATAGCTTAATCTAATGAGAATCGAAGGTGATTTTGTTTTCAATGGTCCACGCTCTGAGGTATGGGAAGTCGTTCGAGATCCCGATGTGTTGGCGAGTTGCATCCCTGGCGCCCAAAAACTGACCAAACTCAATGAAAATGAGTATCTTGGCGTTATTAATCTGAAAATTGGTCCAGTATCAGGGTCATTCGAAGGGAAAGTTATCATGTCCAACGAAGTACCGCCTGAAAGCTGCACTTTGACAGTAGAAGGCAAAGGCGGCCCTGGCTTTGGCAAGGGTGTTGGTAATATCCATCTTTTCGATAATGGGGATGGAAAAACTCTTCTGAAATATGACGGCGAATTACAGATTGGTGGTAAGCTGGCTAATGTAGGTCAGAGATTAGTTGATGGTGTAAGTAAAAGTATGATTAGACAAGGATTAGAAAAAATGGATAATGCATTACAAAATCGCATTGCAGCTAAAAGTGAAGGACAGAAACCTGATACCGTAACCGCCGTCGAAAGCGAAGCAGTGGACCCTGTTGTAGATGATACCTCTAAAAAAAGCTTAACTTCTATTGCCGAAGTGCGCATGCTCATGTATGTCATTCCGGTCGGCATTGCCCTCGCTTTGATTGGTTACTTTCTTTCAAGATAATCAAAAAAGTGTAAAATGTTAGTGTAAATGATTAAATCCCCCTCACCTGATATCCCATCAAACGAAACGATTTTCTGGTGGGGGGGTTTAATATTACGGGGGTGTTCAATTTCACCGATAGGCGCTCTGGTTATTGTTTGGTGAGCATAGCAACACAACCAGAGCAGCAAGGAGAGAAGAAGTAAGAGGGAAGGAGGTGATCGCAAGGGAAGGAATGATTGAGTGGTTTGATTGCTCGAAGTTAGTACATGATCTTTAAATTCTTTTTTGTATTTTATTAAACCAAGTAAAGCAAGTTTCAAACCATCATGGAAGAAAGGAAGGAATTTGTAATGGCAACTGAAACAAAAGTTCTTGGATATCTTCCAAATGACCAACCGCCATTTGGTAAGATGCTCCTGCTCGGTCTTCAGCACGTCATCACCATGTTCCCCGCAACCGTTCTGTGCGCCCTGATTATGGGCTTCCCTGTCAGCACCGTGTTGACAGTGACCGGTCTTGGCACAATCGTTGCTTTGATCGGCGCCAAACTGAGCATGGGAACATACATCCCCCTTTATTACGGTTCCAGCTTTAGCTACCTCGCCGCTGTAACAGCCATCACCAAAGCTGAGTTCAGTGTAGAAGCTGATCCCTACACACTCTCAGTCGTCCAGGCAGGCTTCCTGGCCACCGGTATTATCAACGTCATCGTCGGCTTGATCATCCGCCTCACTGGTGGTAAAGAAGGCGTTGATAAAGTCCTACCTCCAATCGTCACAGGTTCAGTGGCATGCACCATTGGTATTGGCCTCGGCGCTTCAGCTCTCAACATGGCAAGCGGTGTATCCGGCGGCATTATGACCGGTTCCGTAACCTGGTGGGTGGTTGCCCTCATCACTTTGTTGGCTGCTATCTGCTTTTCGGTTTACCTGCAGGGCAAGGGATTCATTGGCATGCTGCCAATCCTTTTAGGCGCAATCGTTGGTTACCTTGCGGCTATTCCTTTCGGATTAGTCAATTTGAAATTCACATCGGCAATCATTCGAGCGCCAAAATTCACCTTCCCGGTATTCAATGATCCACTGACTCTGACCGTTATCTTCGGCATTGGGGTTATGGCTATCGCCACCATCCCTGAATCGACTGCCCACCTGTATCAGATCAGCCTGTATATCGACCACTTGGCTGAAGAAATGGGCAAAAAGAAGATCGGACTGAGCCAATACATCGGCCTCAACCTGATGCTGGACGGCCTTGATGATATCATCAATGGTATCTTCGGCTCAACCGCTGGTACCAACTACGGCGAGAACAACTCCCTGATGGTCATCACCCGTAACTACTCCGGCCCGGTGCTGATCTGCGCTGGCGCCATCGCTATCATCCTGGGCTTCATTGGCCCGCTGGCTGATATCGTTTCCAGTATCCCGACCGCAGTCAGTGGTGGTCTATCCATCTATCTGTTCGGCGTCATTGGTATGCAGGGTATTGCCCTTATGATGTCCGAAAAGGTCAATCTGTTCGATCCGAAACAACTCGCCATCGGCGCCGTCATCCTCATCGTTGGTATCGGCGGCAACATTGGTTACTCTGGCGGTTTCCTGCCCTTCCCAATTCTGCAGGGGCTCTTCCCCAATGGTTTACCCGCCATCGCCACCGGCGCAGTATTCGGCATCCTTCTCAACCTCATCTTTATGATTTTCAAACCACCGGTTGAACGAGCAGCAATTGACTGACGCTTGCTGAAGTAAATTCCTGGTAGATTTTTTATCAGAAATTTCAGCTTTGTAACAAAAGAGGTTGTCCAAACCAGGGCAACCTCTTTTATTTGTAAATAATTTTTAAGACAGTAATCTTTGTTTTAAATCATCATTATTTTGATTCACCGGCTACATTGCCAGCAAATTTTCTGATCAAGATACTTCTTGCGAGCAGGTCATCTCTTTCTCCCAATCGAAATCACCTGAATCTTCAAACCAAACCGGCCAGTGTCGACACCACTCAGGTACGCCAACATCACGCACCCGATCTGCACAGGGATGGTAAGGTTTGATATCGAGAATAGGCGTCTCATCTTCAGCATCAATATACGCAACAAATATCCGGCCAGCTTCGATATCCATATCGATCACCGGGGCAACCGATAGACACAACGGGTTTGGGCGCATCGGAGAGCGCGTTGCAAAAATGCCCAGGCGGGCAGGCGCATTCTGGTAGGGCTGATCACATTGTAAAATACCGCGACTTTCTTTGTTATCCAGATGGTGGCTCCACCAGATCACATTCAGGTGACTGAAACCTTCCAGTCCCACAAGCGCCGGGCGGAAAGCAGAATCGATTTCAAGAACAAAGCCATCTTGACCATGGCGCACGAAACCGACCGATGATAAAACAATATCACGGCTAGACATCTTTTACCTCCAAATTAAATTGAATAAAATTGAAACAGCGGCCGCTGGTTTACACAACTGCGAAAGAATCCAAGAATAATGACCTGTTCAATTCATCCTCTGAACAGGAACCTGTAATTCGGTTATTGCATTGGGATCACTTGAAAACTGGCCCTCTTTGGGTAATTGCAAATATATCTCTCGATCTGGCCCAACTATAGTGAAATTATTATCATCTATCCACTTGATCAGGGAAGTAAATGCTGTAATTAATCCACCAAAAGACCCATTATGGATGGTACAGGCCATAGTTTCTGCTGGTAAGACACTGATATTAATATCATCGCATTCCTTAACATCTGACCCTAATGGAAAACAAACCTCGATATCTATCTCCGGATCAGTCGCATGACAGAGCGTGAAACTGGGCGATCGCGGTTTGATATGATTTCTATTAAGTATGTCAACTAATTTCATCCATAGGGGGCTGGCATCCCAAAACGATGACACCGTTCCACGTAAGGACACTACGCGCAACGGTTCAACCGATTTAAGGATAACATCATAGGTTGACTGACTATTATCCTGTTCTATTCTCCTAAGACGAGATTCTATTCGTTCCAACCGATCGAGATGCTCTTGCACCTGTTCCCGCAGTTCCTTCTGTTTAATAAGAAGCAACCTGCGCAATTCAGAAGCAGGCAAATCTTCAACCAACATATTGCTGATTTGCTCTAAAGAAAAGCCAAGATCTTTATATGACAGAATTCGCACCAATCTTGGGAGTTGCTCCAGCGAGTAATAACGATAATTGGTAAACGGATCCACCTCGCAGGGCTTTAACAACCCCAGGTTATCGTAATAACGTATCGTCTGAACACTTACCTGACCCAGCCTGGCAAAATCACCGATTTTAAATTTCATGGCGTCTTCATATCAAATCCATGCATAATATACACCCTATCACCGCTATAGAGTCAAGTGGGTAAACCAATTAATATTTAGTCTATTTCTTTATAATAGGAGATAAGTTTTCCCCAACATTCATTTTATTATTAAAACAACAAGATCTAAATTCTGACGATGTAATTTTTTTATCAACAATATTACGGCGATACGTTAAATGATCGGGCATCTGACCATAGCCCTAAATTATTCCCCCCCATTCCTTTTGAACGCACCTGCCAGTAATAGTTTGTATGAGGCAATAAATCTTTATTGATGGTATAGGTCAAGCCTGTTACCCATGTATCTTTGATGATTCGGGTCACATTCCCTTTTGCACTAACACCTCTACCAATACGAATTTCATACCGATTGGTCGTATCATTGGTTACCCCTGACCATTCAAATGTTGGGCGCAATTCTGCAACGATTGCCAAATGTTCAGGCGACTTTAAATCGACCCGCGCTGCACGGGTAATAAAATTGAAGCTCCTCGACCAGGGGCCACATTCATCATCCAAATTACAGGCCATCACTCGCCAGTAATATCTCACATTATTATCAAGAGGACTATCGAGAGTCATTCTTCTTCCAACAGCATGATCTACATTGACAATGGGTGAATTCATTGTTAAATCATTATCTACTTGCAGCTTAAAATAGGCCGCTCTCGGACGACTGCTTACTGTCCACCTGAGAGTAGGCAAAGCTGTCTTAACCACTGTCCCATTTACTGGGCGCAATAATGTGGGGCGCTTGGGCGGATTTGAAACAATAAAACTCCTCGCTTCAGCCCAATCACTCCAAACTCCTCCCACTAATGTTCGCACACGCCAGTAATATGTCTTTTTTGCTGCAAGACCAGTGATTATTTTTTCTGACACTGTTAACCCGGAATAATTTTTTACCAATCGGCTGAAGTCAACCCTATTGGCGAGTTGAAGCTGGTACCCCTCTGCCCCGCTGACATCGGTCCAATCCAGCATTGGATTACGTTGCTTTAATCGAGCCCCATCCGCGGGAACAATCAGGGATAAAGTTGCTGCATCTCCCGATGTAGCCCACACGCCTCCACCCAGACTTTCATTGTAAGTACCCACGATGAAAAGATTATTGAAGATCGTCAGGGCGGCATTTGTTTCGGCAACATGCGATTCATCGCCAAAACCATCCGGGGCAGCAGGGAATTTTTCCCAACTTATTCCATCAACGCTGCGCCATACCTGAATCCCCAAACTCACATCATCCAGTATGACATAAAATTGGTTATTGAATTCTCCCATCGCCCTGATCAAATAACCGCCGGATGGATTCCAACTCGGATCAGTTACCTGCTGCCAGTCGCCATTTGCGTCACAATCATCCGAGCGGTTGCAATACCAGATTTGCGCTCCGGCGCTGCTGTTGATGCCTGCAAATAGTCGATCCTGTGATGTAAATACAGCCAATGCCCCAAAAGAGGGATGCGGCGCGCCGAATCCGGCGGTACTGGCTGATACCCATCCCACAGAAGTCGTGCAGGCGTTTCCTGTTTCGACCGGATCACAGCGATAAATTTCTCCGCCTGACATTCCGGCATAAGCCACATTATCGAAAACCGAAAATGTTGGAATTGAATCATTAGAGGCCAGATCGTCCCCGGAATAGAGCTTATGCCAGGTATCACAAGTCGTTGTATCGCAATACCATAATTCCGTCCAGAATCCCGCCCCACCGGTCGTCTTAGTTGCCGCGTATAAAACACCAGCATATTCAAACATCTGGGATATTTTCTGATTTGCTTCACCAAAAGTATAAGTAGTGGTGATCCAATCTACCTGACTGCCATCAAACCGAAATATTGCCGGCGTGTTCCCAGGGTCAAGAAAAAATCGACCCCCAAGAAAAAGATACCCTCCATGAGTTTGCATATCTTCAATGTGGAAAAAATCAAAACTGGCTGCCTTCTCCCAGGTACCGTCTGCATTCATGCGCTGTAAATACGCGCTGTCGCTGAAAGCAGAATATTGGTTGATCGCCGCGTATAATTGACCATTATAGACTTCCAAAGCCTTGACAACCGGATATGTCGAGTCGCCAAATCCAGGCGGGTTTATCTGACTCCATCCAGGAACAGGTATATGGGTATCTGCTGCTGTGATATGAATGGGAAAAGGTAATAATCCGCCCACCAATAAAAAATTAAACATGTAAATAATTGTTTTCATTACAGCCTCCTGTTATTGTTCCCAACAACAATATAAAGAAACAATAGAACAGGATCTTCTACAATTATTATACAAATTCAACACGACATTTTCAACCACACTTGACACGGTGGGATAAACACAAAATAAAGAATAAGCCCATTGCCATTAAGCCTGGTTTCTGGTCTGCGTTATTAAGCGCCATTTTACAATAGGCGGAGCGATCACGATCATGCCCATTTTGGCAACTGTATTTCTGGAAGAATGAGAAATGCGCCTTAATTCATCAGGTTAGATATTCCAGACCTTTTTACGATAGTATGCGAAGTTAGTTTTGCTTTTCTGGGTCAATCTCAACAATTTCATCAGCACTGACTGCACAATTCTGTCCACTTTAATCTTATAATTTTAAATATCCTTTTTACGACCCTCTATCAAAAATACACCCAAACTCTTGATTATTTTCATCAACAGCTATTCCAAAATGTGAGGAAATGAATTATGAGATGCCAGCGATTAATTCTTGTGTTATTTTTTATAATATTATTGGCGTTAGCGTGCAGCGCGCCGGGTAGCAGCATTCAATCTACCAAATCCCACACCATCCCCCAATCTTTTATTGATAATCCTCAGAACAACAGCAGCCTCCCATTCGCTCCAGTAACGATTATCTATCACGCGACTGATATCGGAGGTATATCGCTTATTGAGTTGAGTGTTAATGGGCAAATCCTTGCCAGTGATCCAAATCCTGACCCTGGTGGTCAATCCGCTGTAATGAACTTCACCTGGAATCCGCCGGCGCCGGGAAGTTATACCTTGCAGGTGCGCGCCCAGAATAAAGAGGGCATCTGGGGAAATCCGGTCAGTTCAATGATTGTTGTCCAGGAAGAATCCGCCGCCCCGTCGCCCAATACACAAATTACCACCGCTCCAATAGTCGAGAATACACCAGCGCCTACCTATACGCCTTATCCAACCTACACGCCGTTGCCAACTTCCACACAAACTACTCCTACTCTAACAAGCACACCTGATAAAGGTTCAATTTCCGAGCCGGATTTATCAACCACGAAATTCAAATGCAGCGGTGATCCTGATCATGTCATTATCAACGTCAACGCCTCAGATCCCAAAGGAATCTACTACGTGACCCTCTTTTACCGTCTTCGCCCAAAAAACCTGGATGATAAATCGAATTGGGAAACTAAAAACTTTTCTCCAAAATCTGGCGGAGAATACAGTATAAAAATAAACGGCGACGAGGTCAGCAACCCTCACCACTGGGGAGAATCCTGGTTTCAATATCAAATTGTTCTTGCAAACAGGAATGACGAATATACCCGCTCGAAAGTCTATTCGGATATCACTATCTTCCCCTGCCCATAAGTCGTAGATTTATTATTCTGGCTCACTAAACACATTCCATATCTACACGAAATAATAAATCGTTTCCATTGGAGCAATATTCCCCGGCAGAAACAATTTATTATAAAAAGCTTTATCATCATTCGATTAAATAATTCCAAGTTGCCACCTGAATGTCATTGCGAGCCTCGACAGAATGGCGAGGCGTGGCAATCTCGGATTTTGACG
>CAZDAW010000091.1:0-14635 GCA_964503685.1 uncultured Anaerolineaceae bacterium | reverse complement strand
CTTTTAAATGAGCCTCTCGAAAATATCGGTTAATGCGTATCTTTTGGGAAGAGCCAGTTCCACACTTTGGCATGCCGGGCGACATTGGCGCGCTGGCAATCAGGGTTTTGACCCTGCGCCACACCGGCAAAATAAGGTAGCAACTGCCCGGGTAAAATGCTTAAAATAGCAAACAGATACGGGTCCGTTTCTGGAAGACGAAAAACATCATCCACCTGATCGGCCACTTTTTCATCGGGCTCACTGATAATCCCAATTGACGGGGATTTGAGCATCAGTGTCACTTGGGCGATATCGCGCAGCGCCGCATAAGCCGGATCATCCTGAGGGGCAATGACAATCGTAAGAATATCTGGCTGTGTCAAACCTAATGCGCCATGAATGTGCCTTCCGGGACACATTGCCTTAGTTGGGATCGCACTCATTTCGTCATATTTCAACGCATATTCCTCTGCTGTGCCCAGGTTGCTGCCCGCGCCTACCACAAAAACGCTGCGAACATCCTTATAACGCATCGAAAGCAGTCGTGATCTTTCGCTCACCCAATCAAACATTTTTTCCATCTTGTCCGGCAAATCGAACAGCCGTTTACGCAAATCGGCCCAATTGCGTGCATTTGGGCGGGTCAGCGCGCCGATTTCCAGCGCCAGCCAGATCGAAGCCGTTAAACGAGTTGTGTAATGAAAAGTATCCGAACCGCCCGTATCGAAACCGCCTGCGCACAGAATGATTTCGTCAACTTTCTGGGTAATTGGGCTTCCTGCCACGCTGGTAAACGCAACCTGATATGCGCCCCGTTCTTTTGCTTTCAGCGCTGCCCGGTTGCTGTCAACTGTTGCGCCCGAACCGGAATAGGTAAAAAAAGCTGTTCGTTTGAAATCAAAGGGCATATCGAAATTTACATACTCAAGCGAGTCAATTCCGCGCCCATCCCAACCGGCCCACTCACCAAAGGCGCCAGATGCCGTCATGGCAACGAACTGAGAGGTGCCCAAACCATGCCCCACCATGCTATTAAATCCGCGTTCCACCATTTTTTTGGCAAGTTGCGGAATATTTTTTTGATTTAACTCAAAAGTGCCGCGTAATGCATCCGGTTGACTCTTAATATCCCAATAAAGATTAAACGGGTGCTGTGTTTGAGGTTCTGTACCCAAATTGCGATACATGATAGGATATTCGGCAGTACCCTCAATCAAACGTTTAATATCTCCTTCCAATTCCCAACGTTTGGCACGCGTTCCAACTTTTCTGTCATATTTTTGCTTCACCATTTTTAATACTCCTTAAAATTTAGGCGTAATGACCTGCTAAATTGCTGCTGCACTTTCGCCATGAGAAGACGTCACTCCCAGCGCATAGCTTAAGATTTCTTCACGACTGGTATTGGCAACCTCAAGATCGGCTGCAATACGGCCCTCACGCATCACCAGAACCCGGTTGGCAAGGCCAAGTATCTCTGTCAGTTCAGATGAGATCAACAGGATGGATTTACCGCGTTTGGCTTGTTCGGTAATAAACTGGTAAATTTCAAATTTCACGCCGATATCAATCCCTTGGGTTGGCTCCATCAAAATGAATACATCGGGATCAACCGCCAGGCAACGCGCTAGCGCTACTTTTTGTTGATTGCCGCCGCTGAGCGTGGTCACTTCTTTATCCAGGCTGGGCGTTTTGATAGCCAATATCTCTGCGTGTCTGCGGGCAATTTCTGCCTCGCGCTTCAGGTTGATCACGCCGAATAAACCGCTGATCTTCGGCAGAATAGATAGAGCTATATTGCGCCGGATACTAAGCTGTTGCAAAACGCCGTCGTTTTTACGATCTTCAGGCAGATATATCATGCCAGATCGAATCGCCTTTTCTGGCGATGGGGATAGTTTATGGTTTTTTAAAGAGACTGATCCGCTCCCTACAGGCAAAGCGCCGAATAAAGCTTTTCCAAGTTCTGTTTTCCCGCTGCCCGAAAGACCTGCCACCGCCAAAATCTCCCCGCGATGAAGATCAAAATTGATATCCTGTATATATTTACCAGCGGATAAATGTTCCACTTTTAAAACGATCTCTTCTTTTCGCACAGGCTGATTCCCTGGCGTCAATGAAGTGACATGCCGTCCGATCATGTCGAAAATTAAACTATGCTCATCAACTTTTGAAATATCGCTGGTGCTGATATGCCGGCCATCGCGCAAAACGGTAACTTTATCGGCCAGTTCAAAAACTTCTTCCAGGTGATGTGAAACATATAGGATGGTCACGCCGCGTTCGTGCAGCATACGAATATTACGAAACAGTGCCGCGACTTCAGATTGGTTAAGCGCTGCCGTCGGCTCATCCATGATCAAAAAATCGACCCGGTTGATCAAAGCTTTGGCAATTTCTACAATCTGTTGTTCACCTACCCGTAATTCGCCAACGCACATATCCGGGTCCAGATGACTTGCATCCAATGTGGCAAGAATTTCTTTTGTCCTTTGACGCATACTCGCCAGATCAAGCCAGACACCGTTTGAGCAAAATTCCTTACCCAATAAAATATTATGCATAATCGTTCGGTCAGGCAGTAAGTTAAAAACCTGGTAAATTGTGGAAACACCAATCGCCAACGCCTCATGCGGGTTCCGCGGCTGGTAAGGTCGATCATCGAAGAAAATTCTGCCCGAATCCAGCGGCTCGGCGCCGGCCAATATCTTTATCAAGGTTGACTTTCCGGCTCCATTTTCACCGACCAGGGCGTGTAGTTGGCCGCGTTGAATATCAAACGAAACGTCCTTCAATGCCTGCACCCCTGGATAGGCCTTTGAGAGTCCTTCAATTCGAACGAAAGACGTATTACTCATAGTTATGCCTGTTTGATCCGCAATCTATCGAGTGACAGAGCAAAAATGAGAATACCGCCCTGTATTATTCGCTGCACGTAAATATCGACGCCCAATAAAATCATACCGTTGGTAATCGTCGTCAAAAAAATCGCCGCAATCAGGGTGTTGAATACTTTACCGCGGCCACCTGAAAGGCTTGCGCCGCCTAACACAACGGCAGTCAATACCGGAAAAAGAAAATCCGCTCCCATGCCGCCCGTGGCGCTTCCCTGACGCGCCACCTGCATGATCCCGGCGCAGGCAGCCAATATGCCCGCCGCCAAAAAAGCGTACTGCTTCACCTTCAGCACATTGACGCCTGCCAGCCAGGTCGCTTTTTCATTGTTCCCTGTTGCAAAAATATGCGCGCCGAAACGGGTATATCGCAGTAACAAGAAAGCCAGAATATAAAGACCTGTCATGATCAACACCGGCGCCGGAATTCCAAAAACCGTACCTCTGCTAAGAAATTGAATGGAGTCGATCTGGCTTCCGTAAATCGTCTTCCCTTTGGTATAGATAAACGCCAGACCTTCGAGTATGCTCATCATCCCCAGTGTGGTGATGATGGGATTTATCTTCAAACGGGTAACAATCAGGCCATTTATCAATCCAATAATTGCTCCGAATGCCATAACGATCAAAGCAGCCAAAAGTGGGTGGGCATTGAAGTCCACAAGCAATGCGCCCATTGCCACCCCGGTCAGCGAGAGAGCAGCGGCAAGCGAGATATCCATTGTTCCAAGCAGAACAATAAAGTGCTCGCCGATTGCCAGAATACTGATAATCGTTGCCTGACGTAAAATCGTGAAGATATTTCCGGCCGTCAGGAACGAATTCGTTGTAAATGTTAATATCAGCGACCAAAGAAGGAAAATAACAATAAATCCTTGTTCACCAAGAAAGTTCAGCCATCGAACGCCTTTTTTGATCCGGATTTCATCTTCCTTCTTTTCAGATTGAGCTTCTGTCATACTTCACCTATCGGGATGTTTTGAAATATAATAATGCCCTGGGAAGGGGCGAGTTCTGCCACTCACCCCTGAAACCCCAAGAAGTGGTGGGGCTGTCTCTATGAATATTGCTGGCAGCCCCGCCCAGGTATCACATCATTTGATAAACTGCGATACATTTTCGCGAGTGACCAGATTAACCGGAACACGCACGTTCTGCGGCAGGGTACCCCCAGCCAATAATTTAACAGCAGCCTGGATTGCCATCTCGCCGGTTTTTGCAGGCGCCGTGTCGATTGTGCCGCGATACATCGTGTTCTTAGAGATGTAATCCAAAGCCTGTTTTTCGGCATCGATTCCAACGATGATTGTGTCTTTATCCGTTTTGCCGGCTGTGGTTAATGCTTGCATGGCGCCAAACGCCCCCGCGTCATTAATACTGGCAATCACGTTGATTTCAGGATGCTCCTGTAAGGCAGTCTCCATTGACTTTAGGCCATTTTCAGTCGTTCCGCCCAGGTAGTTGCCAACAATTGTTGCCCCAGGCGCTTTGGCAAGCAAACCATCTTTGATGTTTGTTGCTCGGACAACCACATTGGCAATATCTGGATAATCCAGAATAGCAACGTTAGCTTTTCCGCCCAATTCCTTTGTGATAAGTTCACCCGCGTATTCGCCAGCAGCTTTTCCCAAATCGGCATCTTCAATGCTAATCGAAACGCCTCCGATGGCTGCTACATCTCGGCCCGCATATTGAACGATGAAAACACCTTTATCTGCCGCTTCTTTAATCGCCTTTTCTACACTGGGTGGATCGAACATACAAATCACAATTACTTTGGCGCCAGAACTGGCAAAATTTTCAATCGCACCAATTTGTTTGTTAACATCCACTTCAGAATCAAATGTACGAACAGGCAGGCCAATTTTCTCCGCAAAGGCTTTTGCTGAATCAGCAACCGTTGAGTGATATTCGGTGGTATAGGTGCACGCAATAACCCCCACGAACGACTTCTCGGCGGTCAAATGTTCTACGGCGGCCTTGATTTCAGCATCTGTGGGAACCAGATCTTCGGCTACCCCCAGGCCTTCCGTTTTGAGCGTAGGAGTCCGGTATTGCTTGGTGCCGCTTTGACCTGTACACGCGCTCAACAATAATATACCGATCAACAGGGAGAGAAACAGAACATTCTTCTTCATAATTTACCTCTTATTAGACAAATTTGAATATTAGATGAAACGTTGAGGCCAGATTGCCCAATTAAATCGGGTTATTTTTAGTACTATTTACCTCCTTTCTTGACCACTTGAGATCAACCCTGCGTGGGGAGTGTATCTGACAAGGCGATAATGCTCCGAACAGTATTCTCGTCAGAAATAAGCACATTGATCCATTCACCCCGCAGGGCGCCCAGTAAAGGCGCAACTTTATCAGTACCATTGGCTACTGCAATGCGCAATTTCATCCTGCGAATATCCTCAAGACTAATCCCAATAATCCGATCAGAGAATGTACTCACCTGTTCCTGACCATTGCAATTAAAAAACCGGCCGCAGATATCACCTACAGCTCGGCTTTTCAATTGATCCAATTCAGCTTGCTCCAACAATTCAAATCGAGTGTAAATCTGATCTGATTCTAATGAGCCTACACCGAACACGCAGATATCGGCTTGATGAGCCATCTCAAATGCTACCTGTATGGTGGGGTTGGAATCGATCATTTGTTGGGCGGTTACTCCCTTACCCAATATTGCAGGTGCACTGATGTAATAGAGCTTGGCGCCAAAGGCATTGGCAGCTCCTTGAGCAATCTCCATGTAATCAATTCCATGTGCTTCATGACCAAAATTACCCATTGCCTGTGTGACCGTGACATTTTTTACCTCACGCGGCTGTAATGCATTGACCATAGCCCGCAGTGTCCGGCCGCAACCCAACGCCAAATGATCACCCGGCTTAACAATTTCCATCAGGTAATTTGCTGCATACCGCCCAACGATTGCACGCGCGGCTTCTATTTCGTCAGTAAAAATCGGCGCGATGATAATGTCCACCAGAGAAGGGAAATGCCGACGCATGCTTTCTGCCAGCTCAACAGGTTGTTCACCTGGATCTGCTATCCGAATCTGAACGATTCCTGATTCGCGCGCTTCTTTAAGATAACGTGAAATTTGGCTGGTGTTCACCCCAAAAGTCCGCGCAATCTCTGCCTGGGTGCGGTTTTCAAGGTAATACGCTCGGGCAATCTCTACCAACCTGTTGAATTTATCCTCTGTTGCCATAATGTCCTTTTTAAGAAAAGCAATTATTTGCATGCAATTTTTTGCATTTGTTTATACTATACAACAATCTTCAGAGAAATACAACCCTTTTACAAATCTTCGTTTCATATCTTGACAACTTCTGGTAACATTGATATAGTAAATATGTATTTACTATATGAACAATTCTGATAACCTTTCCCTCATTCTTCAAAACTGGTCATCCTCATTCTTTCGAATATCAATTCACGATCTGATGCACTTCCTCAGATCTTCTGGCATTTCGATGTCTCAATTTGCTGTCTTGCTTCGTATTTATCACCATGGCCCATGTGAAATAACCGATCTCGTAAAAATCTTGCAATCAACAAAAGCCGGCGCAGGCCAGCTTATTGAACGAATGGAACAACAAGGGCTTGTTGAGCGCAAAGTATCGGCAGAGGATCGTCGGGCGCGTATCGTTTTCCTGACCGCTCAAGGCAAAAATTTAGTGGAACAAAGTTTTATGGCCCGTGATCAGTGGATTCGAGAGTTATTAAAAGAAATTCCGATCGAACAGCATTCTGCACTCGCTGAAGTATTACAAGTATTGGCTGAATCTATATCAAAACTTGAGAATAAATCACGTTCATAAAAACTCTCAAAATCAGAAACATTCCCCAATTATTTATAAGGTAGTGAGATCGTTATGAATACTCGTACTTCCACAATCATTCTGTTCGCTACACTTGTCATCATCATGCTCGGATTCGGAATAGTACTGCCATTGATGGCTTTTTTTATCACCCATTTTGACGCAAGTGGCAGCGCTATGGGTATTATGATGTCAAGCTATTCCATCATGCAATTTATCTTTGCACCAGTATGGGGGCATTTATCCGACCGTATTGGCAGAAAACCAGTTTTACTCATTGGAATAACAGGTTATGCAATAGCCTTCTTACTGCAAGGTTTTTCACCTAATCTGGTTATTTTTATTGGGGCAAGAGCATTGGCTGGTGTATTATCTTCAGCTACATTGCCCACCGCAATGGCTTATATTGCTGACATTACAACGAACGAAAACCGTTCACAAGGAGTAGGACTGATGGGGGCCGCGATGGGCTTGGGCATGATCTTTGGTCCAATGTTGGGCGGGATACTCAGCACTATCTCACTTCCTTTACCACCATTTATTGATAATCTTATCCAGGTAACCACTGATCCAGAAACCGGAGCCTTGATTAATCTTTCAGTACCTTTCATCTTTAGCGCACTTCTCGCCGTATTAGCTATTCCGTTTGTTCAATTTCTTTTGCCCGAATCACTTCCGCAAGATCAACGGAAATCGGACATACAACCCACCGGTTCAAGAGTCAATCAATTAAGTAGAGCGCTCATCGGCCCTTTGGGATTCCTGTTTGCTATGGCATTCTTATTAGCATTTGCTCTGGCAAACCTGGAAAGTGTGCTTTCTCTATATGGAAAAGAACACTTTGCCATGGGACCATCAGCAATTGGATTCATCATGGGAGGTATGGGTATCCTCTCTGTTATCGAACAAGGGATACTGATCGGCCCATTAACACGTCGTTTCAGTGAAGAGCGCGTATTATTAGGCGGTCTTTTGATCAGTATGCTTGGTTTAATTGGATTGGCGATGTCGCCGTACAAATGGGAAATGATCGTGAGTGCATTGGTCTTTACCGCAGGAAATGTACTGCTTCAACCCAGCGTGACATCCCTGGTTTCACAACGTGCACAACCCGGAGAACAAGGCAGCGCAATGGGTTTCAACAATTCATTTCAATCGTTAGGCCGTGGCATTGGCCCCCTATGGGCCGGGTTTGCTTATGATCTCTATCCCACATTATCTTTTTGGACAGGCGCGTTTGTTCAGCTAATCGCGTTTTTATATGGCCTGCGTGTTCTAACAAAAACGCAATCATCACTTCCTATAGAAGCCAGAGTGAAATAGGTTATTCTTTCACAGTGGACATAATCCATTAATCTCAAGGAGATAAAATGCCAGAATCTATTCGGATATGGGTAGAAATTATTTTCAATGTGACTTATTTGCTAACTATCTGGGGACTCGTCCTGGCAATGACGAAAAATCGTTCCCTGGTATCAAAATCAGATCAGACAATTGCCCAACGCATCCGGTGGATGTTCGCGTTGCTTGCATTAGGTGATACGGGACACGTTGGCTTCCGAGTGATCGCTTATATTTCAGGCGGCTTGGATGCTAACCCAACTTTTGTTGGTTGGGGTGCATTAGCCACTGCGATCACCGTAACATTCTTTTACATGATTCTTGTGGATGTTTGGCGTTTACGTTTTAGCAAAAATTTCAATTGGTTTGCCGCTGTTTTACTGGTTACCGGTATTATTCGGTTGGTTATCATGGCATTGCCAGGTAATGAATGGGGTAACGTAATTCCCCCACAACCAATGGGTATTATTCGAAATATCCCGCTTATGATTCAAGGAATTGGCGTGATGATTTTGATCTTAATCGATGCATTTAAGACCAACGATGCCACATTCAAGTGGATTGGCGCAATGATCTTCACATCTTATTTCTTTTATACACCGGTGATTCTATTCGTCGATCGGGCGCCCCTATTGGGAATGTTGATGATCCCGAAGACATTAGCCTATATTGCAATCGCCATTATTGCTTATCGAGCTCTTTACAAGGCCGAACAAAAGACACAGCGGTGAAGCGATAAGAATTCAATCATCAAACAAACGTAAAAACACATCGACGATTTGCGGGTCAAAGTGACTGCCGGAACATTTTTTAATTTCTTCGATTGCCTCTGCATGCGTTCTGCCTGCCCGATAAACCCGATCACTGGTAATTGCCACATAAGCATCAACAACCGATATTATTCTGGACCCCAGGGATATCCATTCGCGAGTCAATCCCAATGGATATCCACTGCCGTCAACCCGTTCATGATGAGCGCGAATAATAGAAGCTACTCCTGATAATCTGGAAACTGAAAGGACAATATCAGCGCCAATATCCGGATGCCGTTTCATAATCCCCCATTCTTCTTCAGTCAAAGGTCCAGGTTTTTTTAATACTTCATCTGGCACACCAATTTTGCCAATATCATGTAATAAAGCCGCCAGACTGATCGTTTGCGTCTCTGCCAGCGAACATCCCAATTGCTCTGCCATACGCTGAACATATTGGAGCATCATTTTACTGTGCCCACCCGTATAGGGATCTCTCGCCTCAATTGTCTTTGCCAATGCCAGAACGGTTTCCAGATAGCTATGCTGGATATAATTGGATAATCGCGTTCGATGAATGGCGCTGGCCGATTGATCTGCAATCAATTTGGCAAGACGAAGCTTCCCATCATGAAAAGGATTACCGGAACCCTTATTATTTTCCCCAAGTATTAATAAACCGATTGCATCAGAATTGATGCGCATGGGTACCAGACATAAATAGTCTACCCCATGCAGATGTAAAATTCGTCCTTCATCAAGGCTTAAAGATTCTTGCGATTGACCAATGACCAGGGGTTTATCCTGCTTCGTTACCCGCGCGCAAATTCGCTGAACATATTGTGTATCAGACAACGTCTTTTTCGGATTCTCGTCATCCGAGAAACAAACGGCTTTACACTCAAAAACCTGTTCCTGGTTTATTACGAGAAGCCTGCAAAAATTTACCTGGACAATATTGACAACATATTTTACGGTGCTCTCTAATAATAAGTCCAGTGTGCTCGTCGTGACCAGAGACCGGCTGAAGTTATATAGTTCAGTAAATTTCTCGTCTGAGGCCTGGGTATTAATGTCATAGACGGTCTTCAAACTCAAGTCAATGTTAGAGAATTCAATAGCCATTGAACTGCACCTTTAAACAACGATAAATTACTTGATTTTACTCAATGATCCGTCACACACCTGCCGGAATTGCGATGGGCAACTGGATAGATTCTGTGGTCCTCAACATCTGTGCGGCGAACTCTTGCAAATCATTGGCGCGGATTGCATTCAATCGCCTGATCTCGTCTTCGCTAAAGTTAAAAGATTCACCGCAATATCCTTGAGCTACGGCGCTAAGAGGATTTGCAAATAAGGTTTTCCGAAATTTTTGGTTAACCACGGCTGCACAAAGCAGGCGACTAAATTCCGGATTGACTTCAGATTCTTGATAGATAATTGACTTTTGTGTGCAAACACCTTGTTTTTGCATTCCAGCACCTCCATAAATTGGTAAAGTTTATGTTTCCACCGATGAAAATATCAACCAAAATATCCCGAGTGAGATCAGAACATCTCCCAAACTGAAGACCACTGGGTAATGAAACCACTCAGGAATGGCAAATCGATCCGAAAAAATAAATAGCTTCGTCTCGGCAGGCGGAATAACAATATCTTTTGTCGATAACAACCTTTTCCCAACTTGCCAAGAGCCGTCGGTCTCATTGTGAATCAGATAACGACTGACCATCTCTGGACTGATGGGCATAAATCCCCCATTTGAAATAATAACCAGAAAATTCAAGATCAGCCCCACACCTGATAACCACATACCTGATAGCCTTCGATTAAGCCAAACAAAAAGTAAAAGGACTATCTGTGTCGATACCAAGATAGTGGGAATCCACTCATCAGGTAGTCGGAGCGCTCCAACCGAAAAGTAAAAAGCAAAAAATTGCGGTATAAACGCTACTATTACCAGCCACCAATACTTTAACTCAATCACTCGTATTGGTTTTCGCTTAATTTTAGATCTTATTAAAAGGGCAATAAATCCAGCTATTATCCCTATCAGTAAAACCATAAATTAGTGCCCACAACCGCCCGTCGCGACTGGAGCGCCTGCTGCCAGAACGAACAGCATCAAAACACCGATCATGACAATGAGGCGTACTTTCTGAGAATCGAGCTTGCCAACGAAAACGGTTAACGAAGAAGCGATTGATTTCATGATCCAAATCCTCTCAAATTTTGATATTTATGCATTATTATGACAGGGGGTAGGCTCCAAAACAGGCTTCAAAGTGGGCTTTAAAACAAGCGTTTAACCCAAATTATATAATTGGGCATGTTTATTCACAAATTTTGCACACGGTAAAAATGAATGAATTAAATATAAAAACCTGTTCCCAAAAGCATCACGGGCATGAACAATATGCCATTGCAAATCTCTTTTAACGCATCAATAATTCAAAAAGGGAATTTGTAACCGGCGATGGTTTTGCATTCAACTCTTCGGACAAAGCCTGTTGGCAATATTCGTATTGTTTTACGATGGCGCTCCGGTTCCCCATTGCTGCATAGGCTTTCATCGCCAATCGGTGAGCCTCTTCTATGCAAGGATCCTCATTCAGCATCCTCTGACAACATAGAAGGGCATCTTCATATTTTTCACTTTCAAGATATAAAGCGGCTAATTTTTGTAAAGCGCCAATATAATTTCTATAGATATTCTGCCGCTCCTCCAGAATCCAGGTGTCAGTTCCTTCCTGTAAATAGGGCCCCTGGTAATATTTCAAGGCTGCTTGGTAAAAATTGATTTTCTGGCGCCTATCATCGGTCCGTTCAGCATGATAAATCTCTTTGAAAAACGACTCGACATCGTATTCGTAATCTAAAGCTGTATTGAAAAAATAATATTCATCCTGAAATATTACAGCATCTTTTCCAACCGCCCGGCGCAAACGATAAATTGTGTTCTTAAATCTCATTTTCAATTCGGCCGGAGACGAATCCATCCAGAATATTTCCCCCACAACTTCCTTGGTAACTCCCTCTTGATGCGCCAGTAAAAAGAAGAACAGATCGCGGGCTGTTTGTGTTTGCCAGTCAGATGAAGTCACAACCTGATCATTGACCTTCACATACATTTTACCCAGGGCCTGAATATATATCTTTGGCGGAGCGAAAGGCACGATCATCGCTTTTCGCCGCAAACGTCGTCTGAAAGCTGAAAGCGATTTCTCGAAGTTTGCGACCTCTTGAAATAGGCTTTGAATTAACACCGCAAACCCATCCGCGTTCATCTGTTCCAGGAATGGTCTCACTTCACGAATTGATGTAAACATTACTGCACGATAATCAATCCCCGTCAATTGGTTGATGAACTTCTGTAGATTCTCCTTCGCTTCAATGACACGATCGGATTGGTATTGAGCGATTGCCAGATAAAGCTGGGCGCGCATTGCGTTAACAGTATGGCCTTCTCTGGCAAAATACAAAAAGGCTTTTTCAAGTTCAGAGACATTCTCTGCAAAGGACTTTGTGTTCACTCCAATGCGTCCCGATTCCAATCGGCACAAATTTTGCTCATATTGTGAACCATTTATTTCAGCAAGGCGCCGGGCGTTTCTAAGGAGTGTCTGTGCCTGAAATGTATTGCCTTGTCGATGCGTCAAAACTGCTTCGCCCAGGTCGAGGTATAACAACAGGAATTTATCTTGAACTCTGTTCGCCATCAGACGCGCCTTGTTATACGCTTCTAATGCCTGATCTACTGCATCCAGGTCAAGATATAAATCGCCAATACTTGCCAGAGAATAAGCTTCCAACCGGAGGTAACCGCTGTCTTTTGCATAATCAATTGCTTTTTCCAGCGTCAGGATGGCATTTTCAAAATCGCCCATCAGCCGCTGTAATTCGCCCAGGTTATTCAAAACATTTGCCATCCAGGTGGAATTTTTGGTTTCTTGCCAGTACTCCAATGCCTTGGTATAGGAATGCTCCGCTGCCAAATAATTTGCTGTTGCAAGGTGAATATTTCCAATGTCCATCCAGATCATCGCTGCACTTTGTTCATCATTTTCGTTTTGGTAGGCCGCAAGAGATTCTGTCAAACACGCCAAGGCTTCTTTTACGTGTCCCAACTGATACAAAACGTTCCCTTTGACATGCAAAGCCTCGGCGCAGAGCATTTTAGATGATAGCTTCTCCAGAGGAATCTCAAGCACTTCTTCGGCATCTGCCAGGGCATTAGAATAATCACCTAGCATTCTGAAGTTGATTGACCTGCGAATCAATGTTTCCGACAAGGTTCTTAAATCACCCGAATTCCTTAACATTTCAACTGCGCGATTTAATACTTCTAATCCACGCTGTGGATCTTTTTGCATCATGTAAATACTTCCCTGTAAGGAAAGCAAAACGGGGTTGGCTTGAATCCACTCACGCGGTAACGACTCCAGCCACTCATTTAATACACCCAACTTACCATTTGCAATAAGATCTGTTCCTGATTTTTCTATCAACTTCTCTACTGCTTTTGTATCGCCAAGTCGGTTCAATAACTCAAACGTTCGCTCCCACTCTCCCCGTTGAGAAAACACATTTGCAAGACAAGTCAATATTGCTTTCGCTTCATGCGGACGTTCGGATAGAATTCTCCTCTGCAAGAAATCCGCAAACAAATGATGATAACGCAGCCAGATATTATCTTCTCCAACAGGTAATACAAACAAATTACTCCGAAACAATGTCTCAATCAGTTCTTCCCAGTTTTCCTCAATTGATAAAGCCTGTCCAATTACTTCCTTGCAAATCGCAGCATCGAACTCGCCAATTAGAGAAGTGCGAAGAAGGAACTCTTGAACTGCTGGAGGTTGCTGGTCAAAAACTTGCTGCGCTAAATAATCATATAAACCCACGCCCGATGCTTTTCCCAGGCGTAGTCGGTCCGACATACCCTGTCCTGTCGCCTGTGTTGATAACAGCAAACCAGTAACCCAGCCTTCTGTTTGGTTGGCCAGATCACTGGCAACATCATTCGAAATTGTCAAATGATGATTTTGTAACAAGAGATCTTGAATTTCTGTCGATGAAAAAGCCAATTCTTCATAACTCAAGCCGCCCACCTGAGAGCGGGCGACCATCAATGGCAAATCGGGGAGAGATATAAGAGTACGCGAAGCAATAATAACATGGCAATTATCATCAGTATCTTGAATAAAACGACTGACAAAATAAGAGACCGGCTTGCTCTGATCCACTAAATGATAATCATCCAGAACAATCACAAAATGCTCGCTGATGTTTTCATAAGCGTCATTTACAATCGTCGAGACCATAGAGTCCAGATTCAATTCACCCTGCGACATATTCTGCAAAACAGATAAAGAACGCTTGCCAAAATTCGGAAACTGTAAAGCAATTGAGGATATAAAATATGTCAGAAAACGTTGAGGATCCTGGTCTAAACTATCCAACGAATACCAGCAAAACGGCCATTCAGTATGATGGGCAAAGTCAATAATCAGTGAAGTTTTCCCATAACCCGGAGGGGCGGATACAATGATCAGCTTGTAATCCAGCAGATCATAAAGGATATCCAATAACCGCTGGCGAGATAAAATATCACTCCGCCTGCGTGGAACCAGAACCTTCGTTTGTGTTGTTGGGATATTCTTCTCCATAAAACTGAACAAAATTGCGAAGGTAATACAGTTACCTTAAATTTAAACTGCGGCGATTAAAAGATTTATCAACCGAATAAAACAACCCGATCTCGCACACCGCGTCCCGGTAATATACGCCCCATTAAACAAAATAATTCATATTATAAAGTATTAAA
>CAZDAW010000090.1:0-14725 GCA_964503685.1 uncultured Anaerolineaceae bacterium | reverse complement strand
ATCTGCAATGCGTACTTTTAAGGTATTAAGTGTTTTAATTATTGCTATCATGCTTATCACAGCATGCCAGCCCGCAGCACAAGAAGCACCCAAGGAAATCAAAATAGCAATCCTGGCCCCCTTAAGCGGTCCAGTCCCAACATTTGGTGTTTCTACTCGCGATGGTGCATTGCAAGCCATTGAAGAATGGAATGCAAAGGGTGGTGTTTTGGGTATGAAAATCGTCCCGATTGTCGAAGACAGTCAGTGCACCCCTGACCCAGCCGTTAACGCAGCGAACAAGGTTATTGATCAGGATAAAGTGAAGTACCTCGTTGGCGAAGTATGCTCAAAAGCTTCCATCCCTGTTTCAGAAATTGCCAATGCCAAGAAAGTCGTTCAAATCAGCGGTACCTCGACAAACCCCAGCGTTGTTCGAGATGCGAGCGGCAATGTGAAACCATTCACCTTTGTTGCCTGCTACAACGACGACACCCAGGGTAAAGTGATGGCAAAATTTGCTGCTGAAACATTAAAGGCTAAAACGGCATTCATCATGCTTGACCAGTCAAATGACTACGTAAAAGGTCTGGCTGAATACTTCGAAAAGTACTTCACCGAAACAGGTGGTACAGTTGTTGGAAAAGAAACCTACACAGCCAAAGATACTGACTTCTCAACCACGCTTGCCAAGGTTGCTGAAGCCAAACCCGACGTTGTTGTTCTGCCAGATTACTACAACATCGTTAACCTGGTTACCAAACAGGCAAAGGAAAAGGGTATAACCACACCGTTCATCGGCGGCGATGGTTGGGATTCCCCCGATCTTGATGCAGCCGCAGCCGATGGTGGTTACTTCACAAACCACTACTCGCCAACCGAAAACCGCGCAGCCGTTCAAACCTTTGTCCAGAACTATGGCGCAAAGTATAAGGACGACAAAGGTAACGCCAAATTACCGGATGCTTTAGCTGCCCTGGCCTACGATGCAACGAACATTCTGATCTCAGGAATCGAAAAAGCCGGCGTTGATGATCCGACCAAGGTTGCCGAAGCAATCGCAACTGGAAAATTTGAGGCTGTTTCAGGTACCATCACCTTCGATGCCTTCCACACCCCCATCAAACCAGTAACAATTGTTACAGTAAAAGAAGGCAAAGCGCAATTCTATTCACAGGTTATGCCATAAAAAAACTGCGCCTGCTTAATACACTATAATTAGTTAAAAATGGAGGGCGTGATTAATCGCCCTCCATTTCCCGACGCTTGTTCTTGACTTGGAGAACCCCGTCTCATGCAAACGGAAACCATATCAAACCCACCTGCACCACACATCCATAAACCCCAAAAACCACTGGCATGGATTGGCTATAGTTTTCTTGGTTTATTATCGGTTGTGGTTTTATACGTTTTAATTCAAAATTTTCTAAAAGATCCAATACTATTCGCTCAAATCGTAATGAGTGGACTCCAACTTGGTTTTGTTTACGCAATGATCGCTTTAGGCTATACGATGGTATATGGCATTGTTAAATTAATTAATTTTGCCCATGGCGATGTATTTATGGTCGGAGCCTTTACAAGTTTTTATGCGGTAACTCGTTTTAACCTGCATGAATGGCCTGCAGCTGTATTCAAAGATATGTCCCCAATTCTCGTCACCGTTATAGGCTCCAGTACAGTTATACTTTTATCGATGGTCGTTTGTGTATTATTGGCGATCACAATTGAACGTGTTGCATATAAACCGCTAAGAGACGCCCCGCGTATTGCGGCCCTCATTACAGCAATTGGTGTATCATTTTTCCTGGAATTTTTTGGCGCGTTATATTTTGTTTTTTCACCCCGCTTTATTCCATACGAAAGACCTTTTGGTGTTGTTGCTTGGTACATCAAAGAAGGTATCCATCAGATCCAAGAAGGAGTAGCGCCGCCTGATAAAAGCATAACGTTCTCTAATATTTTCATTATCATTGTCGTTGCTTCTATTCTGGTGCAAATATTATTACAATTCCTGGTTCGACGTACAAAGATTGGTATCGCGATGCGAGCGGCCTCATTTGATAAACCTGCTGCTCGTTTGATGGGTATCAATGTTGATCAGATCATTTCTTTCACCTTCGCCATTGGTGCAGCATTTGCCGGCTTGGGTGGAGTTTTATATGCAATAGCTTACTCATCCATTTGGACGCAATTGGGAATATTACCCGGTCTTAAAGCATTTGTTGCGGCAGTGCTGGGCGGAATTGGCAGCATACCTGGCGCTTTTGTTGGAGCCTTGATCATGGGGCAGGCAGAAGCTTTAACCATGGGCTATATCTCTACTCCCATGCGCGATGCTGTAGCCTTCAGCATCCTGATCATCGTTTTATTAGTAAAACCAACCGGCATCTTCGGCGAACCTGAAAAAGAGAAGGCATAAGAGGCGGCAATGGAAATCGGATTTCTACTTATCTCAATTGTAAAAATAGTTGCTGTCCTGGCATATATATACGGGTTAATGCGAATTTTGGCGCATCCTTCAATCTGGGTTAAGATTGCTGGTTTAATCGTTGCCTTTGGAATCATTCAACTTGCCCTGTCTGTGCAATTTGGCTCTTTCCAAATTTTGTCCGATTTTGATAAAGGTTTACTCCTTCAAAGCTGCTCGATGACAATTGTAGCCCTGGGTTTAAACCTCATCTACGGTTTCAACGGTCAATTCAGCCTGGGACAGTGGGGTTTTTACGGCATCGGAGCATACGTTGCAGCAGATATTACCTACCGCTGGACAAATGGCGATTCCAGAGGTCTTCTGGTTGTTGGCATTGGCATTCTCCTGGGCGGTCTTGCAATTCTCGGCATCAACAAATTACTACAAAAAATTCGCGGTGTACCGGTACTTTCTGCTTTTACCATGTACTTAATTGGGTGTGTTATTGCTGGCGCTGTTGCTGTATTTATCGGCAATGCAATTAATCCGTCTCTAGCGCCATTACTCGGTACCATTGCAGCGCCAGGGCCATTGAATAGTGGAATAGCCCTCCAAATTGTATATTTCCTGGCCGTCATTCTTGCCGGCGCCTTTGCTGCCGAAATCAGTTTCTTATTTGGTTTACCCGTACTGACATTAGGAAGCGACTATTTTGGTATTGCTACATTAGGTTTTACCATCGTCGTTAATATTCTCGAAGTTAATTCAGATACAATCTTACCCTTTCCAGAAATGAAAGGTGGTCGCGGTATGATCGGGATTCCCCAAATGTCGAATTGGTTCTGGGGATTTTTATTCATGATCCTGGTTATAATCGTTATGCGCAATATCATGCAATCATCAACAGGACGTTCCATCATGTCCGTTCGTGAGGATGAAACCGCTGCAACAGCAATGGGCATTGATGTAGCCAATACAAAATTATTAGCCTTTGTTATCGGCTGTTTATTCGCAGGTATTGGCGGCGGTTTGTATGCGCATTATATCGGTTTCTTAAGTCCTGGCACCTTCGACTTCTTAGCAGGTTTTAACCCATTAATCATTGTAGTATTTGGTGGTTTAGGCAGCATGTCGGGTACTATCGCAGCCTCTTTTGGATGGACATTTTTCCTGGAAGGCATGCTGCGGGTATTGCTCAGTCAGTTAGGCACTGAGGCTCCCACCTGGAGATTTGTACTCTATCCAATAGCACTATTGCTATTGATGCTGCTGAGGCCGCAGGGCTTATTAGGAACAATTGAGTGGGGCTTCCTGAAAAGTCCTTTGATCAAGCCGCGTGTCAAACCAGAAGTTGAAGCAGCAGTTGCTGCAAAGACTGAATAATTCGGAGACCTGCCATGACGCAAATAAAACAAGATTCTGAACAAACAGTATTGCAGATTGAAGGTCTTACTAAATTTTTTGGCGGGCTTCGCGCGGTCAGCGATTTTAGCATGACCATTAAGCAAGGCAACCTGTTCGGCCTTATTGGTCCAAATGGCGCTGGAAAAACAACTGCCTTCAATCTAATTACCGGCTTATACGTTCCGACCAGCGGCGAAATCAATTTTTTAGGTGAAAGTATTGTTGGCGTCGAGCCTTTTAACATCACTCGCATGGGCATCGGGCGTACTTTTCAAAACATCCGCCTGTTCCAAAATCTATCAGTTCTAGATAATGTTCGGATTGCTTACCACCCCCACGCCGGATATGGTATCTATGAAAGTATCATACGTAACAAGAAATTCGATCAAAAAGAGCGTGAATTGACCGAACAGGCGCAAGAATTCTTATCAATCTTCAAACTCGAAAATTTGCAAAATGAGATAGCCAAAAATCTGCCGTATGGTGAACAACGCCGCGTTGAAATTGCCCGGGCCTTAGCCTGCAACCCCAAATTACTCCTTCTGGATGAACCAGCTGCTGGCATGAACCCACGCGAAATCGTCAACCTGATGGATTTAATCCACTTCATTCGAGATCGCTTTAATCTGACGATACTCTTGATTGAGCACCAAATGCGGGTCGTCATGGGTATATGTGAATACATCACTGTCATGGACTTTGGCGAAGTGATCGCTCGCGGCACCCCACAAGAAATTCAAGATAATCCTAAAGTCATTGAGGCTTATCTTGGCAAAGGAGCCACCCATGTTGCTTAATGTCCAGGATTTAAATGTATATTATGGCGCAATTCACGCGCTCCAGGGTATTTCATTTAGTGTAAACGAAGGTGAAATTGTTACGCTGATTGGCGCCAATGGTGCAGGCAAATCTACCACATTGCGCACTATTTCCGGCTTGCTCCGCCCGGCTCATGGTAAAGTCACATTCAAAGATATGGATATCACCATGATGCCGGCAGAACAAATCGTTCGCGCCGGTATCAGCCAGGTGCCTGAAGGACGTAAGATTTTTGCGCCGCTTACCGTGCGTGAAAATCTCGAAATGGGTGCATATACCCGGAAGGATCCTGCTGAAATTCAGGCCAGTATGGAGCGGGTTTTCACCAGTTTTCCCCGTCTTAAAGAGCGCATCAATCAGTTGGGCGGCACACTTTCTGGCGGCGAGCAACAAATGCTGGCAACCGGTCGTGGACTGATGAGCCGGCCTACCTTACTCCTGCTTGACGAGCCATCCATGGGTTTGAGCCCAATTCTGGTTCAAGAAATATTCAGGATCATTCAAGAGATTAATTCACAGGGTACCAGTATCCTGCTTGTAGAACAAAACGCGCAAATGGCGTTGTCAATTGCCCATCGCGGTTATGTTCTCGAAACTGGCCGGATTGTTCTCGAAGGAACAGGCGACGAATTACTTCACAATCCCCAGGTAGTCGAAGCATATCTGGGCGGCAGTCACTAATTTGGGTGCAACACTGAAAAGACCGGCGCATCAATCACTCCGAAAATTGATCTGCCGGTCTTTTTTTGAGGACTTATTGTGAATGACAAAAAGTATTTACTCATAATCGTTATATTGATCCTGATCGGATTTTCAGGATGGATTTATAGTATATCGTTGCGTCAATCAAACTCAACTGCCCTGGAAATTGCCAATGCCAAACAAACCGATTTACAAAATCAACTGACCGATTATCTGGTCAAATACGAAGAGAGCCAAAATCAAGTTGACGAACTGAATAAAAACTTCGAGACAATTACTCAAGAGCACGATGCACTTAAAACTCAGAATGCCGAACTCACAAATAAAATTACCACCCTGCAGGCGGAGCTGAATCAGGCAAAACAAATTTCAGCAACATCCGCTTCAACTTCATCCGTTTCGACCGAGACGTGTGCGAAATACACGCTTCCTGAAATTGACTACAGCTCAAATACAACGGTAGCAAAAGGTTTGAAAGAATTTATTAAGACAGCACGCGGCGTACTCAGCGATAACGATTGGAATGTCATTTGGAAAACCGCAAAAACTGCCATACATTATGTATCCTACATTGACAAGGATATCCGCTATAAAGAAGTATTTATCGTCTATTATGAAGATTTCAACGGCCCTGCAATATTCTGGGTCAACAATGCCTGTTTTCTGGAAAACAAAAAATAATTGGCTATCTCGATTAATATATGACTTCAATAAATAACTACCTGATTGACATGGATGGTGTGCTGGTTACCGGCAAAACGATAATCAAAGGCGCCGATCTTTTCATTGAACGCTTGAAAAAGAGTAATTCAAACTTTCTGGTTTTAACTAATAACCCAATGTACACACCAGGAGACCTATCTCATCGTTTGCGAAGCATTGGATTGGATATCCCCCCTGAAGTGATCTTTACATCAGCAATGGCTACTGCCCAGTTCTTAAAATCACAAAAACCGAACGGCAAAGCCTATGTCATTGGCGAAAGTGGATTAACTGACGCCATTCACCAAATTGGTTATGTCATTACTGATATCAATCCAGATTATGTCATATTAGGAGAGACAAACACTTATAACTATCAGACCATTACAAAAGCAATTCGCTTGATTATTAACGGCGCGATGTTTATTGCTACCAATCCCGACTCTTCTGGGCCTTCAGAAGGCGGCATCGTACCGGCCTGCGGCGCAATGGGAGCGCTCATCGAAAAAGCATGCGGCGTAAGCCCATTTTATATAGGCAAACCAAACCCGCTCATGATGCGCAAAGCAATGAATTATGGCGGTTTCCATTCGGAAAATACAACCATGATTGGCGATAGAATGGACACCGATATTATTGCCGGGATTATGAGCGGGTTAAATACAATTTTAGTATTATCTGGCGTTACCAAACGGGAGGATATTACCCATTTCCCTTATCAGCCTGCTGTTATAAAAGAATCTGTGGCAGAAATATATCCTTGATATTCATTCATTAACAACAGCATACTTGGAATCCAGATATGCCTGAATTTTTGAGTAAACCTCTGACGAAAATCGAGGTAAATTTGTCGGCAGTCTTTTATGTATTTTCGCAGAAGTACTGATGGGAATGGGGGTTTCGTTCACCACCAGTTGGGCAGCCGGCGACACAAATACGACCCACGGTAATACAGGTAAACTTGCTGCCTCAGGTATCTCTTTACTGATGAGTTCTTGGATTTGTTTTGCGATTTGCTGTGCTCTCTTTACTGGATCGCCAAGACGTTCTTCAAATATAAAACGAAGCGCCCTGCTCATCGACATCTGCTGTTTCCATTTACCGTCCTTATAAGTGAAGGTTCCTTCAAGGTTCACGGCCTCCAAAATGACAATACAATTTGGAGCAAGTAATAAGTGATCACAAAATGGCAGGTAATGATATAAACGATGAGCGTCGCTCACTGATTTAAACGCCGCTTCTAATGTTTTTTCTGGCCTGGGTTTTTTTACCCACCGGTTTGCATTATAAATACCTATTGCAGCAACCGCGAATCCGATAAACAAGAGAATCGTAGATAGAGTAGTCTGATCCGGTTTCCAAATGGAGATTCCTGCACTCCCCAGCATCAGAATTAATCCGCCCAAACTGGCTTTTTGGGCAAATGACGCTTTTCGCTTTACCATTTCCTGGTCAATGATTGATTTCATGTTACCTCATAGAGACCACGATAGACAGGTGACATAGCACTATATATTGACAGATATTCCTGATAGAGGGAATTATATCGTGTTTCGTATTCAGGCTGTGGGTCAACCACACGGTTGATGCCGATTAATTCATCCGTAGCGACCATATCCGGGTAAATACCCATCCCAACCGCAACGCTTAATGCTGCACCCATAGCGCCCGCCTCAAGTGGATGTTCAACAACATTCAAACGTCTTCCAGTAATATTGCTGATGATTTGCGTCCAAACTTGACTGGTGCTGCCTCCACCGATTGCATTCATTTCAGATACGGTTAAACCCAATTTTTCCAGCGATTCACAAATCCAGCGAATATGATAAGCAACGCCTTCCATGACAGCTCGCGCCAGATGCGCTTTCGTATGCCCCATTGAAAGACCGTTGAAACCACCTCGCGCATAATGGTCCAATACCGGGGCGCGTTCGCCAGACAACCATGGGGTAAAGATCAACTTATCGGAGCCGGCTTCAACAGAAGATGCCAGCACACTCAATAATTCATAAGTTGACAGTCCCCTTTCTTTTGCCTGACGGGTCTCTTCCTGGCAAAAAGTATCCCGGAACCACATCAACGCCCCGCCGCCGGTTTCCATTTCCCCGGCAATAATCCATTTATCTGGATCAATATGATTTAATGCCCAGAATGGTTTTTCTGGATCATTGACAAATGTACTGCTGGATAAGCCTACCCAGGTGGCCGTGCCAATGCAAAGATGCGCTTTGCCATTCGCATTTGCACCCGCGCCAGATTGAGCAACTGCCACATCTCCAGCGCACACGACTACAGGTGTTCCTGGTATTAAACCGGTTGCCAACCCAGCCTCTTTAGTGATTTCACCAATCACCTCAGTGCATGGATAGGCAGCCGGTAATTTATCAAATGGAATACCCAATTTGTCGCAAACATCCTTTGACCAGGTCTTCTTATAGGGATCGAACATAAAAAAGACTGAAGCCCCATGAAAATCTGTAGCAATTTTACCGGTTAATTTTGAAATGATGTACTCTTTACAATCAACCAGCTTATATGTTCGGTCCCACAGATCAGGGCGTTCCTCTTTCAACCAGATTATTTTGGGAATAATATCCTTCGCTGTCGGGATATTACCCGTATGTTTGAACAGGAAAGAGGGTATATCACCAGATAATATCCGGTCTGCTTGAGGAACACTTCGAATATCCAACCAGCTCAACATGGGGGTAACAGGTTTTAATTGTTCATCAACCGGGAGTAAATTAAACATCTGCGCCGAGATACCGACCCCCAAAATTTCTTGAGGGTCTATTTTTGCATTCATCAGCACCTCTCTCGTTGTTGAACACACCGCCTGCCATAATTCTTCTGGATCCTGTTCGGCCCAGTCTGGGCGTGGGTAATTGACCCCATACGGTTTGTACGCTGAACAAATCACCTGCCCCTGTAAATCTGTAATGACAGCTTTATCTCCACCTGTGCCGGTATCGTGAGCTAGTATGAATTTTTTCTCCATGAGGTTGTCACCTATTTATTGATTTCAGCAATGTAAGCACGGAACTTCTTAATAAAGTCTTGATTTTGCTCGGGTGTACCAACTGTGATTCGAATGAAGCCAGGTTTCATATCATGTCCTGTCATAGGGCGAATATAAACACCTTTCGCTATCATGGCATCAACAATTTCAGCCGAGGTTTTTCCAAGAACACTGGCATCGATCAGGACGAAGTTGCCTTCCGATTCAAAAGGCTTGAGCCCCGGGATTTTCTTAATTTCTTCACAAATATAATTTCGGCCATCTATCACGTTCTGGCGTTTCTTCTTTTGATCTTCTTCATCTTCAAGACCAGCAAGCGCTGCTGCAATACCAACCAGACTGACATTCCAGGAAAGTTTCACCCGATTAAAATAATTGGCAACCTTTGTATCACACAGAACATATCCAATCCGAAATCCAGCCAGACCAAAAGCCTTTGAAAAGGTTCTGTTAACCATCATATTCGGATATTTCTTTATCAGGTAAGCCCGGGTTTTTACTTCATTTTCCAATTCATAATAAGCTTCATCGAAGAAAGTAGGAATACCCAAATCGAGAATTCGGATCAAATCCTTTTCCGCAATTTGATTACCGGTTGGATTATTTGGCGAACAAAGGAAGATCAATTTCGTCTTTGGAGTAACTGCCGCGAGCATGGCATCAATATCCCAATAGAAATCCGGCGTCATAGGGACTAACACGGGTTTTCCGCCAGATATCCGCGTCCGGGTTTCGTACATCGGAAACGTCGGTACAGAGATCAACACCTCCTCGCCTGGAGCGACAAAAGTATGGATTATAAAATTGATAACATCCGTTGAGCCGTCTCCCAAGACCACATTATCTGCTTCCAGGCCAGCCTTTTCGGCAATCTTTTTACGTAACTCTGCACCTGATCCAGGATAGAGATTTCCCTGCTTGGCTGCTTCACAGACAGCATCCAAAACTTTTTTAGATGGCGGCAGCAAATTTTCATTCGACATCATCCGAACAACATCCGGATGTTCCCACGCAAAATCCATGTGTTTTGCGCTGTAGGGTTCTGATTCTTTAACCCAGGGAACAATAAATTCTTCAACTGATTTCATAAATAGCTCCTAACTATATAAAAAATATTAATAGAATTTTATCGACCTTCTAATTCTTCAACGTCTTTATACCACTTCACCTTATCACCAATCGCGCTACGTATCTGCCACTTGAGCGATTTGGGAGTTGCATCAATCCTGGCTCTTAATTCATGTAATCTTTCAGATACTATTTTGCGATCCTCATCCGTTAATTTTGGATATCGATTGAGTTTTTCTTCAACCAGAGCCAGGTTTGCCGTTAATGTTCGCCAAAGCCCCCAATCCTTCGCAGTCAACTGGCAAATAATATTGGCATTGACAGTTTCATGGTCTTGATCGCCCACGGGATGTTCTCTTAAAAGCATGATCGTATCGATAACATCTTTTTCGTTTAGCTGAACAATTTGCATCTTTTCAACGATAAGCTCGGCAAGTGGTAAAGTCAGAGTTTCTGCTTCAAGACGTTTTGTCAGCGGCAAAACATGACAAAAATCTAACCTATCTAAAAAAACATCAATATGCCGTCCGAACTTGGGATCATGATAAAGTAACCGTCCTTCTCCAAACAAACGGGTTACCATTTTGTCTTCTTCATAGCCCAACTCAGGTAATAAACGCGAGATATCTTTTACACAACGTCCATAACTGGCAAAGTCGATATCCGTAAATACTCTACCAAGATCATCCTGGATATAACCAAACTGAGGGCAGTGAGTGCGAAAAGCCAATGCACCGATCAGCCGCATAATCATATTCTTATTTTCTGGCTGATCAAGTGCGTCTAAAATCCGCGTCCGCTCAGCGTAAAAATCTTCTTGAATTTCACCGTATTTTCCCATAGCAAATTCTCTCTTCTTTCAAAAATGGTTTCGTAACTTTAACCGGATATCAACAGATGACCCTTAACCTTATCCCTTTCCAGGTTAATAATTGCAGCTTTCATAATGCCTTCTGCATACTCGCTGCCAGCATTAATGGCTAACGTCTTGCCAATTCTTACATGGCCGGCAGCTTCATGAATATGGCCATGTAATGAAAGCATGGGTTGAACACGTTGGATAAATTTCTTGACCGAAATACTACCCGCATTTTTCGTCAATACCTGGCCGCCGGCAGTGACAATTTTCAAATCCTTGTCCAATTCTGGACAAACATCAATCTGTGAATCGTACGGCGGCACATGAAGAACAGCAACTGCTCTTTCAGGGTGCTCGAGCATCTTCTCGATCTCGTTTAATTTTTGTTCAAGCTCATCCTCTTCAATGTCTCGGTTACATTTCCAAGGAGTCATATTGGCATTTGATAATCCTACAATTTCGTGATCTTCATCAAGCCAATATTTTTTCATATCTGGGTTGCGAACATGAGGATATTGTTCGATAAATTCATCAATTGAAAATAAATCATCATTGCCAGGTAAAAAGTAAAGCATGATATTTTTTGAAGCCAATTTCTCTTCAAAAACAGATAACCATTCTTGTACTCTCGTACACATTTCCTGTTCAAATCGTTTACCCATTTCTGCCGGATTATTTTCCAGGTGGGCAGCTTCATCAGGTTCCAATACAATCGGGTAAAAACCAACATTACTGATATTTTGTTTTAATTGGGTCAGCCCTTCGCTTGAATCTGCTTCTTCTTTACGTCCAAATATGTAACCAACATATTTTCCGTCACTCTGGTGAATAACGGGTATCATCGCTTTCCCGGTTACATCGCCACCAATAACAATCGCGTTAGCCTGGTATTGTATAGCCGAAGCTAATATCTTTCGATAAAAGATATCTGATCCATGCAGATCAGAAGCGTATAAAATGCGGGTCAACTTCATCAGAGAACTCCTTATATTTACCAATATTTTCGGTTTAAACAGGGAGGAACAAAATTCGTTCCTCCCTGACAAACCTGGGGGTTACAGTAATTGGACTACACCGGTGGAACCGATTGGAAAGTCCACATGATATCAATGCCCTCTTTATTCATCCGGTATGCCCGGGCAGCATAGAATACAATAAAGCCGCTAATTATAAATCCTGCCAAAGTACCCAAGGTACCTGCGCCAATCCGGCCGCCAACAGCAGGGAAGGCAAATGACGCAATGATCATCCAGAGCAGGTAAGCAAGGGTAATACCACCCACAATGGTGATCACAGGAACTTTGCCAATCTTTCGCCGGACAAACGCTGAAGAATTGGCGAACAAATCTGGTTTAAGGAAGGGGAACAGGGTAATTGACAAAACAGGCACCAACTGAGTACAAACTGCGAAGAACACGAAGTTCAATTGAGCGCCCATAACGCCGCCTAAACCTGCGTCAATCACACCGATTTCAGCGATGATCGCAATGATCAAAATAGCCCAGATTGGACTGCGCAGTTTGGGGTGAATGTAGCAGATTGCTTCAGGAAT
Source organism: uncultured Anaerolineaceae bacterium (assembly GCA_964503685.1). GTDB lineage: Bacteria > Chloroflexota > Anaerolineae > Anaerolineales > Anaerolineaceae > CAZDAW01. The sequence goes on along the minus strand of CAZDAW010000090.1, from coordinate 2,208 downwards.
TAACCGATCAAACGACCAGGCAAACACGATCCGGCTGCAATAGAAGAAATATGTTTGAGCCAGATTGATCAGTGTATAAACCCAGGCAATAAGCACAATTAACACTAAAATAAAACTGGGTTTGAGAATTGCAGCATAAAAAGTAATGTAAGGCATCGCCATGCCATCAAAGGCATCTCCTTGCATACTGAGATAACTCTCAGCTGCAATCCATTCGCCAGGCACAAGACGCTGTAGTAATAAAGCGCCCACAACGAAGATTGCCCAGGTTACGATCAGTGATGACCAGCTACCGGCCAAAAGCGTCGATTCAGCCTGTTTGACTTCACCAGCAAAGAAAGTCGGGATGTAATATCCATAGAAAATCCAGAACCCCATGATCAAACCAGCCAGGGTCATCAAACCAACATTTGGATTTGTGACCATACCCAACGCCTTGGCTTGATCGATTCGGGCTGCATAACTTCCTTCACCCATAAACTTATCCCAGGCAGCGGGGAAGGCATCAACAGATGCAGTACCGAGCTGGAAGTACAGGATTGCCCAGGCAGCCAGGCCAAGGAAGAAACCAACTTCAAGAATCCGTACGATCGTTCGGGTCGGCAGAATCATCAGAACAAAGGTTATCACAGTACAAATACTGCCGATGAGAATAATACCCGATGGGCTACTTGAATAGGCTGCAAATTGTTTAAAACCTTCATTCTCGAAAATGATACCCATGAACTGCATGAAGGTCGGCACTGCAACCTTAGGAATCCAGGCGATCAGCGATCCTGCAACCATCGCGCTGAAGATGACGAGCGTCCAGCTTGCAGCAAAAGCCAGGGGAGCGCTCAAAACACGGCTGGCTAATGTATAATCCGCCGCTGACCGGGGCATCGTCGCGCCGATGACAGAATAAGTATACGCGTGAAATAAGCAGAAGATCATAGCAACGGTTAGCACGCCAATGATGCTACTGCCAGGCCATACACCGGCAACCCATGAAAATGGGATCAGACCTGAAGATGATAAGCTGATACAGTGAACGCCAAAAACCATCGCGCCAAATACGCCGATTGTTCTGACCAGACCTGAACTCTTCCGTGCATAGAGCTTCTTATCCGCCCCCGATGAAGGGGCAACCATTTCGGCCATTGCAACTTCCTCCTTATCATTTAGTGTTAATTTGCAGTAAACGATTATAGATAAACTAATATAAGATTATTCGATAGTACCTCCTTTCACGGCTATAAGAACAATATTACGTAATAAGTTGTTCCGACAAAGGATGAAGCAAATATTCCTCTATTCCTCACTATAATATTCCGTCTCTATTCGAGCATAATCACTTCGTAAAAAATCCTGCGCGTACATAACGGGTTGATTTTTCTCTTTCTGATACAATGTTCTGCTGATCATCAAAAGCGGAAAACCTTCCTCCACACGTAACTGTCTGGCGACGATATCGCTTGCAAGCACTGCTTCAACACTTTGTATGACTTTGTAGATTTTGACATTATATATTTCAGTCAACAAGTCATGAATTGAAGACCTTTCAAGGTCATACTCTTCCAGATTAGGACATCTGACACATGGGAAATAGGATCGTTCAAGAACAAAGGGTATTCGATTTGCCAGTCGCATCACCATGACCCGGTAAATGGGCTGCCCAATATCCATGGCCAGCCTTTCTGCAAGCCGGCGGCTGGCTGGTATTTGCCCAAATTCAAGCAATTGACTGCCCGTAGCAATACCACGAGATTGCATTGCATCAACATAGTTCAGTAATTCACGGGCGCTGTATGTAATTTTAGGCCTTGATACATAAGTACCCGAACCATGCCTGCGATTGAGCATGCCTTCATTGACCAATTCGGTAATAGCTCTGCGAACAGTCATTCGGCTGATATCTAATTGTTTACTGAGTTCTCTTTCAGAGGGAAGTTTTGTTTCTGGCGGCAACTCACCAGAAAGGATCATCTCGGCAAGATATTCCTGAATCTGAGAAAATATTGGTTTGTGTAGATCATCCGTTGCCAAGTTGAGTTTCTCCATATTTTGGAAAGTCTTTTGGATAATCTGGTTACAAAGTGGTAAGTGGTATAACCGACAAAAGAATTACCACCAGGATAATTATGTTTTTTCTTGTTCGCTTGGCCGTTTTAACCCATAAAATGGCAGATTGATATCATTATATACCAATATTTTTAAATTTTCAACTGT
>CAZDAW010000089.1:0-15118 GCA_964503685.1 uncultured Anaerolineaceae bacterium | reverse complement strand
CGGCAAAGCCGCGAAATGTCATTTCACGTCGAGAAAATGACAAAAAAATCGACTTCCTGCCAATATCTCCCCCCCTTAGCCGGTAACTTTCCCCTCAAAAGGCCTGAAAGGGGTGGCTAAAGGGGGGAGGGGGATTAACGCCCTTGCCAGTAGGGAAAAATGAGTAAGCTTTGAACTCTCTCTTAGTATCTAAGTTAACTCTATACTGCTGATAACATTAATCCCCCGCTCTCTGAGTCGTTCCAGTGCCGCATCCGGGTTATCAAACCGGAAAATCAATATAGCTTTATCATCGCGCCCAAAGGTGAAGGCATACATATATTCGACGTTGAGCTTCGCATCATCAATCGAGTTGAGAACCTCTGCCAGGCCGCCGGGCTGATCCATAACTTCGAGCGCCAGAACCTCCGAACTGGTCGCAACGAATCCTGCCGCTTGCAGAACAGCTTGAGCCTGTTCCCAATCCCGAAGAATCATCCGCACAATACCAAACTCTTTGGTGTCTGCCAGCGTCATTGTCCGAATATTTAAGTTAGCAGCGGCCAACGCCTCGCACACTGCCTTTAATTGACCGGGTTTGTTTTCCAAAAAAACGGAAAGTTGGTGCAGTTTCATCCCCAACACCTCCTGTTACATCTTGCGCTGATCAATAATTCGTTTGGCCTTACCTTCACTACGTTGAATGGTATGCGGTGCGACCAGCCGCACGTTAACGCGTAGGTTCAGCGTCCCCTCGATAGCCTGACTCAATCGCTCATTCAGGCTTTCCAGCACACCAATCTTATCGCTGAATAATTCCGGCGTAACTTCGACCTGCACTTCCATTTCGTCCAGCCCTTTTTCACGCGTCAGGATAATTTGGTAATGCGGTAGTGTGCCCTCGATCTGGAAAAGTGCATTTTCAATTTGAGACGGAAAGACATTGATGCCTCTGATGATTATCATATCATCGGTCCGCCGCCCAATACGAGCTATCCGGCGAATTGTCCGTCCACAGGCGCACGGTTCAACGATCAGTCGGGTAATATCCCGTGTGCGATAGCGGATCAGCGGCATCGCGCGTTTGCTCAGTGTCGTCAGGACAAGTTCTCCTTCTTCCCCATCCGGCAGCACTTCTCCTGTGTCAGGATGAATGATCTCAGGATAGAAGTGATCTTCAAACACATGCAAACCGTGATGTTCACTGCATTCAATACCGACTCCCGGTCCTGTGATCTCTGAAAGGCCATAAATATCGAACGCCTTAATCGGGCTGTTTTCCTGCACGTACTGCCGCATGGATTCGCTCCACGGCTCCGCGCCAAATACCCCTACGCGCAGCGGAAGTTCCCACAGGTTCAGCCCAATTTCTCCCGCCCGTTCGATCAAATGAATAAAATACGAAGGTGTGCAGCAAATAGCAGTCGTTCCAAAATCTTTCATCAGCATGAGCTGGCGATCCGCATTGCCTCCCGAAATGGGAATCACTGTTGCGCCGAGTGATTCAGCGCCGTAATGAGCGCCCAATCCTCCCGTGAACAGACCATACCCATACGCATTTTGCACAATGTCGCGCTGGTGCAGTCCACAGGCTGCAAAACTGCGCACCATAACGCTTGTCCAGACTGCTAAATCTTCCTGCGTATAGGCGACGACAATAGGCCGTCCCGTCGTTCCTGATGAAGCATGCAGACGGACAATTTCTTGCATCGGGCTGGCAAACAGGCCAAAAGGATAAGTGTCGCGCAGATCGAACTTGGTGGTAAACGGCAGACGGCTGATGTCTTTTAAAGATTGAATATCCTGTGGAAGTACGCCACATTCATCCATTCGCTTGCGAACCAGATGGACATGCTCGTAAGCTCGCTGAACGGTAGCCTGAAGGCGTTGGAACTGGACTTGGTGAAGTTGTGGCAGCGGTAAGTAGTCGGGAGCGCTGGCCGGGTGGAATTGCCCGGCTGTATCCCCCCAAGATTCTGGCAGCATAAAAGCTCTCCTGTTGGATGATAAACACCCGGAGTATAGCGATCAGGAGTCAGCTAGTCGTCGTCATTATTGCCAGATTAGTCACCAAACCGTGCTGCGCCTGCGAATTTGATTTCATTCGCTTTGAGCGCCGCACGAATCTCTCACAATCAGTTTGATCGGTAAGACCATTGATGCCGGTTGTGGGGATGCAATAGTTCGCTGCGAGAGCAGAAACTGGATGGCATAAGCGCCCATGCGGCGTTTTGGAACATCGACAGTGGTCAGCGCCGGGCGAATCATACCCGCGAGATCAATATTATCAATGGATGTAATTGCCACATCATCCGGTACGCGTAACCCCTGATCATGTAAAGCGGCGATAGCAGCAATTCCTGCCTCATCATTGGCTGTGAAAATCGCGGTTGGAGGATGATCCTGTTGGAGCAGTTCAATTGTTTGATCATAGGCCGATTCGGTTGGCTCGACCTCGGACAGAATATGAATGAGGGTTTCGTCATACGGCAGGTTGTTTTCCAGCAGTGCCTGCTTATAACCCTGTTTACGCTGATCATCGATAGCCAGAAACCCAATCCGCTGATGGCCCAATTTAATTAAGTGTTCGACTGCCATATAGGCTGCCGCCGCCCGATCAAAAATCACAGCCGGCAAATCCCAAATCGAATCTTCGAGGCAGATAATATTGTCAATGCGTTCGATCATCGCATCCAGAATTTCTGCATGCCCCGGCGTGTTGACAATCATCTTCGGCAGAAACAAAATGAGCGATGAAATCTCCTCAGGATGGACGTTTTTATTAAAAAAAACTGGGTCCTTGAGCGCATCGAAGAAGCAAAAAAAACGAATGTTTTGATTGAATTGGTGTGCGCTGTCAAACAATCCCGCCATCACCAGGTTATAATAGGGCCGTTTCAGCATGTTATAGCTTTTGCCGCCCGTCACAATCCCAATCGTGTTGATCGCTGCATCACTGCCTTGTTTCAGCCGCTGAGCGTGTTTATTAGGTCGGTATCCAAGCTCCTGTATCGCATCCATCACGCGTTGGCGCGTTTCTTCCGATACTTTGCGCGGCCCGTTATTCAACACATAAGACACGACCGAGCGCGAAACCCCTGCACGCTCAGCCACATCTTGCTGTGTAACCATGTCATCATATTTTTCCATCATGACTTCCTGTTAGGAGTCTGGCTCCTTAACAATCTGTAATTTCATAGAAACCGGTAGCAGTTCATCCGTACACGCACTGACCGTAATCTCTCCCACCTCGTGCCTCGCTCTTACGAAACATGCGGCTTGTCCGCCGAGCAGAGGAAGTGGATTCTCACCAATCAAGTCGGCATTGCCATCCAGCGTCAAGTGGACAATTCTCCATTGATAGGGCAATACGTTACCAAATTTATCCACTATCTGCACCCCGATTCGCGCCATATCTGCCCCGTCAGCATACAACTGCGTGGTGTTCGTAATGATGCGCAGGTCATCAGGAATATGATCGGCGGCAACTTTGTGCTCCGCGATCAGTTCTCCATTGTTATAACCGCGAACGGTCAAATCTAAGAATTCCATTCCCCATGGATTGAACGGTTCAGGCCACCGGATAACAAAAGGCGGATGTGCCAGGTGTGGATAGTGATCCGTGTCAGGTTGGTAAAATCCTTGCGAAATATCCCCGATCAAAACTTCGACTGTTTCACAATTGCTGAATACCACCAGAGGATTGGTTCCCCCACCAGATCGATCCCCCATCGTCCAATTTGTCGCTGCATGAAGGACAACCTCTTCAGCAGGCGATTTCTGGCTCCGATAAAAATACGCCGCCATTTTCGGCAGACGATAAATATCCATCACGCCATGATAGCAAATCCGATCCCCCGATCCAAATTCCTTATGTGTATGATAATCAAATGCACACCACCCAATCGCGCCGCTCACGTCCGGGTGTCCCATTTGGGCGCTATGCTTACGCGCATGTTTTAAGGCATGTTCCACCCGGCGTTCCTCATGATCCCACGTCTTGGTTGGAAACATATGCCCCCCAAATTCAGTAATTAGATGAGGTCGGGCTAGCGGAGTTTGAATCCCCTCTGTGAAGTCATTCAAGGTGAACACATCTTCCAGAAAGTGACTTTCAATAAAATTGCGCACACCACCAGTTTGCCGAGAGGGATCAAGTTGATGCGCCAGCGCGTCTGTTTGAGTATAGAGCTGGTCATCATCCGGCGACTCATTAATACGCGTGCCCCACAAAATAATCGAAGGATGATTGCGATCTCGTTTAATCATCGCTTCCAAATCTTGCAATGCCAGCGTTTGCCAATTCGCATCACCGATATACTGCCAGCCCGCTATTTCCTCCATCACGAGCAGCCCGATCTCGTCACAGCGATCCAAAAAATACGGCGATTGAGCATAATGTGATGCGCGCACCACATTACAACCTAGTTCATATTTGAGAATCTCAGCATCCATCCATTGCAGTCGTGCCGGAGCTGCCGCGCCAATATATGGATAAGTTTGGTGCCGGTTTAGCCCAAACAACTTCAGCGGCTTACCGTTTAACACAAACCCTTTGTCCACATCGAACTCGGCGCTTCGGAAGCCAAATCGGATGTTTTTTTTGTCTATCGGAACACCATTGAGAGCTAAAACCAGTTTTAGGGTATAGAGCACCGGGTTATCTAGGGTCCACAGATCAACATGATCCAAATCAGAAAACGACACGGTAACTATATCCGCATTGATTTCCTGCACTTGCTGCGCGACAGTACATCTCTGAGCATCTTCCAGCCTGGCCTCAATGGTCAGCTCTGGCATCCACTGCGCAAGTTCAATATGGCAATCCAGTTGCGGGCTGGTTAGCACATTCGTGGCTATAACGAAAGCGTTGGCGATATGGCATGGCTCAACCATACGCAGCAACACATCCCGGTAAATCCCCCCAAAGGTCAGATAATCAACCAGATTTCCATAAGGGGGGATGTCTTTATTTTCGGTGGCGTCAACATAAACCGTCAGTACGTTCTCACCGGGCTGGACCTGATCAGTAATGTCAAATGCAAAGGGCGTGAATCCCCCTTTATGTACGCCGAGCAGTTTCTCATTGAGGTAAACCGTACATGCAAGCATCACGCCGTCAAAATCAAGAAATAGTCGCTTTCCATCCGCCTCTTCAGGCAGCCTAAAATGCTTGCGATAGGTAGAAACAAACTGGTAATTGGCGTTATCGACATAATACCGTGCAAATAATCTATTTGTATGCGGCAGTGTGATTTTTTCAAATTGATCATCAGCCAGGTCTGGCCCGGCTTGTTTTGGAACAAAAAGCCAGTTTTGATTGAAATTTTTGACTATTCTCATCGATGCAATCCTGAAGTCTTTACTCGCTTGACTTTTCTATAAAATCCAGTTTATACTGAAACTACACGAGTAGTCAACACGTGTTGATTATTAGATACCGAATAACTCTCACCACAATTTCTGCATCGACGCCCATAAGGGCAACAAACAATCAATTATGGAGGAAATTTACTATGAAAAAACGTCTTTCTTTTCGCATCGTGATACTTGCCCTACTGTTTGTTTTGGGGGTAAGTGGACTTGGCGCACAGCGTCAACCTGTCGCCGCACAAGACAGTGAACTGACCCTTTGGGTTTACGATGATGGTCGCCTGGAAGTGCTTAATGAACTGGGCGCAGCTTTCGAGGCTGAATATGGCGTAAAATTAATTGTAGAAGTTGTTGACCTGAGCGAAATTCGCAATGCGATGACGCTCGGCGCATCTTCTGGCGAAGGCCCCGACATGATCATCATCCCGCACGACAATCTTGGCCCGTTTGTCGAAAATGGTTCGGCAGCTCCGATCGATCTGGGCGACAATGCCGCCAACTTTTTACCCAACGCTATCGATGGGTTCACCTATGACGGGCAGTTGTATGGGGTGCCGTTATCCGTGGAAAATATTGGCTTCTTCCGCAATACCGATCTGGTTCCCGAAGCGCCCGCGACCTGGGACGAAGTTGCCGAGATTGGTGCCGCACTGCTTGACGAAGGTAAAATCGACTCTGTGATTGGTCTGCCCGATCTGACCTATAACAGCTATCCCATCTACACTTCATTTGGTGGTTATATCTTTGGACGTGATGCCAATGGCAGCCTCACAATTGATGACATCGGCATGAATAACGAGGGCATGGTTGCTGGTTTGGCCTGGATCGGAAGCATGATGGAAGAGGGCCTCGTGTCAACCAATGTGGACTGGGAAGCGTCCCATGTGCAGTTTGAAACAGGCCGTTCAGCTTTCATTTTGACCGGTCCCTGGGCCATTAATCGCTTCGACACCGCGGGTGTACCTTATGCAATTTCCGCGTTCCCGGCGGCTGAAGAAGGCGGCGAACCCGGCTATCCTTTCCTGGGCGTACAGGGCCTGGTTATCAATGCGAACAAAGAAAACGTGTTGCTGGCGCAGGTTTTCGCTGTCGATTTTCTTGCTACAGAAGAACACTACCAGATGATCTTTGATGCCGAGCCTCGTCCATCAGCCTGGGCTTCAATCTTTGCCGCCGCTGAGGATCCGAATACCATCGGCTTTAACGAAGCGGGCATCAACGCCGTTCCAATGCCCTCCATCCCCGCAATGGGATATGTCTGGGACGCCTGGGTAAACGCCGGAGCGCTTGTTGCTCAAGGCGAATTGACCCCCCAGGAAGCACTGGATAGCGCGGTAGAACAAATCCTGGCGCAAGTCGAGGAATAAACCCTCAATAGTCAAGAGTGGCAGTCAAAAGATTGCCACTCTTAGCTTCAGACACAGAATCACCGTCTAGTAGTTGATGAGAAAAAATAGATGAATCATACCAATACAACCTTATCCAGAGTTGGCTATATTATTAACCTTGCACTCTTGTCTGTAGGGTTGCTCCTCATCCTTCAGCTTATTCTCAAGCTGTGGTCTGATGGGTTTTTCCCGCTGGCATCCGCACTCAGCGCGGTTGCCGTTTTTCTGGCAATCGTCTATTTGCGACGGCGCTTTACTCCATTCCGCTGGATGGCAATTGGCATAGGGCTGGCAATGGTATTTACCCTCTACCCTATTCTTTACACGGTCTACCTGAGCGTGACCAATATGGGCAGCGGGCATCTGATGACGAAACAGCAGGCCATCTCTCAATTGGAGAAGCAGTTATATCTTCCTGATGGCGGAGAAGTCTATTCTTGGACCGCATTCCAGGCGAAAAATGGAGATTATGCCCTCTGGCTGATACCCGAAGAGGGATCGGGTTTATTAGCAGTTCCCGGTGAAGCATTTGAAGCGGGTACTCCAGGCGAAAAGGGTATTGGTGATCTGGATGAAGATGGTATTCCGCTGACTATTGAGGGTTATGAACGTCTGCCTAAAAACAAGACGGTTGCCATTATTTCCAATCTGGGGGAAATAGATTTTGGCGCAGCCCCTCATGTTGTGCGCATCCGTTCTATGAAGGAAGCCGCTGAGCTAAAGCCGAAATACGAATACGACAAAGATCAGGATGCGGTTATCGATCAGGAAACGAGCGATATTTACCGCCCCAAAGAAGGAACGTTTACATCGGCATCAGGCGACGAGCTATCCCCCGGTTATATTGTGTATATTGGTACACGCCACTTTGAAGATTTCTTAGGAAATTCGCGTTTCAGAGAGCCGCTTTTAAAAATACTGATCTGGAACATCGTCTTTGCATCGATGTCCGTTTTTATAAGTTTTGCTGTCGGCTTGATCGTTACCCTCTTTTTTGAAGACCTGCCCGGCAGACGTTTGATCCGCGCCTTGTTGATTATCCCTTGGCCGATTCCTGTGCTGATTTCAATCCTGATCTGGCGTAGCATGCTTAATCCCGACCTTGGTTTTGTTGCGCCGGCGTTGGAATCGATTTTTGGTAGTTCGCCATCCTGGTTTCAAAATGCATCCTGGACCCGCTTTGCTGTCATTATGGTCAATGTGTGGCTTTCCTACCCCTACTTTTATGTCATTTCCGCTGGGGCCGTTCGCTCTATCCCCAGCGAAATCTATGATGCCGCTGTCGTCGATGGCGCGGGCTACTGGAGTAAATTCCAGCACATCACGCTCCCTCTTTTGCTCAGAATCTTGATGCCTCTCCTGATCGCTTCATTTACGTTCAACTTTAACAACTTTAATGTGATCTACATCTTCAATTATGGCAATCCACCGATGCCCAACACGATTGTACCGATGGGCCACACCGATATTCTGATCTCGTTTATCTACCGCCTCGCTTTTATTCCTTCCCACGTGACAAACTATGGCTTGGCGGCGGCTATCACTGTCATGCTGTTCGTTCTGATCAGCATCATGGTTATCTTCCAGGTACGCTTTGCAAATCTCTTCCGAGAGGCGGAGTAATTCTAATGGACCAAATGCAAGTATCTCCGGTGTCTCGTAAGGGCACTTTCAGTCAAGTTCGAGTGGAGAAGCTCTTCAGTCTGGGAATCCGTTACGTTGTAGCGTTGATCCTCATCGCGTTCGCCGTAGCTCCTGCCTTATGGGTGATCTCGGCCTCATTCAATCCGGCGAAGTCGCTGATTGGGGGCACGCTTTGGCCCGACAATCCCGATCTTTCCAACTATCGGCAGCTACTGGATAATGATTTTTTCCCTTATCCAACATGGTTGCTGAACTCGTTAAAAATCGCTTCCATTACAACCGCCTTAACCGTATCCATCACCTGCATGGCAGGCTATACCTTGTCCCGGTTCCGTTTTAAGGGACGGCGACAGCTCATGATCGCGATCCTGATCCTGAATGTATTTCCCGCTATTCTGGCAATGGTCGCTATTTTTTCCACCATGCAGCAGCTTGGAACGCATATTTCACAGATCGGCTTAGACAGTCATGGCGGCCTGATTCTGATCTACGTTGCAGGGGCAATGGGTATCAATGTGCTGATGGTCAAAGCCTATATCGACACGATCCCGATGGAACTGGACGAATCCGCCCTCGTGGACGGCGCGAGTCATTGGCAGACGTTCCGCCACATTATTTTGCCTATCATGACGCCAATTGTAATTACAATTGGCGTGCTGTCGTTTATCTCATCTTACGGTGATTTTGTGATTGCCAAAGTGCTGCTCAAAAGCTCCGATAAATTAACCGTCATGGTCGGATTAATGCTGTTCCAGACGGATCGTTTTGATCGGGATTTTGGCATGATAACTGCGGGTGCAGTCATTGCGGCTATTCCAATTATTTTGATCTACATACCACTTCAGCGGTATGTCATCGACGGGCTGACCGCTGGCTCAGTGAAGGGATAAGAGCATGCGCATTTTGAAAATCAGCGTTTTCCTGCTCGTACTGCTTATATCAGCGCAGCCCATAGCCCAGGGTCAGGAAACAAAGAATGCGTTCTACTTTGGGGTAGACCTCTCGTATGTCAACGAAATGGAAGACTGCGGGGCCACCTACCAGGAAAACGGCGAACTGCACGATCCGTTTGTGCTCTTTCAGAATCATGGTGCCAATCTCGTTCGAGCCAGGTTGTGGCATGCCCCGGACTGGACCAATTACAGCACCTTGAGCGATGTCAAACGGACCTTCACCCGCGCCCGCGATGCGGGTCTGTCTACGCTCCTGGATATTCACTATTCCGATAATTGGGCGGACCCCGGCAAGCAGGAAATCCCGGCGGCATGGGCTGATAAAAGCGATGCCGAACTGATCGACGCGGTCTATCAATATACCTATGATACGCTTACCGAACTTCACGCCGAAGACCTGACTCCGGCATTTGTCCAGGTCGGTAATGAAACCAATTCAGGCTTACTCAAGGCGGATAAAGTCGAATTGGACTGGAAACGAGATGCGCCGCTGTTTAATGCCGGAATTCGTGCCGTCCGCGATTTTGCAGCAGAAACAGGAACCAATCCACAAATCATCCTGCATGTCGCGCAGCCTGAAAATACAAAATGGTGGTTCACTGGCGCGGAAGAAGCAGGCGTTACCGATTTTGATGTGATCGGTATCTCCTATTATCCCCAGTGGAGTACCTTCTCCGTTGCAGATTTAGGCGTACAAGTGAAATATCTCCGGCAGCGGTTTAACAAACAAGTGATGGTTGTCGAGATAGCTTATGGCTGGACGCGTGATGCAGTGGACGAAACAGCCGATAATATCCTCACCCAGGGCATTCGCGGCTATCCATTTACGCCAGAGGGCCAGCGCCGTTTTGTAACCGATGTAACGCAAACGCTGATTAGCAACGGGGCATTGGGTATTGTCTATTGGGAACCGGCCTGGGTCTCTACCCCGTGTTCTACCCGCTGGGGCCAGGGTTCCCACTGGGAAAACGCAACCTTTTTCGATTTTCAGAATAACAATGAGGCATTGGAAGCTATCAATTTCCCGACCTACGATTACTGGTATCCTGATCAATTAGCCGATGGCGTTATCGAAGAGGAGTATGGTGATCCGCTGGTCGTTGATAGCACCTCAGACGTGCTCGATAACATCGCCGCTCTCGATCTCACGGAACTATATGTCGCTAAAAATGAAAGCACCCTCTCTTTAGCCCTGACAACTGCTGGTGATGTGAGCGTGGGAGAAAGCAACTACCTGATCTATTTTGACACCACCCACGATACTCAGGGCGCAAATGTCGATCCGGGTCGGCGTCCGATCACCGTCGCTGATCCCTTTAAACCCGAATTTCGCCTCGACATCAATTCCAGCGGCAGTATTCAGTTAAACGCCTGGATTGGAAACGATTGGGAGCAAATCACCTTTACAGGCAACAGTACCGTCCTTCCCGGCGAACCTTCCGTCATCGAAATCCAAATTCCGCTCGTCTTGCTCGGTCAGCCCGAAACACTAAACATAGCGGTGCTAAGTACCGATTACAATCGCTCGCACACCGCCGGGGATATTTTGGGCACAGACACCGTGCTTGCTGACTGGTCAGCCGAATTGTTTCTCGATCAGTTTGTTGCAGTTGCTCCTTGAGAATACCCCCTTGAAAAAGACCTCTGTTGGGGTAACTCAGAGGTCTTTTTCAACTTGGAACCTACTCGTACCGCAAAACGTTAAGCGGCTTTTCGCCCGACGCCCCCCATACGGTGAGGACGGCAGCAAGAAGCGCAATCCCGATACACATGAGCATCAGTTCCAGCGCGGTCAGGTAGGGAATCGTACTTCCCAATCTGCCGCCAAACATGCTCACCATCACCAGAAGCAGCATAATTGCGCCGGTTCCAATGCCCATTAGTCCTCCAATCAGCCCCATGACGCCATTTTCCAGTAGGAGCATGCCCAGCACGCGCTCACGCTGTAGACCAATCGCTTTCATGATGCCGATCTCGCGCCGCCGCTCAAGCGTCGAAAGGGCGACTGAGTTGGCGATCACAATCCCACCGACCACCAGGGCCAGGCTCGCGACCAGCAGTGGGAATGAAGTGAACTGTTGGATAAAGCGGTTGAACACATCGTTCATTAACCGGGATTCCAGCACAAATGCCCCCGGAACACCGCGCATCTCGCGCTTTAGCTGCGGGATCTGATCCTCATCCACATCCACAATCGCACTCACCGAGTCAATTTCCAGTCCCGCCGGGAAAGAATCCAGCGACGCATAATTCGGAGATGTCGCATCAAACTGCATCTGGTTTCCGGTGCGATCAATCATGCCAACGATCTCAAAGGTCATTTCAATCGGATCGCCATCAGTCGCAAAGCGGTAGGTTAGTTTATCGCCCACATCGAATCCGGCAGCCAGGGTTGCCTGGTTAGCCGAAATCACCAGGTGCGGCTGTCCGGCATCGGCCTGGGTAAGTTGGCGGCCCCGGTAGAATGCAACATCCGGCAGGTTGGTGCTGACGCTGCGCGCATCGATATTGGATATGGCGTTGTTAAGCCGGTTCCGTTCGCCGTGTCCCATAAAACCGCCTTCATCAAGGGAGTCCTCCACGCGGGTTTTGAGTTCGTCATAGGCAACAATCTCACCCGTGCTCACGTCTTCCATGGCGATCAATTCGCCAGAGTAGGTTCCCAGGGCTGTATAACTGTTCACACCATCCATCTGTTCCAGCTTTGCCGCCACCTGATCCAGTGTCTCGCCTTCGCCGGAAGCAAAGATGATCACATTCCCACCCGCCGCGTTAGCCAACAGTTCTTCCAACTGGTCGCTCACCGCAGCCGTGAGCATGGTGATCAGGCTCAGGGTGAAGACTCCAATCACGAGCGCCAGCAGCGTCGAAGCGCCGCGCCCTTTGGTTGCCACCATCGAACGCAGCGCAACCTTGAGATCGATCCAACGCAGCGCGGGGAAGCAGCGCCCCACCAGCCAGATCAGCCCCCACAGCAGCGCGTAGAGGATGGCAACAACGATAAAAGTGCCTGCCAGGAGCAGCAATGCGGGCACAAGGAACCCAAAAGCGAAGCCCATCGGTAGCAGCGCCAGCCACCCGATACGGCGCGGACGTCCGGCATACAGAGTGGGCAGAGCAACCAACCCGCCCAGAACCAATCCGGTTCCGCCTGCAACCACCCGGAAGCCGGTTTGACTTAAAACAGTACCGAGCAGAAGTTGGGCCACCAGACTCAGTAGCGCAAGGACAACCAGCAGCGCAGCGAAGGAGCGTAAACGTCCGGCTTTGGGGATCACCGTTTCATTTGGCCGCAAAACGGTGTTAGGTCGAACCTGTCCCGCCGCCAGTGTGGGGATAAACCCAAAAACAGCAGTTAGCACAACCCCAACCAACAGCCCTGTCATGGTCGGCAGCAGGGCGATCCGAAACCGCAGGGATTCGGCTACAAATGTTTCCGCAAACCCCTTGATGGCATAAGCTGCGAGCCATCCCAGCATCACACCGATCACGCTGCCGATCACACCCATCAGGACAGCTTCAACCAAAAACAGGATCGTAACCTGTTCGGCTTCCATCCCCACTGTTTTGAGAATCGCAATCTCCCCGGTGCGGCGGCGTACCACAACCTGCATGGTGTTGATAATTCCGATCCCGCCGATCAGCAGCGATACCAGTCCCATCACCGTTACCAAATCGTTCAGCGTGTCGGAAATCTCGGTGTTTTGCTCTTCCAGATCGGTAGTGGTTGTCGTGCTGACGAATGGATACTGTGTATTAAGACTCTTTGCGACCTGTTCTACCTGTACCTGATCGGGCAGTTTGACGAAAATGGAGTCAATGCCTGCGGCTGGCTTTTCGAAAGTAGGTGCCGCGCTGAGATCAACCATGAAGTACCCGAACAGCGCGCCGCCAAGATTTTCGATCCCGCCTTCAGCATCATCTGGCAGAATACCCCGTAGCGTAAAATCAAGGGTGGAGCCGCTCAGACGCATCGTGTCCCCAATTTGCGCCTCCAGGGTATCCGCCAGCGTGCGGCTGATAACAATATCGCTCGGTTCCCGCAGCAGTTCGCTGATCGGCTGGTCGTCTTCGGATACTCGCTGCCCATAAAGTGGGTAGACCTGAGCATCAACGATGATCGGGGCCACAAACATCTGCTCCTGATTCGTGCGCAGATCGTTGATCGAAACCGCCGACATCGGCCCGTGTCCGCCGGGAATAACTTCGCGGTACGTGATCTCCGTACCCGGATAAGCTGCGTCAAACCAGGTCTGAATGCGTTCTATACCCGCCTCGGTATAGAAAAAAGCGGCCTGCTCATTGGTTTCCCGGCTGCTAAATAAACCGGATGGTTCCGGTTTTTCGATCAGCCCTTGCTCCCGCGCGTCGTCAAGAATACGGGTCGAAACATCACGGTCGCTGGCGACCCGCAGTTGAAGATCACCGCCATTACTTTCCTGTACGCTGCCGGTGAGTGAATCCTGGATCATCACACCGAGCGTTTGCAGGCTGACTATCGCGGCGACACCAGCCGCAATGCACAACAGCGCGAAAATCGTGCGCTGGCGGTTGACGCGCAGATCGTTGAAGGAATGGCGCACATAAAACCGGAGCTTGGAAATCATGCCTTACCCCCGATCACCGGGGCCGCGTGTTCGCCCGTATTACGCTTGAATAGCTGCACACTCGCCAATTGCGCCGACGAGCGCGGATCAATGTCATCCGCAATCCGGCCATCCACCAACGCGATCACACGGTCAGTCTGTGCCGCCACATTCATATCATGGGTGACAAGAACTACGGTGGTATTCAGGGTTTGCTGCACTTCGCGTAAGGCGTTCATAACCAGCGCCCCGGAAATGGAATCGAGATTCCCGGTGGGTTCATCGCAAAGCAGCAGGGGCGGGTTATTGGCTAACGCTCGTGCAATGGCAACTCGCTGTTGTTGTCCGCCCGAAAGCTGGTTAGGCCGGTGGTGCATCCGGTCTTCAAGTTCAAGCATCGTTAGCAGTTCTTTGGCGCGTTTGATGGGGTCGAAGGGGCGGCGGCGGGCGAACTGGATCGGCAAGGCTACATTTTCCAGTGCGGTCAGCGTCGGAACCAGATTAAAGAATTGGAAGACAAAGCCGATTTTTTCGTTGCGAATACGTGTGAGTGCGCGTTCGTTCAACCGGGTAATGTCAACGCCATCGATCACCACTGACCCACTGGTAGGGCTGTCGAGGCCACCGATGAGTCCCAATAGCGTCGATTTACCACTTCCAGAGGGGCCGATAATGCTCAAAAATTCGCCACGTTTGACGGTCAGCGTGGTACCGCGCAGCGCCTGAACAACAACCTGACCCATCTGCAAATCTTTGCGTAGATCGTTAGTTTCTACCACATAGCTGCTTGCTGACAGGCCGTTTTTGCGTCCATTGCCAAAGGAAGCCATGAGAACAATTCTCCATACTCGTTTATCGATGCCTTATTATTGGCTGGGGAAGATATGAAATCGATGAAACGAGATTAAGAATGTTCTTATTTTGGCAGTTGAATGGTGAAGGTGCTTCCCTGTCCCAGAATACTGTTCACGACAATGTGTCCCCCATGCAGGCGTGCGATCTCCTGCGCAATAGCCAATCCCAGCCCGGCCCCTCCCATTGAATTTTGGCGGCGAGCGCGGTCATTCTCGACCCGGTAAAAGCGCTCAAACAAATGGGGAATCTGGTCGGCGGGCATCCCAGGACCTGTATCCGCAATGACGATGCGAACCAGATTATCCGGCTGGTTCGAGTCGATTGTGACCGGGCCCCCGTC
>CAZDAW010000088.1:6193-15190 GCA_964503685.1 uncultured Anaerolineaceae bacterium | reverse complement strand
GGCGCATAATCGCTTGTTCGTCGTCTGTTAAGCTACCTGTTTTCAATAATATCCGATCAGGGATTCCCATTTTACCGATATCATGCAGCAACGCCCCGTAATAATAGAATTCTATTTCTGTCTCGTCAACACCCAGCCATGTCGCCAGACGGCAGGTTAAATTTACGACGCGCTCACTATGGCCTTTTGTTTCGACGTCCCGCATTTCGAGTGCATTCGCCCAGCCTTCGAGTGTTGTTTTATATGCTTCAGATAAATTTAAATTAGCTTGCTTTAAGTCTTCGATTAATTGTTGCGTTAAAATATCCAATTCATTACGCTGGTTATAGACTGCCTGCTCAAGGGTTCCCTCGCTGGTAATATCCCTCAATATGACAATCAGACCGGGAGAAAAGCTACATACCTGAATATTAAAAAAATTTATTAAATCCTGGCGTTCGGCATACTCATGTGAATAGGATTGCAGTAATTGGCTCATCCAATTGAGTTGCAATGAAGGCCTGATATTCCTCTGAATCTCGGTTAATTCGTTCTGATATCCCTCTAATTCTGTAAATACGTCACAGATATAAGAGCCAATTTCTAATGTGCTGTCAGCAGATAAAAACTGGGATATACCTGGTGAAAAATCTATTAAGTTTAATGAAGAATCAAATAAGCCATATTCAATTTTTTGGGTTGCTAAAATGTAATTGAATAATTCATTATCCATGATTATCGATCAAATTTTTCGCCAGGATGGTAAAAGCCTCATCTACCCCTTCGCCGGTTTTGGCGCTTGTTATCCGATAGAGAACATTGTTTTGATCTGCCATTTCTTTCAACTGTTTGATCGTATCACAATCAGTTTTCACCAGGTCAGATTTATTGCCAATCATAATCACCGGTATGGGTGTACATATTTCAAATAAACGATTCTTAAAATAGGCCATTTTTTCGAGCGTATCCTGGCGGGCTAAATCACAGATCAGCAAAGCTCCAGAAGTTCCCCTGAGATAGTCAACGCGGGCGCCGTCAAACCTTTCATTTCCTGACATATCCCAAATCAATAATCGTATCTGTTGGAAATCGGACAGTTCAACAACTTTGCGGCTAATGTTGACGCCGATTGTTGACATATATTTCTCGTCGAAAAGGTTATAAACAAAGCGGCGCACCAGGCTGGTTTTACCTGTTGAGAAATCCCCTAGGAGGGACACTTTTTTTTGTAAGATTGATGTAGCCAATTAGCACTCCCTTAAATAACGTTTTCATTCCATTATACAGCACCCTCGCTAATCATATCATATCGAGAAATGTTTTAACAACCTCTGGGTCGAGAGTAACGCCTGCATTTTGAAGTAAATACTGGCGGGTAGCCGAATGCGTCCAACCAGGCCGGTATGGCCGGTCGGATATCAAGGCATCCCACACGTCCACAACTGCAAAGATTCGCGCCGAAAGTGGTATCTCCTCGCCTTTTAATCCGCGTGGGTAACCACTGCCGTCCCAACGTTCGTGGTGACAGTAGGGAATCTCAAGAGCTGGACGAAGATAAGGAATATCGGCCAGCAGTTTGTAAGCGAAATCGGGATGCATGCGCATGATTTGCCATTCATCTTCAGTTAATGGGCTGGGCTTGAGTAATATACTATCAGGAACGCCCATTTTCCCAATATCGTGCAGCAAGACGCCCCGCCGGAAATGTTGCATGTCTTTAGTGCTGTACCCCAATTTCTGAGCCAGTTCGCATGCCAGGTGCATAACACGTTCGCTATGACCTCTGGTTTCTTTATCTCTTAACTCCAACGCTTGTGACCAACCTGCAATAGTTGCCTCATAAGCAAGGTTCAATTCAGTATTTGAAGCTTGAAGCTCATGAAACAAACCGGTTTTTTCTATTGCAATTGCGGTTTGTCCGGCGAGTAGCTCGATGAACTCGCTCCATTCTGCATCTATCTGAAGTGGTTCATAAGTGAACAACTCGATCACTCCTTTTGTCTGGCGATTGGTGATGATCGGAAAGCTGTATGAGGCTTTAAATCCTTCGTTTTTTAAACAATTGCACTCGTGGTATTCTTTGTCCTCAGTTGAACACAACAATTTCCCTTTTTCTATGGCGCGCCAGGCGTAACAGTCAGATGCGATTAAATGTGGACAGGTATTAACGTCTGTTTTAAAACCCAGACTGGCTGCAATTCTCAACCTTTGTGTTTCAGATTCCAGTAATAAGAAGAGCGCTGCGTCGGTTTTTAGTAAACTACACGCCTGTTTACCGATTGATTCGAGAATATCGGTCAAAGAATCTTGGTTGACAATCCGGGTATCGATCTCACGCAAAGCGTTCAATTTTTGTACTTCACGCTGGACTTGCTCCTGCGAACGTTTCAAATCTGTTATGTCGCGAAACAACGAGCCGATGCGATATCCATGACGTGTGACAACCGGAAAAGCCGTTTGCAAGATTGTTTTTTGTATGTTTCCTTGCTGGTATGGGAAAGTAAAACCCTCTGGCTGAAAGTAAGTTGATTTGCCTTCACGCAAAGCCTGTAATGTTATCGCTTTTATCCGTGAAAGGGTTTCTTTACTTTGATCGTTTGGGGAGGATAGCCTCGCTTGAATATCCCATGATTTGCATCCAAGTACAGTCTCGCGTGCTAATCCGGATATTTTTTCAAGAGCGCGATTCCAGGTGGTGATTGTCGCGTCTTCATCAACGAGCATAAAGCCTTCTGATAGTTGTTCCACTACCGAACGGAATTTTTCTTCACTGGAGCGCAGCACCTCCTCATATTCTCTCTGTCTGGTTATGTCCTGTACTGTACCGTTATGAGAAACGATTACACCATCTTTGTTGCGCCCCCAGTCCATCATCAGATTGAGATAACGGAGACTGCCGTCTGGACGGTGAATCCGGTATTCAACATTAACCGCCTCGCCTGAATGAAGCGCGTGCATTTTAGCCTCATTTACCCGCTCCCAATCTTCTGAATGGATCATCGAACGTTGTTCTTCTTCTGACGGCGGCGGCAACGATGGATCCAATCCGTATATCCGATATAGTTCTCTGGACCAGGTTAAGATATGAGTTTCCATATCATAGAAGAAATGCCCGACGTGAGCCAACGCCTGCGAATGTTCAATTGCTTGTTGATTTTTCTGACGTTCCAGTTCCATCTCTTTGCGTTCGCTGATATCCCGCACCACTGCAAGCACAGATTCGTTTCCCTGCCAGATAATTGGGCGCAGTCCGACTTCAGCGTCAAAGGCGTGATTGTCAGAAAGGCGGATACATTTCCATTCAAGCAGCAGTTCTTCCCCGGCTTTTACCTGATTTAAAATGTCGTCCATAGAATACTTTTGTGTTTCTGGGGGGCAGGAGAGACTTTGTATTGTTGTTTGCAACGCCTGCTCGTGGTCTATACCAAATAATTGCTGCATTCGTTGGTTGGCTTCCAATATTGCGCCCTTGTAATCGTGTACTAAAATTGCATCGTATGTGCCATTGAATATTTTTTGTAAATTCTGCATTGATAATTCAACTGCTGACTGGGCTTTTTTGCGTTCGTTGATTTCTTGAACCAGTTGACCATTGTTTAAATATAGACGGCGAATAGTCAACAGAGCCAGACCGCCAGTTAGCGCAAGAACGCTGAGCAATAGCCAACGCACCTGTGTGATGAGTTTTTTCTGTTGGGCATAAAATTTGCCCATGTAGGTACCCGTCCCGATATATGCATTCAATTCAGGAATACCAATTACATAGGAAAGTTTTTCTTCAGGTTCACTTGAATCGGGTGGGTAGTAATAATATGAAACAAATCCTCCCTCGGGATGTTGCGTAGCAGAGCGTACTAACTCGCGGATGATATATACGCCATTGATGTCCCTTAAATTCCACATGTCCGTTAATTCCAAATGCTGTTCGAACGGTTGGACGAGCATTACCCCTTCATATGAACTCATGAAGATGTAGTTGTTTCCATATTCATCAACATAAGTCAGACGACGGACAGTATCGCGGACTTCTGTTATGGCTTCTTTTTGCGTTATTTCTCCAGCATTTAACCGCTCGATTATTGGGTCAATCGTGCTGCGCGCCATTGTGACATATTGAATTAGAAAATTACGTTGTCGGGTTTCGAAATTTTTGATGGAAGAATTCAACCACACGTTGGTTGTAAATAAAAACAGAGCCCCGGTCATTAGCGTTAATGCAATTATCTGAGCAATTGCGCTTTTCAAAGCATGCTTAGTTTGCAATATTTCCGGAGCTTCCATGCGCTATGTTTCCATTGGAGAATTAACCCTGAAGCTCAATTATTGGTAATATATCATTGCTGATATTAGTCATAATATAAATTATAGGAGATTATTATCATTTGTCAAAATATATCGGACTTTGCGGTTACAGTCACGAATTCAACCTGCGCCATGGGCAAATCGAATTTGAACCGATTGCATCTACGTCAAAAGAAGTGATTGATTTTTTGAATGTTTATTCAATGACCAGCCGGCTTTATATTTCACGAATAGTTTATTCTGAACAGGAAAAACCTCTCGATCACTTCATAGCAATTATTCATGGGAAATTTTCAATCGATGTGGTGAATACGGTTGAATTGACTTAATCAAACAGGTTTAATGTCGTAGTGAAAACTTGCCTTGCTCTTTGCGGTTATAATCGATTAACCCCCATTTAAATCCACCAGCCCGTAGCGAATCGCGGCAATCACCGCCTGAGTGCGGTCTGAAACGCCAAGCTTGGCGAAGATGGCGCTGGTGTAGTTGCGCACTGTCCCTTCTGAAAGGTACAACTGCTGGGCAATTTCGGCGTTTGTAAGCCCCCTGGCTAATAATTGCAATACATCTTTTTCACGCTCGCTGAAAGTATGGGTGGTTGTCTTCTGGGGCGCGGGCGTGGTTTGAGCGATACTGTGAAGCAATTTTCCGGTGATGGATGGATCGACATAAGAATTACCGGCGACGGTTCCCTTAATAGCGGTAATCAGTTGTTGGCGGGGGGTATCTTTGAGCAAATATCCTGAGGCACCGCTGCGAATGGCGTCGAAGACCCATTCATCGTCATCATAAGTTGTCAGTACCAGTACGTACACATCAGGAAATTTCTGGCGGATGTTGTGGGTTGCCTGAACACCATTCATCACAGGCATTTTTAAATCCATCAGAACCAGATTGGGCTGAATTTCAGGTATCATATCCACGGCTTCCTGACCGTCGTGTGCAATGCCGACTACCTCAATTTCATTATCGGCGCTCAATATTTTGTGCAGCCCTTCACAAACGATTTCCTGGTCATCACATAGCAGCACTTTGATCATGCTTTTCCTCCATCCTGAATAGGATCGTGGTTCCATTATCAGGGTCGCTGGCGATTTCGAGTTTGCCGCCCAACATTGATGCTCTTTCTTGCATTCCAACAATACCTAATTGGTCTTCATGCCCTACCTTGGCTGGTTGAAAGCCTTTTCCATCATCGATGATTTCCAAAGACAGAAAACCATTGATATGCGACAGACGCAGGATAACATTCTGGGCATTCGCGTGCCGGATGATATTCTCCAATCCCTCCTGAGCGATGCGAAATAGATTTTGTTCTATATTGGGTGATAAATTATTAACACTGCCGGTAACTTCCAGTCGTATGTTCAGATTCGAACGCCCTGTGGCATGGTTGACCAGTTGCTGCAATGCCATTTCCAGTCCAAGGTCATCGAGTGGGGCGGCGCGCAGCGCTTTGAGAACCCGGCGCGTCTCGGTCAATCCGTTACGGGTGGTGTTCAACGATTGATCGATCATTTCTTGCACTTCTATTTGATCAGCATCAATCATGGTTTTGGTTGCTTCTAAATTTACCGCCAGGGCGCTGAGTGTATGCGCCAGGGTATCATGTAATTCGCGCGCCAGACGGTTTCTTTCACGGCTTACGGTGAGTTGTTCGATTGTATCAGCGTATTGATTTAACTTGATATTCGCCTGGGCAAGAGCGCGGCGTTGTTGTCTTTGAGTGACCATCAAATTGGTGATAATGAATCCTACAACCATAAAGGATACCGAGCGAATGACGACTACCGATAATACCGGAATGGTGTCGATTGTTACATCTTTGGTGTAAGGAAGGATCAGTATAAAATCGACCAGGCTGGTCATAACACTGAACCAGAAGACGATCCGAAAACTGTATTGCCAGGCGATCAATACCAGGGGGACGAATAACATGGGCATCAGTTGCCATGCGTTCACTACCAGGTTGGCTGAATTATTCTGGATCTGTATATCCAACATCCAGCGATTGCCAAGAATTGGCGTGATGGTGATAATTCCCAGGGCAATGGGCAGGTAGATTCCTTTGAGCGTACGCATCAGCCAGGGCCAGGATAAATACCCAAACAGCAAGATTCCGCCAATCAAATTAATGAAAAAATAGATTAACGATGCGTCGGGAATTGTTCCGTATAACCATCTGAAAGTCAGGATGCCGGTAATAAATACAATCACCTCGAGGCCGGCGAATAATCGAAAAATGCGTAATAACCCCGGTTCAATTTTTCTGTTCATCCTATTCTCATCATACCACAACTGATTGTTGAAGTCGTGATGATTTTTGGTCAGATGGAGCGTGACGCCCATCACTAATTTGTATGAGGGTTGTCATAGCGGGTTGTTGTGTGCATCATCTGTTCGGGTTTGTCAGCAAAAGGTATAGTGTAAGCGGCAGATAAAAAGTTATCAGACCTGCGGAGGCATTCTCTTACATGCAAGCAGCTATTGAAGTTACAACGCTTACAAAGCATTATTTTCGTCAAAATGGTTCTGCAATTGAAAACGTAAGTTTTTCTATTCCACAGGGAGAATTATTTGGATTGGTGGGGCCTGATGGGGCAGGTAAGACCACAACGATGCGAATTCTCTCCACTGTTTTACCGTCCTCGTCAGGATCGGCTGCTATTTTAGGATTTGATGTCAAAACCAAAGCCGAAAAAGCACGCGCAAAAATAGGTTATATGCCCCAGAATTTCAGCCTTTACCCTGACTTGACCGTCATTGAAAATCTTAATTTCTTCGCAGATATCAATCATGTTTCTAGAGATTTGAAACAAGAGCGAATTAAGGAAATGCTGGCTTTTACCCGCCTGGAGGGATTTCAAAACTTGCGCAGCAATAACCTTTCGGGGGGCATGAAGAAAAAGCTGGCTCTGGCTTGCTCATTAATCCATGACCCGCAGGTTCTTTTACTGGATGAACCTTCTACGGGAGTGGATCCGGTTTCGCGACGCGAATTGTGGGTGATCCTGGCCAGGGTTGTTCAACAGGGTGTGACGGTGTTGGTAACGACTCCTTATATGGATGAAGCTGAGCGCTGCAACCGGGTTGGGATCCTTCATCAGGGGCAACTGTTGACCACAGGTTCTCCGGCTGAGCTTGAATCATCCGTGCCATTTGAAGTCATTGAAGTCAAAGCCAAACCTCGTAAAACCATCCGTGAAGTAGTGCGAGATTCAAAAGATATTTTGGATTGGCGACCGGTTGGCGACCGATTGCGTCTTTCGGTTAAGAACTCACAATCGTCATTGCGGTCCTTAAAGCGAAAAGTATCAGAGACCAGACTGGAAGTTAAAGTGCTGCGTCCAGCCAGAGTTTCTATGGAAGATGTATTCGTTTATTACATGGGCAAAAATGGCAAGGTAAAAGATGACTGAGGAAAACGCTCTCGAAGCCCACGAGCTTTCTCGTAGCTTTGGTAAGATGACCGCTGTTGACCGGGTCAGTTTCTTTATTCCTAAAGGTGAAATCTTTGGTCTGCTTGGCCCTAACGGCGCGGGTAAGACGACCATTATCCGGATGTTATGCGGCATACTGAGCCCTACCAGTGGTAACGCTACTGTACTGGGTTTCAATGTTAACAAGAGACCTGAGGAAGTCAAGAAGCGTATCGGTTATATGTCGCAGAAGTTCTCACTCTATAACGACTTGACCGCCTGGGAGAACTTGAGCTTTTATTGTGCAATATATGGTGTTCCACCTGCAGAGCGCGCTAGCCGTATTGCCGAGTTGATCGAGATAGCAGGGTTGGCCGGCCACCGGAATATGCTGGTGCGTAACCTTTCAGGCGCGTGGCGGCAACGTCTGGCGCTCGCCTGCGCGATTGCTCATCGCCCTCCCATGCTTTTCCTTGATGAGCCGACTGCGGGGGTCGACCCTATTTCTCGCCGCCAATTTTGGGACATGATTTATGAAATGGCTGCCCAGGGTGTCAGCATCCTGGCGACGACCCATTATATGGATGAGGCTGAATATTGCAACGTCATTGGAATGATGTACCAATCCAAATTAATCGCCCTTGCCAGCCCAGATACGCTTAAAGCGAATATGAAAGGGATCCTCTTGCAGGTAGATTGCGACCAACCGGCCCGCGCTGAAGAAATTGCCAGGGCGGTCAATGGTGTCATGGATGTTTCTTTGCATGGCGTTCAGTTGCATGTTTCGGTGCAGGATAAAACTGCCGTTGATCAATTGAATAAAGAATTCATTAAAGCCAGGATTACGGTTGATAACATTGAAGAAATTCTTCCCTCGCTTGAAGACGTTTTTCTCTCGATCGTTGATGAACAACATCGCAAACAGGTGAGAGATGATTTTGCCAAAGGAGATTGAAATATGGATCGGTTATGGACTATTATGAAAAAAGAGTTCCTCCATATCTGGCGCGACCCACGGACGTTGACTCTGATCATCCTTTTACCCGCTGCCTTGCTGATCCTGTTAGGCTATGGCGTATCAGGTGAAACAAGTAATGTCCCGCTGGCGGTAGCTGATCTCTCCAAAACGGATACGAGCCGCCGATACATTGATTATTACACATCGAGCGGCTACTTTAAGCTGATGTATGATGCATTGAGCGAAGATGAAATCGTGGGGTTAATTGATCGGGGATTGGTGCAGGCTGGCATATTTATCCCCGAAGATTTCAGCCGCCAGCTCGAAACGGATAAAACG
>CAZDAW010000088.1:0-6093 GCA_964503685.1 uncultured Anaerolineaceae bacterium | reverse complement strand
TCTGGATGTTGATCGGTTTAGGCGCTCTGTTCATCCTGGGTTCAATGGGGATGGGCGTTTTGATTTCAAACATTTAGCAAACTCAAATGCAAGCCATGTATATCGCAGTCGGCGTGGTTGTTTTACCGGCGATCATCCTTTCTGGGCTGATGTTCTCGCGGGCGAATATGCCGCTGGCATCGTATCTGGTCGGAGAGATTTTACCGGTAACTCATTTTCTTGAAATTTCCCGCGGCATCATGCTGAAAGGGATCAGCGCGAATTATCTCATGGAGTCGATTATCTGGCTTGTCGTTTTGAGTGTTGTTTATTTTGTCGGAAGCGTATTTACGTTCAGAAAACATCTGTAAACTGCGTGTAGATATAGCAAAACACGCAGACCAGGTAAGCAATGCTCTGAAATCAATGGCTATCACTGAACTCAAATTAATGCGAGGAGGATTGTTGATGAAACTAAAAAGATTATTTTTATTCTTTCTAATGCTGATTGTTGCGTTGGCGATGGCGGCTTGTGCAAACGCCGGAATCGTATCCGAAGGCATCAAAGCTTCGGGCACCATCTCCACCAATAATGTCAATATTGCTTCTGAACTTGGGGGTAAA
The DNA here is from genome assembly GCA_964503685.1 of uncultured Anaerolineaceae bacterium. GTDB lineage: Bacteria > Chloroflexota > Anaerolineae > Anaerolineales > Anaerolineaceae > CAZDAW01. The sequence continues at coordinate 5,490 of CAZDAW010000088.1, read as the reverse complement.
GTTTTAGAGGTTAATGTCAATGAGGGAGATTCTGTTCAGGAAGGTGATGTCTTATTCCGTTTGGACGATTCATTGTTGGCGGCTCAGGAGAGCCAGGCAAAGGCTTCAATTGAAACGGCCAGAGCAGCCTTGGACACCGCTAATGCACAATATACCAGCGCACAGGCGCAATTTGATCTGATTTATCAAGAATCGCGCCTGCAAGAAAAACAAACTCGAAATGTTGACTGGACAGTAGATCCGCCCGAGGAGTTTGACCTGCCAGTCTGGTATTATCAACGGAATGAAACGATAGAAGCGGCAAGGGCTGAAGTTGAATCTGCCAAAAAAGCATTGTCTGTTGAGCAGACTGCTCTCGAAAGCGAGTTGAAGAACGCCAGCAATAGCGATTTTGTCAGTGTTGAAAAACGTCTGGCAGAGGCAGAGTCGGCTTTCATCAATGCAAAGCTGACCCTTGAACAGGCGCAAAATGCTCTGGATAAGACTGAATTGGAAAAAGCAGCTCAGGATTTATTGGATTCGGCTAAAACCGAACTTGATTCTGTTCAACTGGAATACAGCCGCCTGCTCAACAAATCCTCTGCCGAAAGGGTTTTAGAGGCGCGGGCATCCGTTGCAGCGGCCAAGGCGCGTTTGGATAATGCTGAAGATTATCTGGCTCAGCTTCAGACAGGCGAATATTCCCCACGTATGAAAGCTGCTCAGGCTAATCTCGAACAGGCGAAAACGGGCGTTACTCAGGCGCAGGCAAATCTGACTCAGGCGGAAGCTGCATTGAAGGTAATTCAAATTCAGCTATCCAAATCGGTTGTAAAGGCGCCGGTTTCCGGAATTGTCTTTTCGCGGAACCTTGAGGTTGGCGAACTGGTCGCGGCTGGTACAAATGTCATGACTATTGGACAATTGGATAAAGTGGATCTCATTGTCTATATCCCCGAAACTCAATATGGGCAAATCAGCCTGGGGCAAAAAGTTGTTGTGGCTGTCGATTCGTACCCAAACCGAACTTTTACGGGCAACGTTGTTCACATTGCTGATCAGGCTGAATTTACCCCGCGCAATGTCTCTACTGTTGACGGTCGGAAGACGACTGTATTTGCAGTCAAAATCAGTGTGCCAAATCCGAGCGGCGAATTGAAAGCCGGCATGCCGGCTGACGTGAGTTTTCTGATCGCGCCAGAGAGTAGTGATTGAAAATATTATAATTTTCTATGGCGGGTCTTCTACATGATGGCCCGCTTTTTTATTTTAATAATTGGATTGAGGTGGGATAATTGATAATGAAATGTCGCGCTATTTGTTTTATGATTTTACTCTTGACATATCGCAAACAACGACTATAATATAAACTAGTTTGTATTACAAACTAGTTTATATACAACATAGGAGAAAAAATGAAACAACCTGTTGAAGACGTGATTTTACGTACCAAACGTTACTGGTATGTGGATGGGCTTAACGAAATTCTCGTCGGCGTGGTGATTTTGCTGCTTGGTTTGATGTATCTCATCAATGTTCTGACCTCACCGGGTATTCTTTCGGCGCTGGTTGTGGGTATCGGCCAGCCGCTCATTATCCTTCTCGGAATCTGGCTGGGCGGAAGGACGGTTAAATCTTTGAAAGAACGCTACACCTACCCGCGCACTGGTTATGTTGCCTACCCGCGTCCGGCAAGTCGCAAGCGGCGTTGGTGGGTAGGTCTTCTGGCCGGGGGGGTAGCTGCCCTGATTACCTTCGGTCTGATTAAATTAGCGCCGGTGGGCAACCGTAACTGGCTGGTATTCATGACGGCGGCGTTGATGGCGATATTCATTTTCTATATTGGCGCCCGGGTGGGAGTTAAAAGATTTTATCTGCTCGCCGTGATCGCTCTAGCCTTGGGAGCTGCGTTAGCCATGATGTCGCTGACGGAAGGGTACCAGTTTACCGTTTTACTGATTGGGAATGGCTTGTGTTGGATCCTTTCAGGTGTGATCACCCTGGTCAATTATCTGAATAAAACGCATGTTATGAGTGAGGAGCCGCTATGACTCAACCGCTGCGTGACCTGACCGATGTGGATCGCATTATCCATGAACCTGCCCGGTTGATGATTGCAGCCCTGCTCTATGCCGCAGCTCAGGCCGATTTTCTTTACTTGCTGAATGAGACTGGCCTGACGCGTGGCAACCTCTCTTCTCATCTGACGAAATTAGAGGAAGCCGGTTACCTCAAGATAGAGAAAACCTTCAGGGGCAAGACCCCGCAGACTTTATGTAGTCTTACCGACGCTGGCCGCGCTGCTTTTGAGGCTTATCGTAAACAGCTCAGCCAAATTGTAGAGAATATCTCGTAGCTTTTTCAATTATCAATTAGCTGGAGTGAGTTTCAGGCTCGCTCCAGCGTTTTTTACAAATAAAACCGGCGTTCGTTGCAAATATTTGTTTAAATAAAGGATAAGCAGAATCATCTCTGTTTTGATTTACGGATAACCATGCAGCCATCACTCAACAATGAACAGAGTCTGATCAATCGGTTAAAAAGAGGAGATGAAGAAGCATTACAGCAATTGATCACCTCGTATTTGCCCCGGTTATATCGCGTGGTACACCGTTTCATGGGCGATGATGCTGAAGCTGAATCGATCCTTCAAGAAACGTTCTGGAAATTCTGGAAGTCGCTGCCGAAATATCAGAACGATCGGCCGATTTACCCTTACCTGGTTACGATTGCTGTCAATCTGGTTCGCGATTGGTGGAGGTCAGAATATCGCTTTGCTGCCAGCGATGTTGGGATTGAAATGGAAATGATCACTGACCCGGCGCCGTTGCCCGAATGCCAGGCCGAACGAGCAGAGCTTTTACAGACGTTGGCAGAAGTGGTCGCTGGATTACCTGAGACTTGGCGGATGACGATTGCCCTGCGCTACGATGCAAATTTGAGTTATGAAGAGATCGCAGGGATACTGAAGATCAATATCAATACCGTTCGCACGCATTTACACCGTTCGAAAGAAATTATGCGTTCGAGAATTGAAGAAGCCTTTGGATAACTCCGGTTCCGCGGAGTGATCGATGCAATTCATCTATCCAAAGAATCCCGAATTTTTTCCGTGTCGGATAGTTGAATTTCGTTAACAGGGTGGTTATAATCTAATTGCACAAAGAAGATGGAAGATGGGGGTGTTTGATAAAGCTGTTTTATTTACGAAACGATGCAATCTGCACAGCCTGAAATTAAAGGATCCTTCCTAATAAGGAGGTGAATGCCTGTATTTCGTCATCTCGGTTGTTCTTATCGGTAACCGGCAGGGCGAGCAGTAGAAAGCGAGGATGGCTGAATGGGGATGAATACAATTGATTTAAACAAGTTGGATGAAGAAATCAACCGACATATTGCAGAAGGGAATTGGGAAGAATGTGTGAAAATTGGCGGCCCGGCTGTAGCGCCGCTTCTGGCCGCCTTGGATGGCAATACGGTCTACGGCAGCATTTATTGGGAGCGCAATAAAGCTATTGTCGACACGGCAAAACGGATAAATGACTGGATGCGCTGTATCGACTCGGGCAATCTGCTTGTGCGTCCATTGCTTGCGGCCTTATCCTATTTTACCGAGCAAGATGAAACCAGGGACGATCGGACGAGTGTTGCGATTATTGAGACGCTGGGCAAGATTGGTGATGTACAGGCCCTGGACGGATTGATTAAGGCGGCTGCCAGAGGAGACCCGGTTGGAACGGCGGCGGTGAATGCGCTGGCAGATATTGGCGACCCGCGCGCCATAATACCCATTCTGACGTTGTTGAAACAAAAATGCGAGGCAATCCGCCGTTATACCGATGCGCCGGCAGGGCGCGAGTATTTCATCGAAACGATGCGTAAGGCTGGAACGACAATCCAGACGACTTCTCATCTGGAACCGCATAATTTCAAGGCCGAGGTGGATGCCTTAATTAGTTTTGGCAAAGAGGCTGTTGAACCTCTTCTGAATGCCTGGCAATCTTACAAATACCATGTCGGTGGTCCGGTTTCACAGCGGAATATGGAAATTTTTAGAAATTATGTCCACTCGGCATTGACGCAAATCAAAGATCCAGGAGCGGTTGAGCCGCTCAGCGCCGCGCTCAAATCCGAATTGCCGGAAATAGCCTGTCTTGCAGCAGAGATGTTGGGGAAAATCGATGGCGACCAGGCGATTAAGGCCCTTGAGCAGGCGTTGAAGGAAAACATGGAAGTTCGAGAAGAGGTGTGGCAAATTGCTGCCAGTTCGCTGAATAAGATAGGCTGGCAGGCGCCTGATGTGGAGACTGGAATCTGGTGCTGGTTGGCTTGCAATGACCATCAGAAAATAATCGATTTGGGAAAACAGGCTGTCGAACCTCTCATACAGGTGCTCGAAAGTGAAAAGATATCCCATTATTACCGGCTCAACGCGGCAAGTTTACTGGGCGAGATCGGCGACCGGCGAGCAGTCGAACCGTTGATTCGGGTGTTGCAAAAAGAACCGGCGATTCCTGTCATCGAGGCCCTGGGCGCGCTTGGGGATAGCCGGGCAATAGGTCCCCTTATCGAGAGCTTGCAGGCAAATAACGAAAAGGTGCATCATGCGGCCTTTGCCGCTCTTAGTAAAATTGATCATCGCCCGCGCACTTTGATGGAGAAAACATTGGGTCAACGGAAATGGGTAAAATAATATAAATTGGCGAGGGGATTTTAAGTCATTCGAACATTATATGTTTTTTGCACTTCCCGATCAGTAAACTGTTAATGACTTCAGGTTCTTTTTTATCATTCTGTGTTCTTTATCGAATGCAGGATATTGATGATTGGTCCGTGCGATTTTAGTACGCGTGGCGCAGTGGATATTGAACACAAGAGAGAATAAAGCGGGAAATTGGCTGGAGGACGTTCCGGAGCGCTTCTGGATAACCCAGTATTTCGCCAGAAATGGCGCGATAATTGGGATAGTTAACCCCGCCGACTCTTTTACTGCTGATATTGAAAAAGGCGGGATGAATTTTACCTCTAACCTCAGAAAGGACAACGCACAATGTCAATTATTCAATGGGACGAAAGTTTTAGCGTCAATGTGGCTGAGATTGATAAGCAGCATCAGAGGCTCCTGGAAATGATCAACGAACTCTATGATGCCATGCGCCAGGGAAGGGGCAAGGTTGTCATTGGAAAAACAATCAATGGGTTGGTTGATTATGCCGACTTACACTTTAAAACTGAAGAGAAATATTTCGATTTATTCGGTTATTCAGATACCCTCGCTCATAAGCGAGAGCATGCTGATTTTGTGAAAAAGGTAACTGAATTTAGAAGTGGTCTGGAATCTGGAAAGTTGAGTCTTTCATTGGAGGTAATGAATTTCTTAAGTGATTGGTTGAAAAATCACATCAAGGTTGTTGACAAGAAGTATGCTTCCTTTTTCAACGAGAAAGGTTTGAAGTAGATTAGGCATTTGCTCTCCGGGTGTGAAAGGCAATGCGTTAAAGTTTCTGTAGG
>CAZDAW010000087.1:0-15348 GCA_964503685.1 uncultured Anaerolineaceae bacterium | reverse complement strand
CACACGCTCTCCTTGTCCAACGCGTGACATGCTGATACAATAGTGCACACCTTTACAGAATAAAGCATAACCCTATGGAAGACAATTTACCCAAAGAATCCATCCTGTCGCACATCACCGAATTACGCCAGCGCCTGCTCGTCAGCGTCATTGCCCTGGCAGTGACAACAATGGCCAGTTTTGCCTTCTGCCAGCAACTGGCCGACTTTCTGGCAAAACCGATCGGCGGGTTGAGCGTCCTGTCAGCCATCGACGTGACCGAAAACATTTCGTCATTCATGAAGATCTCGCTCCTCAGCGGGGTGATTCTGGCGCTGCCCATCATCCTCTATGAGATCCTCGCCTTCGTCATGCCCGGCCTGAACCCGGATGAAAAAAAATGGATCTGGATGGTCATCCCCTCGGTGACCTTCTTCTTCGCCGGCGGCGTGGCGTTCGCCTACTTTTTCATGCTGCCCACCGCCCTGCCCTTCCTGCTCAACTTCATGGGCATCACCACCAACCCGCGCCCCAACAATTACTTCTCCTTCATCACCAATTTGATGTTCTGGGTCGGGGTCAGTTTCGAAATCCCCGTCGTGATGTATGTCCTTGCCCGCCTCAAAATCATCTCGGCTAAAATCCTGATCAAGCAATGGCGCGTCGCCATTCTGGCGTCAGCGGTCATGGCGGCCCTCATCACCCCCACCGCCGACCCGGTCAACATGGGCTTGATGATGCTCCCATTATTTGCCCTATACCTGTTGAGCATTATCTTTGCGGCAGTTGCCCGGCGCGAGCGAAAGGAGAAAATCAGGAAGCCCTTATCCAGGCGGGGCAGGATCATCATCCTGATCGCCGTCATCCTGCTGGTTCTCGCTCTGGTCGCAGTTTACTTTTACCTGCCAGATACCGCCCAGAGTGTGATCGGCGTCGTCAGGCAGTTCTTTATGAACCTGTGGAAAACGGTCTCAATCTGGCCGGCAAAAATCGGCCAGAAAATTTACGAGTTGATTCATTAGAAAAACCAATTTGGCGCATAATGTAGTAAAATAACTCAAGTTGCTGCCATCCAACACGCACACAGCAACCAGGATAAAAATAAGCAAATTAAAATTGGAGAAATAATTATGCCATTCAGACTAGGCGTCCCCGAACTCATCATCATCCTCGTCATTGTCGTCCTCATTTTTGGCGTTGGCCGGGTTTCAAAGATCAGCGGCGAAATCGGCAGCGCCATCCGTTCGTTCCGCGAGGGGTTAAAAGGCGACGAAGATAAAGACAACAATAAAGACGAAGCCAAGAAAGAAAAAGAATAACCAGTTGCTCATCTCATTTCCGGCTGAATTGACTGTATGAACTTCCTGAACCTCGGAATAGGAGAAATATTCCTGATCCTCATCCTTGCCCTGATAATTTTTGGGCCAGGTAACATGGTGAAAACCGCCAGAGAGATCGGCGCGTTTATCCGCAAGGTTTCCAAATCGCCTTATTGGCAGGAGGTTTGGGCTACGCGCAACGAATTAAGCGAACTGCCCAAAATGATCGCTAAGGAAGCCCAATTGGACGAAACCATCCGTGACCTCAATCAGCATTCCAAAGGCATACAAAGCACACTGGCCGCTTCGATGACCGAATTGATCAAGGAAGTTGAAGAGCCAATCAAAGAGGCCGACAAAGAAATGCAAAAAGAATTGAAAGAAGAAGAAGAAAAAGAAAAATCAAAAGAGGTATCCGATTCACCCTCCGCTGAAACTTCCCCCGCATCGGAAGAAATTAAATAAAAAAAATCCCCAAATGGGGATTTTTTATTTAATCATCGAAAGCCTGCCAGCGATTTATGGGATGGTGCCGCGATCCTTGATCTCTTCACCCACCAGCCGCTGAAAACCGTTGTCGTGGCACTGAGAGCAATAATCGATCTGGTCGCCGTGCGAAACATGGCAGGTCTTGCAGGGCAATTGACCGTTGTGGCTGTCGTGTGGATTCCGGGCGAGAAAATCTGTGGACGCCGCCACATGCTCGTAACTGATATGACACTTCAGACAGATATCATTGTCGTAGGTAACCGGCAGCAGCTTGCCCTCTTCATCCACCGTGTAATCCCCGATCAGATATTTCACACCACTGGTAATCTCAGCATCCAGTGGATAATCATGGCATTCCTTGCACGCCACCCCGGCCTGATAATGCACATTATCCAGATCGTTGCTGGTCAGATACGAGGTCACATTCGGTTCCATAATGTGGCAGGTGGCGCAGAATTGCGGGCTGGTATTGGAAAGGTGAATCATATACCCCCCGGCTGCTCCGCCAATCACCACAAGCACCAGGACAATAATTCCAATAATGGGCCAGGCTGACTTTTTGCGGTTTTTTTTAACTTCTTCTTTGACTTCCGGAGTCTCTTGAACTTTATTTTGTGTTGTTTCTTCCATAAAATAAAAAACCTTTCTCGCCAATAGAGATTACTGGGTAGTACCATTCACTAGTAAACAATTATACTACCCAGTAATCATTGTGGCTATAAAAAATTCAGAAAAGACTTATTCCAATGCGTTCGCGGCGGCCAGTCTTCCGGTCGTCCAGGCGCGGCTGTGGCTCATTCCTGGAACGATTACCGGATAATCGTTGGCAAAGAAGTTGCCCGCGCAATTGCCGGCCGCATACAGTCCCGGAATGACCTTATGATCTTTGTCGAGAACCTGGAACTTGTGATTGACATCAAGACCGCCCAGGGCAATCAGCAAAGCGAGCGAGTTATAGGCGGCATAGAACGGCGCCGTATCGATGGCTGTCATCATCGCCGCATCCTTGCCGAAATCATCATCGCTGCCTTTGGCTGCCAGTTCATTATAGCGGGCAACAGTGGCCTTAAAAGCATCGACCGGTACGCCCATTTTTTCGGCGAGTTCGTCCAGCGTATCGGCTTTGATGAGCGACCCACTATCGAGGGCGGCATCCATGCTCTTCTTGGTGTTATCGGTTACGGCGTTCGTCCTGGAGAAGCTGACGCCCATCTTGGGCAGGTCTTCTTCGAAGCTCGCATCATAGATCGTCCAAGTCTTATGGCCCGGCTGGAGCTGGGCGGAATTTGCCATCGAAGGAATGGGAACATCTTCATTCTCATAACGCAGGCCTTCGATATTGACGCGCAGGAAAGGATTGCCGGAGAAAGGCGCTGCGCCCAGGTTATGAACCATGGGGGTATGCGGCATCTCAGGCTGCATGGCGGCCCCGATCCACATTCCCATTTTCTGGCCGTCGCCGGTGTTGACCGGGGGCGTATAAACATTCACGTCCACAATGGCAGCCTTAGGACAGTAATATGAAACCATTTCGGGATCATTGCCGTAATCTCCGGTGCACAGGATGACTGCCTTGGCGGCGTTGAATTGAACATAAGCGCCATCGGGGCCCTTGGCGATTACGCCCGTCACACGCCCCGAATCATCCTTAACCAGTTGCGCAGCCGGGGTGCTGTAGTGGAAGTCTGCCCCGGCTTTCTTGGCAGCTCCTTCGAGCATTCCAGCCAGGATCTTCTGATCCATACCGCCGAACATGTGCACCGTCTTGTATTCAGGATAGTACTGGTTGGGTACATCGTTCCCCCAGCGCATCACTTCGATATTATTCTCGGCAGCCATATCAATTAACTCGTCCATAATCGGACTGCAATTCTCCGCCCAAAGCATCAACTGACCGACATCCACCTGGTTGCTGGCCCATTTGGTAAGTTCTCGAACCACCTTCTTGGGATCGTAATCCAGGCCTTCAGCGAGCTGTATCTTGCTGCGCAGGGCAGCATTATGCCCGCCGCGGGCGTTGAAGGTTTCAGACTTTTCGATGATGATGGTCTTGGCGCCTGCCTTAGCGGCAGTATAGGCGGCCATCAAGCCGCACACGCCGGCGCCCACCACAACAATCTCCCCGTCCACCGTGCTTTTAATATCGGCGGCGGCAATTGGGGCAGGCGGCGTGAGGAACGAAGGCCCGCAAGACGGCGCCGCTGGCGCTCCGGCCGGAGCGGCCGCTGCCGGCGCCTCTGATTCGACAGCAGGCGCAGGTGTTTCTGCCACCTTTGGCGCGCAAGAAGAAATAACCACGCTGCCGGCGACGGCGGTTGCGCCAACAGCTGCCCCCTTTAGAAAATCTCTACGGCTGATTTTTGCTTCCTTCTCTTCTTTAGTCATTTTATTCTCCTTTGAAAAAAAATTGACTTGCAGAATATCGCCTAACCGGATTGTTCATCAAAATTCCTCCTCCTGACCATCTCAACAGACGCGAATCAGAAGAAGGCATTTCTCGAAACAAAATCCTGTATTTTCAAGTATAATGAAATCGCATTTTGATACAAATCGCACTTCAGGGTGATTACAGGGTGATCGCGTGGGTTAACTTTTTATTTATACTCACAACTGAAATATAACTTTTTTGTCGGTATGACTTGATTAAAGATCAGCGCAATGGTCACAAATATCAATCCACCCATCAATGAACCCCTGCTGCACACAAAACTTGAGCTGCCCAATTTGGCGCAGCGCATTGTTCGCCGCGACGCATTGACCGGCTTGCTGCAAAACAAGACAGAACGGCAATTCACCGTCATCATCGCGCCCGCCGGCTATGGCAAAACGACTCTGCTGGGCGAATGGCTATCCTTTTCTGCATCACCTGAAAATCGCTTCGCCTGGGTCACACTCGATATATTTGATAATTCCTCTTTCAGGTTCTGGACGTATATCATTTCGGCGCTCAATAAGGCTATCCCACAACTCGAATTCGACCCGGCAAGATTGACCCAGCATGGATACGACCCGCTCGATTTCACCCGTCTGATCCCATTGATCAATGAAATCGGCAGCCTGCCCTATTCAATCAACCTGATTCTCGACGATTATCACGTCATCACGAACGATCAGGTCCATAAAAGCCTTGCCTACTTCATCGAAAACCAGCCGCGCAACATTCACCTTGTTGTGGCCGGCCGCGTCAAACCCCCGCTGCCCCTTATGCGGCTGCGCATGCAGGGCAGGCTGACCGAACTGGATATCGCTGAACTCACCTTTACTCTGGATGAAACCAGAAAATATCTGACGGACGTTGCCAACCTGGAAAAGACGCCGCGCTTCATCAACGAAATTTACAAAGCAACTCAGGGCTGGGTCGCCGGGCTTCAACTTGCCGCCATCGTCATTTCCAATCATTTCCCCCACAGCGCGGATATCCTTTCCCGGCTCGAAGACAGCGACGAATTCCCCGATTTCTTTTCTGAAGAGGTGATCTCACAGCAGGACGCTCAAACCCGGGAATTTTTGATCAAGACTTCGATCCTGTCCGAGTTTTGCGCCGATCTGTGCAACTCACTGATGGGCGTCAGTAACAGCCAGGCCGTCATCGATCGGATCCATGCCGCCAATCTGTTCATCACCCCTCTGGATAAAAAAGGTTCCTGGTACCGCTGGCATCCCCTGTTTTCCAGCGCCCTGAAACGTCAACTGGAAAAAACCTACCCCGCTGAAATACAGAACCTGCACAGCAAAGCGGTGGACTGGTATATGGCAAACGGTTATCCCGACAAGGCGGTGGTGCATACCCTGACAATGAACCAGATGGAGAAAGCAGCCGAACTCATCGACTCGCTGGCCTTAAAAGCGATCAACAATTTCGACCTCAGCCGCCTGATCCACTGGATCAACGCCATTCCCGACCACCTGCTTGAACTGCGTCCGAGCCTGGGGATTTACAACGCCGCTGCCTGTTTTCTCCAATCGCAGTACGAGATGGTGGAGTCTATTTTGCAAAAAACGGAAGCGATCATCAGCAACGAAACCGCCCGGCGCCAGGACCCCGCCGAAATTAAAAAACTGACCTGGGAAATCAGCGCCATCCGGGCGGCCGTCGAGTGCATAGCCGGCGATTCCCGCCAGGGCACGGCGCAGGGCGTCAGGCTGATCAGCGACAAATCGAAAGACAGCAACTACCTTTACGCAATGCTCGTGCATGCCATCGGCATCGGCCACGAGTTGCTGGGCGAGCTCAGCCGGGCGATCGAGATGTACGAGTTGGGCCGCCAGTTGGGGTCAAAAAATAATTTCCTCTACGGGCATCTTCATTCAACCTCCGCCATAGCCTTCGTTCTGAAGAACCAGGGACGCCTGACCGAAGCCATCAAAGAATTTATGCACGCCTTCAATTTTGCCACCAAATACAAACTGGAGAGCGCCACGATCACCCTCGCCCAATCCGGATTGCTCGAAATTGCCCTGGAACAGGATTTTAAAGACGCCGACGAACTGGCCAAAGATGTCATCGCTAATTTTGGGAAAACGATCGCCAGCGAATCAGCCTGGATCAGCCATATTTCACGCTGCCTGTACCTCGTCAATTATTTCCTGTCCAAAGCTGAAATCGAAGCAGCCGCTCATTACTTTGAACTGGCTGAAGCCAGTTACCGCGAATTGATCAGCAACGGGTATCCGCCCCCTCTCGAAATCATCGACGTCAGAGTCAGATTCTTGCGGACCGTGGCGCGTCTGGAGGGTATACGCGACTGGTTTGAAGAAGAAGATGATTACCTCAACGCCGAAACGTTCAAATCCATCCCCGGCAAACTCGCCCACGCCCGCATTCTGCTCGGCCGCCAGGAATACGCCGCAGCAGCCGATGAATTGAACCGCCTGACGGCGGAACTCAAACCGACCGAATGGAACGTCCGCAAGCTGGAAGCAAAAATCCTGCTGGCCCTGGCGCAATACGGAAACCGGCAAATCGAAACTGCCCTGCAAACCATCAATGAAGCGTTGAACAGCGGATATAAGGAAGGATTTATCCGTATGTTCAGCAACGAAGGCGACCTGATGAAAGACCTGCTGTGTGAATTCGACCGCTCGCCGGCGGCCGGCAGAATACGGAAAGAAAACCCCGTTATAGCTGCCTATCTTGACAAACTGCTCCGTAAAATGGAAGTGGAATGCGCCGAAGGCGCGCATCTACCGCTTGAAATTGAACCCAGGGTGACTTCCCTGCTGCCGATGCAGGAGCCTTTAAGCAGCCGGGAAAGCGAGGTCTTAAAACTCCTGTTGCAGAGTAAAACCGCCAAAGAGATCGCCGAACTCTTGATGATTTCCATCAACACCGCCAAAACCCACGTCAAAAACATCTACCGCAAATTCGGCGTGCATTCCCAAAACTTGCTCATCCAGCGTGTTAAAGACCTGGAGCGGGATAAATAATATATAAACTTTACAAGCGACCCGGCTTCGCTCAATTCTTCCTTTTCCCGGATTCAAAAGTAAAATTCAATAATTTGCCCTTTCGACATAATTGACCCCAAAAAACCGTCGTTATGAAAAGACCGGGCGCGTATTTTTCTTCTTCCAGATACCCCATTTCAAACTGGAGAGCAGACGCCCATTTATAACGCCTTTTCATCCAGATATTTATTGTCGATTCGATATCCTGGCGTAAACGTTTATAGCGTTCGGGCGTCATAATGACGTCGATCGTTGGCTGAATCAATTTTATTATACGGCTTGCTTCTTTCTCTTTATCCAACTCTGCACTATTCAACGCCTCAAATTCTTTCTGATAACGCTGGAAAGGCAGGAGAAGTTCTTCTTCAGTAAATAAATCCAGTTCGATATTGCCTTTGAACAGCTCATCCTTAAACGCTTCAGTTATGCTCCCCATCTTTGCTTCGATCTTTCGGCGCAGGTCCGGATTTTTGTTAAGCAATTTTGCCCCAAATTCTTCGATTTTTTCAGGCGAATCGATTATCTCTTCCATATCTAACCCTGCTTCATCGAATGCCTCTGCCAAAATATCAAAAATCTCGTTATCTTCCTCATACTCTTGCATGGCCTGTTCCATCGTATGATGGTAGATTTCAAGAATCAACCCGTTTATACCCAGGGGAATTTTCTTCATCTTCAATATAGGTTTAAGTAACAGGGCAATTTCGAGATATTTGAGATCGTTGGTCGCCGCCAGCCGGTTGGTCAGCGCAGCGAGCCGTTCATCGATAATCTTTCGGAATGCCGGGGTAGCCAGTTCATCGATGACCTTGATCCGCATATCATCATAGGCCTGCTGATATTCATCCTGGCCTTTCTTTTCGGCAGCATTCAGGCGTTTCTCAAACCGCTTCATCCATCGCTCGGTAACCTGCATTGCCTTCTCACCGTCGAAAAATAAATCACGAAACTCCGGTTCCCTGGCAAGCTCCGCCGATTCGGTCAAAATGCGAATGAAATTTTCCTCCAGATAATCCACACCCCCTTCAATAATCCGGTTTTCGATAGATCGAGCGGCTGGCGAAGTTTATTTTCCTGATATTGGGGTGTGGATAATATGGGATTAGCATGAGTTTTCTTGTGACGATTACGAGCCATGATTTACCATCCCTCTACAATTTGGATAATTTCACTGCTTTTTCCCGGTTGTAAAAAACAGAATCCACGGGATAATTTGGGAAATGTTTTAAAGGGTTTTATTACAAAACAGATTATAAACGAATTAATTTTTTAAAACATAGAAGGAGAAAAAGGGCTACCCAGCTAATAAAGAGCAGCCCAGTTTACATGCCACTTACCCAAAAATTATTTCAGGCCTTCAACCCACCTCGCTCGCACGGGCGTAAATCGCAGGGGAAGAAGAGGTAAGAAGCGACGCGTCTGAACAGGCCTTTTCGTACTCAACAATTACTCCACCTACTCCCCGGTAGCAACAGGGAATCCCTGCGCCTGCCATTGGGTCATACCGCCGGTCATGCTGGTTACGTTGGTGAAGCCGGCGTTCAGCAGGATATCCCTGCCCCGTGCGCTGCGATTTCCGCTGCGACACACTACCACAATTTCCTTATCCTTCGGGATTTCATTCAATCGGTCAGGCAATTCACCCAGGGGTATGAGCGCGGCGTCAGGGATATGCATTTGCGCCCACTCATCCGGCTCACGCACATCCAGAATGAAAGCGCCCTGATCGCGCTTTTCGGCGGCCTGGGCTGCCGTGATTTGAGATGGAAAATCAACCGTGCTGGTTGGTTCTGAAGCAGGAAGAGCGTCCGTGCTGGTCGGTTCTGAAGCAGAAAGAGCGACCGCAGCGGTCGGTTTCGAGCCCTGTATGACGAACACCCCGATCACAACCACAACCACAGCCACAGCCGCCAGCGCAATCCAGCCCCACACCGGAAAAGTCTTCTTCGTTGTCGTTTTCTTCTTGCCCCGATAACGCGCCTTGTTCTTTGCCATCGTATCCTGCTCCATTTTCAGATTTCGCCCATTTTACCCCAGATTTGCAAGGTGTGAGAGGGTATCAGCGAAAAAGATTTCTGCCCATTATTTACAATTTATTCATTCTTGTATCCATTTGAATTATGCTATAGTTATAAATAATCCAAGTTTCCACCTGGATGTCGGCGAGGCGTGGCGATATCGGATTTTTGACGTTGAGACTGCTTCGTCGGGCAAAAAGCGCTCTTCTCACAGTGACAAACGCAGAGATTGTTGTTAAGGTAGCAACTTGAGTTAAATATTTACTGTTACGGGAATTGATAAATGGCCGCATCCAGCAGCAAAATCCCAGTTGGAACAAAAAAAAGGGGGAATGTACTCGCATTATGGCATAAACTGACCGCGCCGCGCGCCCAGCAAGAGGACGACGCCAGTCGGGAATATATCATCAAAACCATCCTGACCTTTATCGGCCTGATCACCATTCCTTTTCATGTTCTGGCCGGCGTCCTTTATTTATCACACATTATTCCACTGGATACCGTCTTTATTCTGGGGTTGCTCACCGCCCTGACCATTTTCGCCTGGGTGATGACCCACCGCGGCCATTACTGGCTGGGAGGCGCCGCTCCCTGCTCGATTCTATTGATTGCCGGAATTTACGGCAACTACATCGGCGGAATCGACGCGCCGGCCATGCTGCTCTATGCTCTGGCAATCGTCGTGGCGGCAATTACGCTGAATACGCAGGCGCAAATGATCGTCCTGGCCATCAGCCTCACCTCTTATTTAGGATTCGGGCTGGCGCATAACCTGGGTTACCTGACCACAACGCGCAGCGCCGGCACCATGTTCATCAACCGGGTGAGCATTGTTATTGCCGCCCTGACAGCCATTTCGTTGGGGGTATGGTTTTTAAAAAGCCAGTATCGGCGCTCCATAGACCAGGTGCGCTCCCACGCCAAAACCAACCGCGCTGTTTTCGAAACGGTCACGGATGGCATCCTCTTTACCGATCTTTCAGGCGCCATCCTGGATATGAATGACGCATTGGCCCAATTATTCCACGTTGTCAGTAAAGAGCAAATGATTGGAAAACCCGCCAGACAATTTCTTTTTGCGGATGATCTAACAATTGTGCATGAATATTATAAAAAAATTCTTTCGGGCAGTTGCGATACGTTTCTGAGCTGCAGGGGTAAACGAATCGACGGCGGCGAATTTTTCATAGAAGCGAATGGAGCCATTTACCGGGATTCAAAAGGACAGCCGGCCGGGTACGTCAGCGCCGTGCGCGATATCACCCAACGTAAACAGATTGAAGACGAACTCGCCAGATACCGCGAGCACCTCGAAGAACTGGTCACTGAACGCACTGCCAAATTGGATGAGGCTTATCACGAACTGGAGAGCTTCTCGTACAGCATATCACACGACCTGCGCGCCCCCCTGCGCAGAATCGAAGGTTTTTCGCGAATCCTGATTGAAGAACATGCCGACCAGTTGTCAGAAGAAGGCTTGCTGCACTTAAATCGCATCGTTGAAAGCGCCCATCGCATGGCCGATCTGATCGACGACCTGTTGAATTTTTCCCGCCTGATCCGCCAGCCGCTCACCCTCAGGCGCATTCAGCCGCATGAAATCGTTCAGGCTGTGGTGGATGACCTGATCAGCGGCGACTACCGGGGGAAGAATCCACAGATCACGATTCAGGAAATGCCGCCCTGCGACGCCGACCCGATCCTGCTGCGCCAGGTTTATTACAACCTGATCGACAATGCCCTCAAATACGCCAGCAAAAATAACAAGATCCTAATCGAAGTGGGAGCGCAGCCGGGCAAAAACGAACAGACCGTTTATCATGTGTTCGATAACGGAATTGGTTTCGACATGCAGTACGTCGGCCATATTTTCGGCGTGTTCCAACGCCTGCACCCGGACGAGGAATATGAAGGCACCGGCATCGGCCTGGCAACTGTGAAGCGCATCATCAAGCGTCACGGCGGGGATATCTGGGTGGAAAGCGCAATCGGTCAGGGGACAAAATTTTATTTCACCCTCGACCAGCCGCAATCGTAAGAAAACCGGGCAGACGCCCAAACCAGACTCTGCTGTTCGGCCATTCGCAAGGCGCGAACAGCCGGATAATTTGAGCCTGAAATACTTTACCAATGATTAGATGCGAAAATATTCCTATTAAAAATGTATCATCAAAATAAACTGGAGGGAAAATGAACGATAAAAAATCAAATCGTGTTTCAAAACAAAAGCCCGGTTTTCTGCGACTTCTTGCATCCGTACTGGGCTGGATTCTGGCAGCCATTGTCATCATCGTCTTATGTTTACCGGTTATCCTGTCAGGTATTACGACTGCCATCCCCGGTTGGGCCTGCATCCTGCTGGCCGTCCTCGACGTCGCGATGATCATCCTGTTGTTCCGTCTGAAACCGGCGCAGAAAGGCATTCCGGTCAGTCTGGCCGGCTTATTGGTCGTCAGCATTCTGGCCGTCATCGCTTCGCAGGCCTTTGCCGCCACGCCGCCCATCCTGGGGGATAACGGCGAACCAGTCCCCAATTCCATCGCCGCCCTGGAAAAAGTCACACTGAATGGAAGCGCGCAGTGGATAACGATTCGCGGGCACGACATTAATAAACCAATCCTGTTAAACCTGGGCATGGGCGGCCCGGGCGGGGGCGGATTCGCCACCCGGTCGCTCTTTGAACCCCTCGAAAAAGATTTTGTCGTTGTGAGTTGGGACGAACCCGGAACCGGAAAATCCTACAATGCCGCGCCGATTTCAGACCTCACCCCTCAACGTTTCATCGACGACGCGCACGAACTGACCCTGTACCTGCGCCAGCGCTTCAAGCAGGAGAAGATCTACGTCTATGGCGTTTCATGGACGAGCATCCTGGGAATCTGGCTGGTGCAGCAGTATCCCGATCTGTACTACGCCTACATCGGCAACGGGCAGATGGTCAACACCACTCAGAACGATATAATGGGTTATGAATTTGCTCTGAAATACCTGCAAGAAAAGGGCGATACAAAGACCCTTGAAACCCTGCAGCGCAACGGGCCCCCGCCCTACACCAGCGCGGATATGCTGGGAAAATACGTGGGTTATTTGGATGTATTGAACGATTATATGAACTCGCCGCGTTATACATTGATCGTACCAATCGTCCCATTCATCGCCCCGGAGTACGGGTATATCGATAAGATCAACCATACCCGCGGCCTTGTGGATTCCTTCCAGGCGGTTTACCCACAACTGGCAGAGCTCGATTTCGCCGTACAGGCGACTAAATTGGAAGTTCCGGTTTATTTCTTTGTCGGGCGCGATGACGTGAACGCAATGTCGTCGCTGGTCGAAGATTATTTCGCCATTCTGAAGGCTCCAAAGAAGGAGTTGATCTGGCTGGAAGGCGGCCACGGGTTGAGCGGCGAGAATATCGGCCAGTTCACTGATGTGATGATCAACAAGGTTCTCGCCGAAACCTACCCAGGGCAATAAACAGCAACAGGCGCAGAGGCAGCATTTCCGATAACTGAAATATAAAAAGAGCAAGGGCGAGTTTCGAACCCGCCCTTACTCTTTTTATAAATAGGCTTTACCAGGCAAATGCCGAATGAGTGTTTATCAACTGTAATCTCTCAACATCCTTTACTAAAAATCAGATGCTTCTGTCTCCGAATGTTCGCCCAGCTTGAATATCGACACCAACCTTTGCAGTGTCTGCGCCATATCATCAAGCGACTGGGCCATATCCGTCACTTCCTGCACCTGGGCGCTCATCTCTTCGGCAGAGGCGCTCACTTCTTCACTTGCCGCGCTGTTTTCTTCACTGACGCTCGCAATGTTCTCAATCGCAATAGTCATTTCACTCGATCCGGCGGCCATTTCTTCGGTCGCGGCAGTATTCTCTTCCACCACAGCAGCAACGGCGTCCATCGCCGATATCAGACGGTCAGCCAGGTTGGACATCTTTACCGCCGCCGCAGCAATCATTTCTCCAGACTTCTGCGCTCCAATCGACGTTTCCAGAAGACCAGCTAAAGCCTGTCCAGACTGATTGGCCAGCGCCACGCCATTTTGTACCTCATTAGCGCTCTCTTTCATCGCCAGCACAGTTTCTGACACAGTCGCCTGGATACTCCTCACTAATTCGGTAATCTCCTTGGTCGCATTGGCTGATTTCTCGGCCAGCTTACGCACTTCATCAGCCACCACTGCAAAGCCCTTACCGTGCTCGCCTGCCCGAGCCGCCTCAATAGCCGCGTTCAACGCCAGCAGGTTGGTTTGCGAAGCAATATCGTCGATCGTCTCCACAATGATCCCGACCTGATCGGATCGTTTACCCATTTCCTGTACTTTCTGGGCAGTCAAATCCACTGTGGCCTGAATCCGCTGCATGCCCTGGATAGTCCCTTCAACTGTCTCGCTGCTGCTTTGGGTAACAACCACCGCGTTGGCAGATTCCTCGGCCTGTTTATTTGCACTGGTCGCCACTTCCTGGATCATCGCGGATAATTGAGCAGTAATCTCCGATGTCCGGGAAACCGCCTCAGACTGATCCTGGGCGCCCTTAGCCACGCCATTGATCGTTTGACTGATTTGCTCAATGATAGTCGCCGCCCGCGTAACTGATTCTGATTGCTGGGCTATACCCCTGGCAATCTGCTGCATCGTTTCAGCGATCTGTCCGGCTGCCTGACCGGATTGTTGAGAAGAAGCTGCCAGTTTTTCGGAAGCCGACTTGAGATCGCAAGCGTTCTCTGAGAAATGCATCATCAACTCTCGCAACTGGAAAGTCATTCGGGATAATGCCACCCCCAAAACATCCTTATCTGAACGGGGTTGGAAATCGACCATTAAATTACCCATTGCAATGCGCTGCGCTCCCTCAGCCATCTGCGACTCTGCTGTAATAATACGCTGGAATGAATCGGCCAGTATCCCCAGTTCATCTTTGCGCCCTTTTTCCACTTGAATATCAGTGTTGCCCTTGGCCAATTCATCAGCCAGTTCAGCCATTCGCCTAATGGGCTTAACGATCGAGCGACTAACCAGGAAAATGATTACACCCATAACCAGAATAACAGCCGCAATGATAAGAATGGCTATAACTATATTCCTGTTTACCTCTGCAAACAGTTCTTCCTCATCTTGTTCTACGATTAAACCTAACCTAATGGATGGAATCCAGGTGTAAGTTCCCACAACAGGAACGCCACGATAATTGATATAACGCCCAACACCTGAATTGCCGGCCAGAATTTGCCGGGTGGCAAAAGTATCGACTTTATATTGCAGCAGAGCTTCTCCGGTAATCGCTCCGGTCGATTTCAGGTAATCTTCATACTTTAAAGGCGTGACCAGCAATCCTTCTTTGTTAACCAGATAAGCTTCGCCGGTTTTTCCCAAATCCATCTTGTTTAAAACTTTTCCGATATCATTAAAGGTGACATTTCCTGCCATGACTCCCACTGTCTTTCCTGAGGAGATTAACGGAACAGCGAAGAAAATTACCACGTTGCCCGTTCCTTTTGATATCAATGGATCGGAGATCGTTTCTTTTCCGGCCAACGCGTCTATGAAATACTGGCGCGTTGAGGCATCGATGACTTTATGATCGGTATTTAATACTGTCTTTCCTTCCGTATTAAACGTAACCAGTGTTTCGTAGATTCCCCAATCAGCCTTATAATCTTCCAGAATTTTCTGGCCATTTTCCATATCAAATGTCTGAATTTCTTTCATGGCTGCCAGAGTTTTAACATCCTTCATGCGCTCCTCAGTCCAACTGAGGATAAATTCTGTTTCGTTAGCCGACACATTGGAAAAGCCGCGCTCAGCTTCACCGATTGTCAGGTTAATCGACTGAATGGTGGAATAGATCTGCATACCAGCCAATGGCACAAATGCAATCAAGATCAAAATAATCAGCAGATTTGCCTGAAGTGAATGACGGAATCGCATTTTTGTATAAGGTGAAACCACATTGCTCATAGTATCTCTAAAATCCTTTCATCTGACTGAATTCAACGAATAAAAATCGAAACGGGTGTTTTAATTCAGTTTGTTAGCGCTGCGTTGATCAAGATGAATCAACCCCACCCAGTTGGGTTAAT
>CAZDAW010000086.1:273-15487 GCA_964503685.1 uncultured Anaerolineaceae bacterium | reverse complement strand
ACGATTTCGGGAAAGATGTCATCCCCAATGCAATTCACAGCCATAAAGTATATGGTTTTGATTTCGATGGCTACTGGGTGGATATTGGGACAATCCGATCATTCTACGAAACCAATCTGGCTATGACCTTACCTAATGCTATATTCAATTTCTATGATCCAGATCGTCCCATATATACTGATAAACGCTATCTGCCCGGATCAGTTATCGACGCCAGTTGTTTACAAAACGTTCTATTGGCTGAAGGATGCCGAATCAGCAAAGCAGAGATCATTCATTCAATTGTAGGCTTACGTACTCAAATTTCACGCGGCTCCAGAATTAAAGATACAATCTTGATGGGCGCCGATTATTATGACACACCCGAAAGCCTGAAAGTTACCGGGATACCATTTGGGATCGGAGAAAACTGCCAGATCGAAGGCGCCATCATTGATAAAAACGCCCGATTGGGTCCTAATGTTGTTATTCGCCCATTCCCGGAGGGAACAGATATTGACAGAGATGATTGGGTCGTACGCGATGGGATCGTGGTCATCCCCAAAGATACTACCCTGAAAGCCAACACATTTATCGGGCCAGATACAAAGTGACGGACTGATTAAAAGAACAGCGAGAGGGTTTATATTCACCTCTCGCTGTTTTTTTATTTATTATTGTTGTTTTTTGCGAAATCGCATTGAAATTGTCTTCGTGAGCTCTGCCGCCGCCGATGGAATAATCAATAGAGGCAATATTTGCAGCCACTGCTGATAACCAAGAGGTTGAGTATTAAAAACGCCCTGCAGGAATGGGATGTAAACCACCGCCAGAATCAGTATGAGCGAAACCAGTACGGCATAATTCATCCAATGATTCTTGAAAATCCCAATTTTTGTGAGGGGATAATATTCAGACCTTGCAGTAAACGCACGCAAGAGTTCCGAACAACTCAAAGTTACAAACGCCATCGTCTCGGCGAATTCAAGGTGCTCGGGATCTGTGAATAGACCGATATAATAAGCCAACAGAGTCGTTGCAGTAATTGCGATCGTCTGCACCACAATCCCAATTAACATAAAGCGATTAATAATGGGTTCACTTGGCGGACGCGGTTTGCGATCCATGATATCCGGATCACCTTTTTCCGTAGCAAGCGACAACGCCGGAGCGCCATCTGTCACCAGATTTAGCCACAAAAGTTGAATGGCGGTAAGCGGCGAAGGCCATCCTATCAGAGTGGATATGAATATAATCATGATCTCGGACATATTGCAGGAAAGCAGATAATAAACAAATTTCCGAATGTTGCTGTATATAATTCGACCTTGTTCGATTGCTGCCACAATGCTAGTGTAGTTATCGTCTGTCAGGACCATATCAGCGGTTTCTTTAGCAACATCAGTTCCAGTGATTCCCATCGATATGCCGATATCTGCCCGTTTGATTGCCGGAGCATCATTGACGCCATCGCCGGTCATTGCAACGACCTGATCATTGGCGCGCAATGCATCCACGATACGCATTTTATGTTCCGGAGAGACTCTGGCAAAAACATCCGTTGTTCTTACTTCGCGCTCCAGCGAAGCATCATCCATTTCATCCAACTGATTGCCTGTCAATACCTGATGCCCGGGAGATAACAGACCAATACTTTCGGCAATGGCGCGAGCCGTATTCGGATAATCACCGGTGATCATGATCGTGCGGATGCCAGCTCCGCGAGCTTTGTTCAACGCCGGTCCGACTTCTTCTCTGGCTGGATCGATCATTCCCACAAGACCCATAAAAATCAGATCTTTTTCCATTTCATCGATTTTTACTTCATCCGGCATATCAGGAATGAATCGATAAGCAAGACCAAGCACCCTTAAAGCGTCATACGTCAGCGTATCATTCGCCCTCAAAACACGCTGGTACGCCATTTCATCCAGTTTTTTTACCTCGCCGCTCATCGTCTGGTAATGAGTGCAAAGGCTGAGAACAATATCTGGGGCGCCTTTGACGATTACCGCGTAACGGCCTTTTTGAGAGCCTTCCTGTACAGGCGAAAGACGAATTACCGAGTCATCGCGCACCTCGTGGATCGTCACCATACGCTTTCGTTCTGAATCAAAGGGGATTTCGCCGCTTCGCGGATATATTTCTTTCAATTGGGCAATATCAATGCCCCCTTTGGCCGCCGCCACCAGAAACGCGCCTTCTGTTGGATCACCTACAATCCGATATGTTTCCTTATCATCAACCGTAGCAAGATCGAGGTTTGAATCATTATTCAACACACCGGCATATAAAACGCTTAATACAGCCGGATAATCCTTCAAGTCGATCTTTTTTTCAGTTAACAAGAATTCACCCTGCGGAATATAACCACTGCCGGTTATCGCAACGGGTTCTCCTTCGACCCAAAGCCGAGTCACCGTCATCTCATTCTGAGTTAATGTCCCCGTCTTATCCGAACATATAACGGTCGCCGAACCCAATGTTTCTACTGATGACAACCGACGGATAAGGGCATGGCGGCGCACCATTTCGCGCATACCCAAAGCCAGGCTGATAGTGACCACAGCAGGTAAGCCCTCAGGCACCGCCGCAATAGCCAGGCTTACCGCTACCATGAACAGATCAACAATTTGCTGGATATCACCGTTATTGTTTAGAAGGCGTACAAAACCGATGATAAATACGATGAGACAAATGATTAATGTCCCGATGCCCAGCAATTTACCAAGTTGATTCAAACGCTTTTGCAGAGGAATTTCTTCTGCTTCAACGCTTTGCAACATATCGGCAATCAGGCCCAACTGGGTGCGCATACCCGTATTGACAACAACCCCTTGCCCGCGCCCATAGGTAACTGTGGTTCCCATGAAAGCCAAATTCTTTTGATCTCCCAGGGGGATGTCTTTTTCCAAAACAAGCGAGGCGTTTTTAGATACCGGCACCGATTCGCCAGTCAGCGCAGCTTCATCGATCTGCAAATTGACTGTTTCTAACAAGCGAAGGTCAGCAGGGATAAAATTACCAGCCTCAAGGAAGATAATATCCCCTGGAACCAAATCGCCAGCGGGAACTGTCACCCGCCGTCCATTCCGCAAAGCCATAGCTTCGGGCGCTGCCATTCGTTTAAGAGCAGCCAGGGCTTCTTCAGCGCGGCTTTCCTGAATTACACCCAGCACCGAATTCATCACCACAATTGCCATGATTGCCCCAGCTTCAACCCAATCTCCTAAAATTGCTGAAATAACCGAGGCAACGATTAACAAAATGACGACAAAACTATTTAATTGACTGATAACCAATTGAAAGAAAGACGGGCGCGGTTTTTCAGCCAATTGATTCAATCCGTAAATTTTTTGTCGCCGGGCTACTTCTGCAGTATCCAATCCCGTATGCGGAGTGGTATTGACCTGAGCGATAGCCTCATCGATTGCCATTGCATGCCAGGATACTACTTGCTCGTCAAGAACTTTTTCTGCATCAGTTTTCACAAAGATTTTCTCCATTTTATCAAACGAATAACATTCTATTCCCCCAATGATTTGCTTATACAAGAAAATTATGCGCTAGTATATCGAAAAACATAACAAATTTCAAATCGGCTCAAAAATAATTATAGAAAAGTAAAAAAAGCACCTACTTAAAAGTGACTTATTACCCTTATATTTAAATCAATATAAGCATATTATATTAGAATAACAATAGAATCAATCTTTTGTTACACGAATGGAGGTTCGCTGGTAATGATTGTGATAAAAACACCAAAGACCAGAGAAGAATTTAAAAATTATTATGCTCTAAGGTACCGAGTGTTGCGGGAACCCTGGGGGCAACCCAAGGGCACCGAAAAAGACGACTTCGAACCGATCAGCCAACACTTCATGGCTATTGATGACCAGACCGGAGAACTGGTCGGCGTTGTGAAGCTGTTTGAAAAAGAGTCAGGAGTAGGTTGGTTTTCACATTTAGCAGTGGTCGAGTCGAAGCAACATCAGGGAATTGGCAAGTTTTTAATAGAAACCGTTGAAAATGCGGCGCGGGAACAAGGATATAAAGTGTTGGGATGCATGGCGCGTCTGAACACTACCGATTATTTTAAACGTTTTGGATATAAGGTTACCGGGCTCCCTTCCCATTATTTTGGCTCAACCCAGGTAATCTGGATGGAAAAAAAGCTCTAACGTGATCTTGACAATAAGTCTTATTTCCAATTATTAAATAAACAAAAATGACCGAAATCCCGGTCATTTTTTATACAAGTCGGTATGATATTATGCATTAAGGTTGCTGTTGCCGGGCTGATGAAAACGCCATTTTAAAACCGGTAAAGATGAGCTTAATCGCAGCTATGATGGGTATTAACAACCAATCAATCAGCGCATTCAACCGCGAGAAACCCTGGCTAAACCAGACCAGGACGGGGCGAAAATATCGAAGCAAACGAATATGCGAATAGGCAATGGTGAGCAATATCGTTGCTGCCGATATGCCAAACCGCATCCAGTCAGATATCTCGATGTGAGCGAGATCTTCCAATAACAATTCGATGCCAATGTTCAATACAAGGATATAGGCAGCCTGTTTGAGAATTGGCTCACGCTCAACCAGATAACTGAAGACGCCTGCTGCAAAGCGCATGGCCAGGATACCAATTGCCACACCCAGCATCACGACCCATAATTTATCAGATAAAGATACAGCAGCCACAACATTGTCCAGGCTGAAAACAAGGTCCATCATCTCTACTGTTAACACAGTCATCCAGAAGCCGGTTTCCTTAACCGCACGCCCATTTTCCTCATCCCCGCCCTCGCCGCCATGCGAAGCGCCCAGGTTTTCAAACGCCAGGCGGATTAAGTAGGCAGCGCCAACCAGTTTAAGCCAGGGATTGCGGATAACAAAACTCGCCAGAAACAACATCAGGCCGCGTCCAATATATGCGCCCAACAAACCGACACGCAGCGCGGCCATTCGTTGATTTCCCAACACTGGATGCAACGCTTCACCAAGTTTGCGGAGCGCAGCAGGCCATTCAACAGGGCGATCATTTGGCAGCGGTGTTACCAAAGCGCCCAGAACAGCTGCATTATCGATAGACAGGATGCCTTCCAAAAAAATCAATTGTAAAATAATTACTGGTACAGTCCAATCGATGACCATCGTTCTCCAATCCCAAATCACAAATCCTTTGTTCAATTGAAAATGTGATTCGCTATCTGCGCTATAAAACAATTCCCTGATCAAAAAATTTGATTCGCATGATACCGTATCAAAAAGGAAACCCTCCCCTTCCCTGATTTTATACCAGTCTCCTGAGTTTAATAAAACCGGGGAAAGAGAGGGTTCCGGTACTGAAAAGACTAGACCAGAACTTCTTCCGGTACGATCATATTCTCGTTCTTCTTTCGAATTTCATCGGGGACATTGAAATTAAGGTCCGTACCAGTCATCTGGCGCACATATTCTTTGACGGTTGAATCCCAGTAGCTCTTGGTCACATAATACACCGGGGCGCCGCCCAACTCATGTTGAACATCAGGCCACGGGTAGCTGGGTTGAGCCATACCAA
The DNA here is from genome assembly GCA_964503685.1 of uncultured Anaerolineaceae bacterium. Taxonomy (GTDB): domain Bacteria; phylum Chloroflexota; class Anaerolineae; order Anaerolineales; family Anaerolineaceae; genus CAZDAW01. The sequence goes on along the minus strand of CAZDAW010000086.1, from coordinate 9,939 downwards.
GTCCCCAGCGCGTCCAGCCATTGTAGCTTTCATAGGTCGCCCACCATTCCTTATTGCCAAGGATTTCAAAACCGTAATATGCTTTTGCATAGTACATCACTGCGCCAATACGGCCGCCGCGGAGAAGAGCCATGGTATGGAGACTGATGTTGATATCTTCGTTCATCAGACGGCCATTGGCAAAACCGGCCCACACGCCATCGATTAAACCGACCAGGGTATAGGGGTCCTTCAGGCGTTTGCGGTACCAGCCGACAATTTCTGCATAAACGCGGGCGCCGACGACATCATAAAAGTCACGCTCAACCTTCATGACCTTTTCCATGTATGCCATCATTTTCGGCGCTTCATCTAGTCTGGCTTCGCGGATATACAGGGTGCGGCCATCTTTCAATGCGACCATCGCGCCGGGCCAGGGTTTGATATCCATCGGAGGAGCCTGAAGCAAAGGTTCGAGTTCGCGGACATCGAATTCCATAAAATCAACGGATACTTTCTCGGGAAGTTCAGCTTTCATTGTTAATTCTCCTATTCATTAGCCTTATTATCAGTCTCAAGCGACTATACAGTCACCTCATCGGGCACACGGAAGGTCTCATTAGCTTTCTTGACATCAGCGGGGACATTAAAGACAAGCTCAGTACCCAGCGCAGACTGGAGGTAATTTCTAAGAACTTTGGCCCAATACTTCTGATTCACATAGTAAATCATTGCGCCGCCCAACTCATGTTGATGTTCAGGCCAACTCTTGCGCGGCTGCGCCATTTCAACTCCGGCCATCTTCCAACCATTGTTGCTCTCAAAAGTGGACCACCATTCCTGAACGCCCATCACCTCGAGGGCATAATAAGTCTTGGCGTAGTACATGATCCAACCCAGACGTCCGCCGCGGGCAAATGTCATCGTGTGCAAGCTGATAGCAATATTCTCATCCCAGAAACGACCGTTGGCGAATCCAGCCCACTGGCCATCGATCAAGCCAAGAAGTTGGAATGGATCCTTAAGGCGCTTGCGATACCAGCCCAAAATTTCCCCGTAAACGCGGGCGCCAACAATATCATAATAGTCGTGATCAACTTCCATAATGCGCTTCATGTAACTCAGCATAAGCGGGACATCTTCAGTACGCGCCTCACGAATATACAGTACACGTCCGTCTTTCAGTTTTGCCATCGCCTCAGGCCAGGGCTTGAGTTTCATGGCAGGGCCTTGTAGTATCGCCTCTATTTCATGAATGTCTATCTTTATCTTTTCTTCCGATACAGCTTCAGGGGGTTCAAGTCTCATGGTAAATCTCCTTTTACTTTGAATAAGTATTTATTATTCTTTCCAATATTTTTGTTTAACGCGATGCAACCAAATTCATCCAGATATCAAATGATTATTATCAGCAGGTAAATCTTTTCATCATTGAGAGTCATTGGAATTCATATCCATCGGAAGTTCCAAAAGTAATATCCTTTTCTAACAACACACCTCCTCTCAGAATAATGCATCTCATATCACTCAATACATTCTTCAAGAAACCGAGGTGATTACCAGATCAAGGGTAATATTACGACACGAAAACCACTCCTCAAAATATTCCGATCCGTTTTCCCAATTATCCGCCAGCTAATAATGCCAAGAGCAGGCCGCCGACGGTTACACTCGCCAGTTGTCCGGCGACATTGGCGCCCATTGCGTGCATGAGAATAAAGTTGGAATAATCGTATTCACTGGCTACTCTTTGCACAACGCGGGCCGCCATCGGGAACGCGCTGATACCTGCGGAACCAATGAGCGGATTAAATTTATGCCCTGATAAAACGTTAAGTAATTTGGCAAACAAAACACCGCCTGCCATATCAAAGACAAATGCACATAAGCCCAACGCCATAATGCCAAGGGTATCCAGGCGAATAAAATCAGCGCCTGTCATTGTAGCGCCAATGGTTAAACCCAGGAACAGCGTAGTCACGTTAGCAATCTCATCTTCAGAAGCTTTCACCAATCGTTCCAAAACTCCAGACTCGCGCATGAGATTACCGAGCATAATTGTTGCGATCAACGGTGAAGCTTTAGGAGCCAGCGCAGATACAATGATCGTCACAACGATCGGGAAAACAATTCGCGTTGTTTTGGACACTTCTCGCTGGCTGTAAGGCATATGGACTTTACGCTCAGCATCGGTTGTCAGCAATCGCATAATCGGAGGCTGGATAATCGGCACGAGTGACATATAGCTATAAGCGGCAACTGCGATCGGCGCCAGCATTCGCGGAGCAAGTTGTTTGGCGACAATGATCGAAGTCGGGCCATCCATCGTACCAATCGCTGCAATCGCGCCGGCTTCCTTAATCGAGAAGCCCAACAAAAGCGCAACCATTAGCGTCACAAAAACGCCGATATGACCAGATGCTCCCAGCAACGCCATTTTGGGATTCTCAAGCAGTGGGCCAAGATCTGTCATCGCCCCAATACCAACAAAGAGGAGCAAGGGGAATAGTTCTGTTTCGATGCCTGCCTTATAGAGAGTCATGAGCAAACCATGTTCCTCAAAAATCCCTGTCAGCGGCAGGTTAGTCAGAATCGCGCCAAAGCCAATCGGCAACAAGAGCATTGGTTCATATTCCTTGGCAATTGCCAGGTAAATCAATAAACCACCCACAGCAATCATCACCAGATTCTGCCACGTTAACATGCCTATGGCTTCAATCAAAAAATCAAATTGGGATAGATCCATGATTGACCTCACGCAAATTTAATCATAACGTCACCGTAGGCCACTTTCTGTCCCTCTGTGACATCCACACTGGCGATCGTACCTTCACGCGGTGAACGGATTGCGTTTTTCATCTTCATAGCCTCAAGAGCCAGGAGCTGCTGTCCAGCAGAGACTTTTTGTCCAGGTTTTACAGCAATATCACGAATGACACCTGGCATCGGGGCGCGCACTTCATCAACAGAAACGCCGGCGCCAGCCGGTTGAACCGGAGCAGCCGGAACCGGTTGCGGAGCAGCCTGCGGAACGACAACAGAAGGCGCCGGGACGCTGACGACCGGCGCAGCCGATATTTCTGAAGTACCCATATCTACACTATAGGCATTCCCGTTAACTATGACTGAGATGGGCGAGGTTGACAGATCACCAATCTCAACTTCATAGGACTTCCCATTTACTACAGCATTAAATTTTTTAGTCATCGCTACCTTCCATAATTTCAGTATTATTTACTTCTTCAAAATGCCCTGATTCTGAAGGGCAGCCATTTGATTAGAAAACCACCATCCTCCGCGCCCCGATTTTAAAGAATCACCCAACTGACTTTGAGAAGTTGAACGCGCATAGCTCAAAGCAGCCATAATAACGGCGATTACTTCATCATCTGCTTGCGCTGCGGCAATTGGTTTTTCTTCCACCACAGTTTCTTCAGCAGTTTCAACTTCTGCCTTGGGTGGGAATATTCTTTGTAAAACCACCATCACCAGAATAAATAAACCCGAGACCAGAAAGATGATCACCATGCCAGCAAGGCTGACACTTAAACCTTGACTAATTGGATCCACGACCACACCTCCTAAAATAATTTAAGCTGATTCATCTTCATAGAATTAGAGAGGCATATTGCCGTGTTTCTTTGGCGGCAATTTGGCCTGTTTATCACGCAGCAATTCCAGAGCTGCAATCAGGCGAGGACGGGTTTCAGCAGGAATGATGACATCATCAATGTGTCCACCAGAGGCCGCATTGTACGGATTGGCAAATTTCTCGCGATATTCCGCTACCAGGCGTTCGCGTTCAGCCTTGGGGTCTTGAGCTTCTTTCAGCTCTTTGCGGAACAGAATATTAACCGCGCCATCGGCGCCCATCACGGCAATTTCAGCGGCAGGCCAGGCAAAAACCATATCAGCATGCAGGAATTTGCTGCCCATCACAATAAACGCGCCGCCATATCCCTTGCGGGTAACAACGGTGATCTTTGGAACCGTAGCCTCCGAATAGGCAAACACGATCTTGGCGCCGTGCCGGATGATGCCGCCGTGCTCCTGAGCAACGCCGGGCAGGAAACCAGGCGAATCAGAGAATGTGATGATTGGGAGATTGAATGCATCGCAGAAACGCACAAATCGAGCAATTTTATCTGCAGCGTTGATATCAATTGCACCGCCCATAACCATCGGCTGTTGGCCTACAATGCCGACCGATTGGCCATGCAGACGGCCGAAACCAACGATGGCATTTTGGGCAAAGCCGGCATGCACTTCCAGGAAGCTACCCAGATCAATAACTTTGTTGACAACCTCACGCATTTCATAAGGCGTGGAAGGATCTACCGGAACAATTGTATTCAATGAAGCGTCCATGCGCCAGGGGTCGTCGGTTGGTTCAACAGCCGGGGGTTGTTCCGAATTATTAGAAGGCACATAGCTCAGAATCCCGCGCACAATATCGAATGCATTCTTTTCATCTTCAGCCGCGAAATGGGCAACACCGCTGATCGTCGAATGGGCCATTGCACCGCCCAGAGTTTCCATGTCAACAGATTCTCCGGTGACCGCTTTAATAACCTCAGGGCCTGTAATAAACATGTTGCCGATGCCTTTTGCCATAATGACAAAATCGGTAATGGCGGGTGAATAAACGGCGCCGCCGGCGCAGGGGCCTAATTCGACACTGATTTGAGGAACCACACCGCTGGCAAGTGTGTTGCGATAGAAAAGCTCGCCAAACGCCCACAAACTCCAGACGCCTTCTTGAATTCGAGCGCCGCCGCCATCACTTAAACCAATGACCGGCACACCCGCCTGCAATGCCAGATCCATAATTTTTATCAACTTCTTGCCAGCGACTTCACTGAATGAACCGCCAAGCACGGTAAAATCTGAAGCATACAGACAAACACGACGACCATTGATTTTGGCAAAACCGGCTACCATACCATCGCCCAAGAAGCGGTTTTTCTCCATGCCAAAATCAGTGTTGCGATGGAGCATATAAGCATCAATTTCCTGAAAAGAACCTTCATCAACCAATTGAGCGATTCGTTCGCGAGCCGTCAATTTGCCTTTGGAGTGCTGCGCTTCAATCCGATCAGCGCCCCCACCCTCCTGGAGCTTTTTCCGATACTCTTTTAAAGTATCGATCAAAGCTTCGTGACTATCTTTTTTTTCCATGATTTACATAGCCTCCATCTACATAATGTTATTTTAAATAAATTAAATACCGCATCAATAGTATAGTGTACACGATCCATTATGAGATGGACAGTGACTTTGCTCCATAGATTTAGCGTTTTTAATAACTTATATCACATTATGATTGTCTGATAGGCGAAAAACTCAGGCGATGAACAGGGCTGGGGCCCATTTTCCGCAAGGCATTTCGATGCAATTCTGTGCCGTAGCCCTTATGCCTGGCAAACCCATAGCCCGGGTATTTTGTATCCAGATCGCACAAAAGTGCATCTCGCGTCGTCTTGGCAATGACCGAGGCAGCCGCGATGCTCAAAGAGCGCCGGTCCCCTTTGATAAGGGATAATTGCGGCAACTGAGAATTTGGAAGATTAAGATAATCCAAAAGAAGTCCTTGAGGATCAACGGTGAGCTTTTCCAGCGCCCGACAGGCTGCCAGTTGCGTCGCCGGCAAAATACCCAACTGATCAATCTCTTCGCATGAAGAAAACCCAACCGCCCAACCCAATGCGTACTTCTGGATACGTTCGGCCCAAAAACCTCTCGCAGCCGGCGACATCTGTTTTGAATCGCGCACACCGGACAAAGTCAGAGCAATAGCAGGGTCAGGGGGTAGAATCACCACAGCAGCCGCCACCGGCCCAGCCCAGGCGCCGCGACCGGCTTCATCAATTCCCCCAATCCGGGTGATTTTTTTCACCCAATACGTCTGCTCGATGGCAAGATCAGGAGCAGGCGGCAATAATGATACGTCAAACTTTCGGCCCATACAAACCGCGCCGGGCATTCCGGCGGATGTTGATTAAATCGAGCGCCATGTGAAGCGAATCATCAAATAAACGCACCCTGCTGTCGGCATTAAAATACCAGGGAATTGGCACTTCGATAATGCGGTAGCCGCGTCGGCGGGCAATATAAAGCACTTCAGCATCGAAAGACATCCCATTTAAGGTCTGCAAGGGAAAAATCGTATTGGCAACCTCGCCGCGAAAACATTTAAAACCGCATTGCGTATCATGCAAACCCGGCAGGACGAGCAGTCGCACCATGGAATTGAATACCCGCCCGATCAAATGACGATGAAACGGTTCGTTATAGCGCACGGCGCCTTTGGCTTCACGGGAGGCAATGGCGATATCATAATTGCTCAATGCCGGGGGAAGAAAGCGGTTAATCTCATCCAACGGCATGGATAAATCGGCGTCACAGATAAAGCGAAATTCGCCGTTTGCTTCCAGCATGCCTTTACGCACTGCCAGCCCCTTCCCACGACCTTTCTCATGAAATATGCGAAGATAAGGCGCATGGGCAGCAAAATCCTGCGCGACTTGCAATGTACGGTCATGGCTCCCATTTTCGACCACCAGCACTTCGATCAGATAAGATTGATTTTCAACGAATCCGGAAATTTGTTGGAGCGTTTCTGGCAGACGATTTTCTTCGTTATGGGCCGGGATTACAATAGATAAAAAAGGAGATGACAAGGGAACCTCCCCCCAATTGCGGAGGGGTTATTGTGAAATAAAGACATACAAAATAATTGCAGAAACCACACATAATATCAACAGCAGCATGATCGCCAGCACAATCCATTGCCCAACTGTCACGCCGGCCCAGGTCTTTTTTACCTTTTTGGACTTCGCAGGTATTCTTTTGGAAGCAGGTTTTGCAGTCGGTTTGAGTTGCGGCGCCATTTTGGGATGGGACACAGGTTCTTCAACTGCCACCTTCTCTTCCACCTTCTTACGTGGATGAGCAATCAAGTCTACAATATTCTGGATATTTTCAGGACTTAAGACAGCCGGTTCCTGTATGATGCCATAAGCAAAATGATCCAGCGCATCGCTCAAGACAACCCGTACAACCGGACGGATCGAATCAACATTCATGCCAGGATCGGTGCACATCAAAACCGGTTCCACCTGTGATACCGAACAGCCATGTTTTTCCAGGTAAGCCTGAACAACCTGCGCCATAAGCAATGTGCGGGTTAACAGGTTGGGTTTGGCAGGATTGAATTTCTGCTTGGGATCATACACCAGCCAGCTATCCTCTTTGGCGCGATAGATACCACGCATGGGAGTCACATATAGTGTATAAATCCCTGGCGGGCAAACCAGAATCATCGGGATGGGAATATCCATCCCTTCCAGGACAATATTGCGCATAAGTGTGAATTTGTTGTCCAGTATTCGCTGCAGCGCATTAATTGCTTTTTTTTGCGCCTGCATCTCGGCATACCAATCCCAACCGAAATCCAGCGTACCGCGCACGCGATCCCGCAAACTGATTAAACCATCTTCTTTTTGATAGGGCGATTGGTCAATGATACGCATAGCTTACCTGCTCTATTATATTCGAGATATAGGGATTGGCAAGCATATCGTAAATGACTCAACCGGAGATAACCCGGTATAATAAAATAATGGAGCAAATCCATGCGCATATTAATCATAGAGGATGACAGACAACTGGCGGAGCTTATCCGTACCGCGCTCACCGGCGAAGGCTTCAACACCGACATCAGCCATGATGGAGACACCGGTTTGGAGATGGCGTTGCGGGGCATTTATGATATTGCTATCGTCGATTGGATGCTGCCAGGGCGCGATGGGCCATCCATCTGCCGGGCCATCCGGGCAGCCCAATTATCTACCGGACTCATCATATTGACTGCGCGTGGACTGGTCGAAGATCGAGTTGCCGGGCTGGATAGCGGAGCTGATGATTATCTCGTTAAACCTTTTGCATTTGACGAATTGCTCGCCAGAATACGCTCCCTCGATCGCCGCTTTAGCTCAGGCGCAAATGACGCCTGGGAACTGAACGCGGGCGATATTGTGCTGGATTTGCACGCCCACATTGCCCGCCGCGGAACAAAAAACCTGGAGTTAACAAAGAGGGAATGGGACCTGTTGGAATACATGATGCGCCATCCGGGGCAGGCTCTGACCCGTCAAAACATCCTCGATTATGTCTGGTCGTACGAAAATGACGTACAGGTTGAATTGGTGGATGTTTATATTTCATACTTGCGACACAAGCTAAACCAATCCGGCGCGCCAGATCCAATTCAAACCGTGCGCGGGATCGGTTACCGGTTTGTAACAGATCACATTTAAGCCTGCAAAGATTTATTTCCCATCAAACCGAATCAATATCAATACCCTGGCAACACACTCATTCTCATCTCAAGGGGCAGCAAGTTGATACGTTATAAGGCCAACCTTGTTCAGGAACACGAATAAGTCAACGACCCACAGCCAAAGAGCGCGATAAACGCACGTAAGTTAAGGGTTCCTCAGGATGTGCATTCCAGGCTGCCCAGCCCAATCTACGCAGGGCATAACGGGGAATATAGGATTTTATGACGCCCAATCCGTTTAGTCCATGACCCATCCGCACTCTCGTTAATTTATTTTCTAAAGCCATTCGAAGGTCAAAGGCTGTCTTCCCTTCAAATTCCGTCGATCCCTGTCCAATCATTTGTAAAACATGCGAATCACTGTTTCCAACCTGCGCCAGAGGCAACATGCGGCACCTTGCAGCAATCATCGGATTACGCCGGGTATAGACAAGTCCGCCATTGAATGCCTCGATTCCCACCAAATATCTAGCCACTTCTGGGTCTTGAATTGCCTTATGAACTGTGTCAATCCGCAAGCTGCTGGTGCCGCGCGCTTCAGGGTGAGAAACCACACATAACCCGCCCATCTGGCCTGCCGTCAAAACTGTATCAACCAACGATAAGCCAGGTTTGATAGGGCGATCAATAAATAACGCCAGCACGTGTCCTTCAGCAGTCGATACTTCGCAACCGGGAATGACTTCAACGCCGTAAGATGGAGCAAGTTCTAACGCTTCTTGCACACCGCTGATCGTGTTATGATCCGTTATTGCAATTACATCCAAGTCCGTTTCATCAGCGACGTATTTGAGCACAGCAGACACAGTGGATGTACCATCATAACTGTGCACCGTATGAATATGTAAATCAGCAAAACCCATAAATTACTTCCTCAACTTTTTCTAATATCATTTTCTTGTTATTAGTATAGTTATCGACCATTAAGGCCAGATCAACAATCGTTTAATATTGTGTATAAATCAGGTTTAAATTGAGTAAAAGGCATGCGATACTCATTGAATGGTTGCCATGCACGCGGGCATTTAATAGTCATCAGAGCGAAAATTGACGAATAAGTTCCGAAACCTATTCATCTGGCAGAACAAATAGTGTATGCTATAAGTAGGATAATGTTGTCATGGCTAATGGGAAAACCCAATCGTTGATTTTTACCAGGGAAGTGTTACCCTCGTTATTCCATTCGATATCCGATCAGTTCATTCTGTATCTCTCGCGCGACGGCAATCAATTTTTACGATTCTATTGGGATAAGGCAGGTGAAAAGTTGGCAGCGGCTGATCGGGAGTCGTCATTCGGTCTGAACTACGATATACGCGAACCCTTTAAATACGTGACAGTTGCAT
>CAZDAW010000086.1:0-257 GCA_964503685.1 uncultured Anaerolineaceae bacterium | reverse complement strand
GGTGAAGCCTATTACGTCGGGTTGATTCTTCTTCCACTCAGAAGGACGCCATTTTTAGGAATATCCGACACAACAAAAGTTATCACGCTGGAATATGCAGGCGACGCAGAAGGCAATCCACAAACCATTTTGTTGGAAATTGATCGAAAACTGGCGCGGGAACAAATTTGCGCCGGGCCGCCGCCTCAGATCAACGCTTTCTTCGACGCAATTTGCAATTTATTAAGTGGAAAACTGGCGCCCTAATGTCCGCGTTT
>CAZDAW010000085.1:5471-15733 GCA_964503685.1 uncultured Anaerolineaceae bacterium | reverse complement strand
TTCTTTTCTATCCCTTTTTGAACCACTTGTCTATAGTATATCTAACTGGGTGCGTATGCCGCCTCTGGAGGCGCCAGCGCGCCAATTTGCGGGGCGGTGGGGTCTGGTGCGTTGAGCTTTCGCCACGGTCAATTCAGGTCATCTTGCAGAACCGCTCAACGACACCCTACCAATTGATAGGCGGCGTGTAGGGCGCGTTGCCAGCGTACCCGATTATTTCACCGGCAAAGTAGTGAGTTGGCCCTTCGCTCCGTTAGGACAGCTTTTATTGGTTCCAGTTTAAACCCCCGTTTAACTCAAATTGAGCTGCTTGAAAAAGTAACACGACTCGTCAGGAAAGTTTATTGTCTTTTCGCTTGTCTCTCAAAGATAAAAATGCTATGATTTGTATTGAAAATAAACAGGCTGAAAGGAGGAATAAAAGATGGCTAAAGATAAGGATAAGGATAAAGATAAGAAAAAGAAGAAAGACAAGAAAAAAGACAAGTAGTAATCACCCGGCAAAAGCGCTTACAAAAACCGGACTTTTTTGTCTTTACCGTAAATGAACAGACTCTAATAAGGGGATATTGGTGTTTAACCAGCTTGCGCACCTTCATAACAAATTTCATTTTCCATCCCAACTAATTCTCACACATTGACCCCCTCCCAGTCAGCCCAGTCGTGCTAAAATAGCATCGCCTGTTCGCTCAAACACCCATTCGTTAACAAGAGAATCCGCGGATGTATTTGCGGCCAAAGAACAAAATCACCTTCTGATACTCAAAGGATAACCTCCATGCTCCAATATAATGGAACCGTCTTATTTGTTAAAGATATGCCCGCCTCACGCCGCTTCTACGAAGAGCTGCTCGCCCAAAAAGTCAAAATGGAATCGGAAGGCTACGTGGTTTACGAGAGCAGTCTGTGCCTCTGGTCTGGCGATCTTGCCCGTCTGTCCATTTACCAGCGCCCCTCACAAACCGGCAACGCTTTGGGCAGCGACTGCTTCGAAGTTTTCTTCGATTGCGACGACCCGGATGAACAATGGCAGCGCATGAATACTGCCGGCGTTAAACCCATCCACCCCGTCCTCGAAATGCCCTGGGGGCAGCGTGTGTTGCGCGTTTACGACCCCGATGGTTACATAGTAGAAATAGGCGAACCCTTGCCAGTCTTCATCGGGCGTTTCCTCAGGCAAGGTCTGTCGATTGAAGAGACCGCCCGGCGCACCTTCACCCCCGTCGAAATCGTGCGCCAGATCGCCGCGCAGCAGTAAGCCCGGCTCTATCTGCCCAGCCACACCTCAACCCGGAGCGTTTCGCCAGGCAGGTCGGGCGGAATGATGTTTCCGGCAATTTCCTCTCCATCGATGGTCATCTTGCCGACAAACCTGCATACCCCCAGCGGATTATGTACTGTGATATGATACAGCTTCCCCCTGAAACGCCGCCTTGCCGAAAAGCCCTTCCAGCTTGAAGGAATACATGGGTCAATACGCAGCCCTTCATAGTCAGGGCGAATGCCCAGAATCCATTGCGTGGCGGCCTGGTAACACCACGAAGCAGTACCCGAAAGCCATGAATTGCGCCCCAGCCCGAATTGCGGGTGCTCATCGCCGAGAATGTTTTGTGCATACACGTACGGCTCGCATTCGTAAACATCGATCATTTCATTCTTGGCAGCCGGGTTGATCTGCGCATAATACGCATAAGCCTGCTCCCCGTTCCCCAAAATCGCCTCAGCGATCATCGCCCAGGGATTCGGGTGCAGGAAGATGCCGCCGTTCTCTTTAGCCCCGGGCGGATAAGTGGTTATCCCCCCATACTTTGGATCATATCCGTTGAAACCCGGCGTATTCAATTTGATGCCATATTTTGTATTAAGCTTTTTACGAACTGCATCCATCGCCCTGCGGCCGCGTTCCGCCGAAGCAAACCCTGAAATGACCGGCCACGATTGTCCGTTGAGATAAATCTGTCCATACGTATTCCTGGCCGACCCCAGCGGGTTCCCCTCCGCATCAAAGTAGCGAACGTACCAGTCGCCATCCCACGCAACCGCTTCGACCCGTTCTCTCATTTCCTCATAAGCCGTCCGATATGCGTTTGCCGCAGATCTTTCGCCCAGGTATTCAAACAACGCAGTCGCCTCGCGCAGCGCCTTGCCGTACAGGTTAGCAGTGAACAGCGACTCGGCTCCCTTTGGCAAATTAACCGTATCGTTCCAGTCTGCAAAACCCAGCAAAGGCAACCCGCGCCGACCGACATCCTTCCCTGTAAAGGCCAACCCCCGCTTTAAATGCTCCATCACAGAACCAGTCTCAATGGCCTTGCCTTGCTTATCCTTCTCGTAAAACGGGATAACCTCGTCTAAAAATGCCCGGTCGCCCGTTTCCTTAATGTACTCGCAGACCGCCAGAATCGCCCACAGATGATCGTCGCTGTAATAATGAGGGCGGTCTTCCATCTCAATCGAATCGCCCACGCTGCCTTCCAGCGTTAACGGGTTGAACTGGTGCATTGCCGATCCATCCTGCTTCTGAAAAGAAAGCAGCGTTCGGATAAACTCCTTACCTTCTTCAGGAACGGCCGCCAGCACCGCCAGCACATCCTGCGACGAATCGCGGAAGCCGATCCCGCGCGAGCCCATGCCAAGCTGATAGTACGACAGATAGCGCGACCACGTTTTGGTCACATAACACTGGTAAGGATTATACACGTTGAGCATCGTGTTCATGTCTGCATCAGGTGTTTCAACCTGCATAACCTCCAGATAACCCTCCCAAAAATCATGAATGGCTTGCAAGGCGGCATCGACCACTTGAGGTTGACGGCGCTTCGCGATATCCTCACGGGCAACCTCAATACTGGCCACCTGTCCAAGCTGCGTGATAAGCCGGCGTTCATCCCCCGGCTGCAAAACGCCCAGCGGATGCAGCAGAGCGGCAATATTATCACCGCGCCGCGCTTCTGAATTAGATAACTCAGCTTTCAGCAAGCTGAGCGGCAGGCGAAATGTCCCATATTCATTCTCGCCCAGAAACTTCTTCCGATCTGTCTCAAAGGAAGAAGCCGGCAGGTTTGAAGTCAGATAATTGACCTTTCTGTCCCGGTTCATAAAAGGGCATTGCGTCAGAATCGTAAAATCCCCGTCTCTCACCGCCTGACTCTGCATCGTCTGCGGAACCCAATCCGCATTGGTAAATTGTTGCAAAGCGTTGGGGTGAGTGTATTCAACAATCGGGATCACATCGACGCAAAGGGCTGCATCCGAAACATTGGTGATGCAGATATCGCGTATCTCGCACTGCTCTGCCCTCGGAACAAAGATCGTCGCATCGACTCGCAGACCGAAGTACTCCGATACGATCCGTGTGTACCCAAGCCCAATGTGACATTCAAACTGATCGAGCGGGTCAAGCGTTGGAACGTAAAAAGGGGAAAAAACGCGGTAGCCGTCCGCTGTGCGCAGGCGTAAATAAAGTGTTTCACCCTTGAAATCCGAGGCGGGCATCTGCTGAAGATATTTGGTGATCCGGTTATAAGTCGGGTCGTCCTTGCAAATCAACGCCCCCCCGGTATGATCGACAAATCCCCCGAAATCGCGTGTACCAATGTAGTTGATCCACTTGACCGGTGTGCGCGGATCCGTAATTACATATTCACGGTTTTGTTGATTAAAATACCCGTATTTCATAAAAATCCCTCGGTTTCAAAGGCCAGCCCCCCATCGTCAGGCGTACCCCTTACGCCAGCGGCTCCGCCACCGCATTATCCCGGATAACCTGTTGATACCATCTGGCGCTGGATTTTATTATCCGTTGTTGGGTCTTAAAATCAACATAGATCAACCCGAAACGTTTGGCATATCCGTAAGCCCATTCAAAATTATCCAGCAGCGACCAGGCAAAATACCCCTTCACCGGAACCCCGGCTGTGATCGCTTTATGAACCATCTGCAAATGGCGCCGGATATAAGCCAGTCGCTCTGCATCTTCCACCTGCCCGTCAACATTGACCTGATCGCGATAAGCAGACCCATTCTCGGTGATATAGTAAGCAGGAAAATAATAGTTAAAGCGCAGACGACATAGAATCTCATACATTCCTTCAGGGTAAACTTCCCAGCCCATTTCTGTGTGTTCGGCGTTCGGGAAAACCTGGCGCGGCATATTCTCTTCCTCTTTAACCTCTTTGGAACGGGCAATGCCGCGTGCGTAATAATTGATTCCAAGGAAATCGAGAGGTGCGCTAATCTTGTCGAGGTCTCCCTCCTGAATGCACGCCATGGGATCGTTATAAAATTGTCTGATATCTTCCGGATAGCCACGTCCAGAAAGCGGGTCGAGGAACCAGCGGTTAACAATGCCATCTTCGCGCCAGGCAGCCGCATGGTCAGCCGCGCTGGAAGACGCCGGCGTTTGAGGGTGCATATTCAATGTAATCCCGACTCTGGCGTCAGGGCAATTATTGCGAATAATCGGAACGGCCAGTCCATGTGATAACAATAGATGATGAGAAGCCGCCACAGCTTCATGAATATCGGTATGCCCTGGCGCATGAAGTCCCTGGTAGTAGCCGATAAATGCACTGACATGCGGCTCGTTGAGTGTGATCCAGTGTTTTACCCGATCGCCCAGTTTCCGGCTGACAAGATCAGCATATTCGCTGAAGGCATTGACCACTATCCGAGACGGCCAGCCGCCTTTATCCTGCAAACTTTGCGGCAAATCCCAGTGATACAAGGTAAGAAATGGCTCGATATTGGCTTCCATCAAGGCGTCAACCAGCCGGTCGTAAAAATCAAGGCCGGCTGGGTTGACAGCGCCGCTCCCCTTGGGGAACACCCGCGGCCAGGAAACTGAAAATCGATAGGCTTTCAAACCCATCTCTTTCATCAGGGCAACATCCTCACGCCACCGATGATAATGATCGCAGGCAACATCCCCTGTGTCGCCATTCTCTACTTTTCCAGGGATGTGGCTGAACCGATCCCAGATGTTTTCGCCCTTGCCATCTTCATTCCAGGCGCCTTCAATCTGATAGGCAGCGGTAGCAGCGCCCCATACAAAATCAGGAGGGAAAGAGTATATGTTATTTGTGTTCATCGATGCTATATCTACAAACTTATTTGAGCCGGGCAACGACTCTTACTTCTTTGACATTTGCGTCAGGCAAAGGAACGATTGTACCCTTCACCGGTGCGCCATCAACCTCCAATGCAACTTCATTTCCTGGGCCCAACCGCTCGACGTGAATATCATATCGAACACCCCGGAATACCCGCGCCGCGTCATAACGCTTCCACGTCGTCGGGATGACAGGCGCAATGCATAACCCATCATAAGTCGGTCGGATTCCCAATATCCATTGGGTGATAGCAACGAAATTCCAGGCGGCAGTTCCGGTCAGCCAGGAATTTTTGGCTTCACCCGGCTTGACCGCGTCCCGCCCAGCAATCATCTGCGCGTAAACGTACGGCTCGCAACGATGAACCTCACTGATTTTTTCCCGCATTGAAGGATTGATTCGCAGATAATAGTCATAAGCCTGGTCGCCGCGTCCAATCATGGCTTCAGCAATCATCACCCACGGATTGTTATGGCAGAAAACTCCCGAATTCTCCTTATAACCGCTTGGATAGGTGCTGATCTCACCCAGATGAAGATAATAACGCGTATACGAGGGTTGATGTAGAACGATCCCTTGCGGCGTGGCCAGCCGTTCAGCCACCGAATCGAGCGCCTGTCTTGCCCGTCCATCCTCAACGCCAAGGCCGGCCATAACACACATTCCCTGCGGTTCAACGAAGATCTGTCCTTCGCTGCATTCTTTCGAACCAACCGGTCGGCCAAAGTCATCATACGCTCGCCGGAACCATTCCCCATCCCAGCCTGCCGCCCAGACAGCTTTCTCAATATCCTGAATGGCTTTCTGGTACGCATCAACCGTCTTTTTTTCACCGCGCCGGTTCGCAAGTTCGATCATCTCCCTGGCCGCGATAATAAATAAACCGGCAATGAATACACTTTCAGCAACCTTACCATCTTTGTTGGTCGTTGTCTGAAACGACTGTCCGGGTGAATCCGAGAAGCAATTCAAGTTAAGGCAATCATTCCAATCCGCGCGACCGATCAGCGGCAGTCCGTGCGGTCCTTTTCGATCAATGGTGTATTGGATAGAGCGCTTCAAATGCTCGTAGAGAGGTTCTTCCGTGCCAGGTGTATTATCGTAAGGGGCTGCAACGTCAAGAATACCCCAGTCGCCAGTTTCCTTGATGTATGCAGCGACAGCCAGAACCAGCCAGAGCGGATCGTCATTGAAGCCCGATCCAACATCATTGTTCCCTCGTTTTGTTAACTGCTGATATTGATGATAAGCGCCGCCGGTAGTGAGCTGCGTCGCGGCCAGATCAAGAATCCGTTCCCGCGCTCTTTCGGGTATAAGATGAACAAAACCCAACAGGTCCTGGTTGGAATCACGAAAACCCATCCCGCGGCCTATACCAGACTCGAAATATGAAGCCGAGCGCGAAAAATTGAATGTCACCATTAACTGGTAAGTATTCCAGATGTTCACCATACGGTTTGTATGCACATCCGGTGTATCGACATGAAATTTATTCAGAAGTTCATCCCAATAAACTCTCAGCGCCTGGAACGCTTTTTCCACTTCTGCGTCCTGCAAATAACGCCTGATAACCGGTATGACGGTGCGTTTATTGATCGATTGCGAATCCGGCGGATCAAATTTTTCGTCCGGCGGATTCTCATGATAACCGAGAACGAAGATAATTTTCTTCTGCTCCCCGACGCTTATCCGGGTCTTGATATGCTGCGCCCCGACTGGTTGCCAGCCGCAGGCAATTGAACCAGACATCTCTCCCGCCGCCACGGCTGCGGGCATATCCCATCCCCCATAAACGCCTAAAAACGCATCGCGCTGCGTATCAAAACCAGCCAGTTTTTCAGAACAGGCAAAAAAGGCAAAATGATTGCGTCGCTCGCGATATTCCGATTTATGATAAATCACATCATCGACAACTTCAGTCTGTCCAATCGAATAATTCCGTTGGAAGTTCGTCGCATCATCCTGTGCATCCCACAAACAAAATTCAATACCCGTAAAAACAGAAAGATTCACTTCCTGATCTCGATGATTTGTTAACGTCAGTTCCCATATTTCCAGGTTTTCGCCAAGCGGCACGAAATACCGGGGTCTCGCTTCAATACCGGCCAATTGGGAACGGATTATCGTATAACCCATGCCATGCCGACATTCATACGCATCGAGCGCCCGCCGGGTTGGCTGCCAGGTCGGCGACCAGATCAATGGATTCCCGGTCTGAGAAGAATCATCATCCCGCAGATAAATATATCGCCCATTAGAATCGAGAGGGGCGTTATTATAACGATATCGGGTCAACCGCCGCAAACGGGCATCGCGATAAAAAGAATACCCACCCGCCGTATTGGATATCAGGCCAAAATAAGCTTCGCACCCAAGATAATTAATCCAGGGTAAAGGAGTATCAGGGCGTTCGATAACATACTCGCGGTTTTCGTCGTCAAAATAACCAAAGCGCATACTGATCTCCCTATAATTTACTGCAGGCCACAAAATGACCCGGTTCTACTTCGACAAGCGCAGGTCTGCATTGGGCGCACGATTCATCTTTGTTGGCCATCTGGCACCTGTCATAATAAACACAGCCGCCAAGGGATTCAAGCATCTTTGTTTTCGGCGCTTCGCCAATGTCTTCCCACTTTTTATCCAGACGCGGGATGGATGCCATTAACATCTGTGTATAAGGATGCAACGGTTTATTGAATATATTTGTCGTTTCACCCATTTCAGCAACACAACCACGATAGAGGATGACTGCCCGCTCGCTGATATAATTCGCCAGCGAAAGATCGTGGGTAATAAACAGAATAGATAATCCCTGTTTTTTTAGGTCAGCCAACAAATTGAGCACATCAATGCGCGTGGATGCATCGAGCATACTGATGATCTCGTCTGCTACGAGAAATTTAATATCCAGAAGCAGAGCTCGGGCGATCAGAAAACGTTGAAGTTGTCCACCGCTGAGTTGGTGCGGAAATTTATTCAACACATGCTCGGGGTTTAACCCGACGGCATGCATTGCCCGATCGATCTTTGCATTCCACTCTGAGCCTTTGACGTGCGGATAAAACTCTTCGTGAATTGTTGCAAAAACCTTATCCGCCTTGAAGATCGGATTATAAGAACTGAAGGGGTCCTGGAATACGCCCTGCACCTTACGATAGTATTCTTTAAGTCCGCTCCCTTTTAATTTGGAAACATCGGTATCATCGAGCATGATTTTGCCCGATGTTATTGAGATGAGATGAAGAATCATCTTTCCAATCGTGCTTTTACCGCTCCCGCTTTCGCCAATAAGCGATGTCACCTCGCCATCTTTAATATCAAAACTGACCTCGTTGACTGCATGGAGTTCCTTGCTCCCAAAAGTTCCAACTTTATATATCTTTGATACTTTGTCGAGTTTAAGCATTTTTCTCGACCTCCTTCCAACAGGCAACGAAGTGGTCCTTTTCGATTTCCACAAATGGCGGCGCTTCTGTACATTTGTCAAACGCAACCGGACATCGATCTCTAAATCGGCAACCAACCGGCGGATCGAGCAACAACGGAGGCCTGCCCGGAATACCCGTCAACTTCTTCTCGGTATATTTCACCCCGATTTCAGGCAGCGACGAAATCAGCAACTTCGTATAAGGATGCCGGGGAGAAGTGATTATCGTCTTTGTGGATGCTTTTTCGGCCAATTGCCCGGCATACATAATCATAATGTTGTTGGCAATTTGATACAGAATCGAGATATCGTGCGTAATCACGATCGCACTTTTACAACATTTTTTATCTCTGAACTCAACCAGCATCTCGGCAACCGCCTTTTGCGAGGAAACATCCAGCGCCGAAGTGATTTCATCAGCAATCAGCAAAGACGGGTTTAACAGCGTGGAAACAACCATCACCATTCTCTGCTTCATCCCGCCTGAAAGCTCAATGGGATATAAATCCAGCACCTCATGAGGCAGCTTGACCAGATCCAATCTCCAGTGTAGCTCAGGTAATATCGCCTTATAGTCAACATTCCTCGTTCTAAGGAGTTCTGAAATCATCACCCCAATTTTTCGCGTGGGATTCATGGCATTCATTGCATACTGAGGAATGATGGATATTTCTTCAAAGCGAAAATCGTTCATCCGTTCCATATCCCAGATCGGCAATTCTTCATCATTGAGTATGACGCGGCCTCCAACATATTTCATCGGCGGTTTTAAAAGGATCATGCTGTGGCCTAATGTGGTTTTCCCGCACCCTGATTCTCCTGCCAACCCCATAATTTCACCATCAGCGACAGAGAAAGTGGCATTCTCCAGGGCATGAACATCCCCCTTAAGAGTTTGATAATATACAGTAAGGTTTTCTACTTGGAGAGTCACGTTTACATCTCCCTGAGTTTAGGATTGAAAACTTCGTCCAGGCCCACATTCATGACATACAAAGCGCCAACAATGGCCGTTATGGCCAGACCTGGCGGAACAAACCACCACCACATACCCAGCAAGAGTGAGCCGCCGATGGTTGCCCAGTTCATCATCAGACCCAACGAAACGCCCTGCGTTGGCCCAAGCCCAACGAAATCAAGCGTGGCAGCCGTCAAGATGGCGCCGCCAAATTCGAGAATAAAAGTCATAAAGAGATAGGACATCATATTGGGCGCAATTTCAGTGAAAACGATCTTCAGTGTTTTCATTCCGCTGAGCCGGGCCAGGTCTACAAAATCTCTTGAACCTAAAGAGAAGGTTTGAGCGCGGATAGCCCGCGCCGCCCAGGGCCAGGTAGTCAGCCCGATGAAAATACTTTCTATCATAATCCCTCTTACTTTCAGATAAGCAGCCATGATTAAAAGCAAGGCAAAAGAGGGTAATGTCAGCACAATGTTGGTCAGCACATTGAGAATTTCATCGACGATTCCACCCCGATAACCCGCAATGAATCCAACCAGCATCCCAATAATCGTGGCTATTCCTCCCCCCACAATCCCGATGATAAACGTCGTGCCCAGGCCGTAAACAAACTGCGTGAATACATCCTGTCCGTAGGCTGTTGTCCCGAACCAGTATTCAGCCGATGGCGGCGTAGCGCCCATCCCGATAAAATCGTTCAATGGGTATTTGGTAAGTTTTGGTCCAACAATCGCAAGGACAACAAAGAATAATAAAACGA
>CAZDAW010000085.1:0-5461 GCA_964503685.1 uncultured Anaerolineaceae bacterium | reverse complement strand
CGGATGAAGGCGGCATAGCTCCTGCGCCGACGAAATCATTTAATGGATACTTCGTTAACATAGGCCCAACCAGCGCCAGGATGACGAAAAACAAAATTACAATTAACCCAATCCGCAGTTTATTATTCCGCAAGGCGAAGTAAATAAGTTCATTCGTTTTCTTTTGATTAGTCATGCTTTTTCCCCTTGCATCCCTTTTCGGGTTCTGGGATCTACAATAATATAAGCAATATCAATCAAGAAATTAGCTAACAAGACACCAATAATGATAAAGAAAAAGCATCCCTGGATCAGGAAATAATCCTGATTTTGAATGGCCATCAAAAGCAAGTACCCAATTCCAGGGTACGAGAATACAATCTCCGTTGACATGGCGCCTGCAACAATCACGCCAAGTTGTAATGCCAGTCCACTGAGCTGAGGAAGGATCGCATTTCGATAAGCATATTTCCGCACGAGTGACCTGGGCGCCCCAAGCGCTTCCAGATAGTGGGCATAATCTGCTTCGAGTTCATAAATAATCATATTCCGCATACCGATGGCCCAACCGCCAAACATAACCATGAACAGTGAAGCAAATGGCAAAAACCAGTGTTTCAAAAAATCCCATGCAAACGCCCACGACCAATGCGGAACCATTGAGAAGCTGTATGCGCCTGCAATAGGAAATATCTTCAAAATAATCCCAAACGCCCAGGCGAGTAAAATGCCGAGCCACATATAAGGTGTTGCTGTCAAAATATAACCGACAGGCAACAACGTATTATCTAATCGTTTTGACCGCGCCGCATAAGCGCCGAATTTATTTCCCGCCCACCAGCTTAACAATATGGAAGGTAATAACAAAATCACGTCATACGGCACTGCTTTCCCGATGATTTTCATAACCGGCTGCGGGAACATAAAAACACTGATCCCGAAGTCGCCATGGAAAAGCGCAACCCAAAAATTAAGGTATTGTTGCCACAAAGGCAGATCCAACCCAAATGCAGCGGTGAAATAACCGTACATCAATTCGGCTGCCTCTGCATGATACGCTCCCGCCCTCGAAAGCAAATTTAAAACCGGGTTGCCAGGCATGAATCGCGGGATCATCCAATCGATTGTCACCGCCAGAAAAAAAGTGAGCAGGTAAATTACTAATTTTCTACCAAAATATCGTTTCACGTTCGCTCCTTATTGAAAGAGGAGTTGTTAAAAACGCTGCCCCTCCCCCAATTACGGCAGGAGGGGCAGTATCTAAAGCATATTATTGAGCTGCCACTGGTTTGATTTCGGTGAGCATCTTGATTGCGCCCAGGTTCCAGTATCCGTTCCAGGTGGCCGGAACGTAATGCGGAGCGCCTTCGGCAGATGACGGCCAGTTCGTCCAGACTGCATTGCTGACCTGCGACCACACACCGTTATACCACAACGGAATGATGGGCATATCAGTCAACTGGATCGTCTGAAGCTGGGAAATGATCGCCTTCATGCCTTCGATATCATCGACTTTAGTAGCGTTGAGCTTATCAACCAGATCAAAGGCTTCCTGATTCTCGTATCGGCCATAGTTGCCGGTGCCGCTGATCATTAACTCTTTGATGGGGTGATAGAAAATGTAGTAGTAATAGTAGTACACACTGTTTGACATCTGTGCATCGTTGTTGATGACCATGTCGAAATTGCCGGAATACAACCCTTCAGTGAGCGCACCGTAATCAGGATAGACCGGTTCAACGTTGATGCCAACTGCCTTGAGGTTCTTGGAAATGATCGAAATTGCAACCATCCAGTCAGACCAACCATTCGGAACGCCGATTTGCAGTTCGATCTTGGACCCATCAGGAGCCTCGACGAAGCCATCGCCATCCACATCTTTATAGCCGGCGGCGGCAAGAATCTTCTTCGATTCTTCAGGATCATACTTGAAACCTAATTTGCTGACCACATCCTGATCGACAAATTGATCCCACATCGGGAGCAAACCAGTCGGGTTGGCCGGCAGAACCAGATTGCCGTAGTCTTTGGTGACAATTTCGTTCACGTCAACCGCGTAGGCAATCGCTTTGCGGAATTTTGCATCGTCCATCGGTTTCTTGGTCAGATTCATCACTAACCAGGCGGTGTTACCAGACATCATGTACGGGGGTTCTGGATAGTATGTTGAAATACCGTACCCGCCGTTGACAACCGAGGCAATACCCGGCAGGTAGTTATTGTTGAGGTCAATCTGACCCTGAATGACTTGGCCGAGCGCAACATTGTTGCTGCTGTTGACAATATCAACGATACGTTTGGGCGCAATGCTCAAACCAAGTTCCTTGATCCCCCACCAGTTATCATTGCGTACCCAGACCATCTTGCTCTGATCGGCTGTGTCATAAAGGAAGGGGCCTGAACCAACTGGAGGCTGGTTGGCGCCAGTGACAGCTTCTTCTTCTGAGAGGTCTTTCCACAGGTGCTGTGGGAGAATGGCTACCCCGTACAGGCGGTTTGCCCATTCCTGATATTGAGGGGTATTGAAGACAAATTTCAGTGTATTGTCATCAACTTTTTCAATTGAGCCCAGGAAATTCCACAGCGTGCTGTAGTAAACTGACTGGAATTTTTTGCCGAGTTCGAAAGTGAATACGACATCATCAACAGTCAGCGGTTCGCCGTCAGACCAGGTAAGGCCCGAGCGCAGTTTCAACTGATAGTTATTGTCATCAAGCCATTCGCCGCTTTCAGCCAGCCATGGAATGTATTCGTCTTTAATAGGATCATAGAGGAACAGCGTTTCGTAGCACAGCCCGATCACACCCATTGCATACGAACCCTGCTGTAAAGGATTCCAGCTTGTTGGCGGTCCCCATTGCTTCCCTCCGGTGTACAGAGTTTCGTTACGGGCGTAGGTTACTTCTTCAGGCGCCGGAGTTGGCTGCACGACCTGGGTCTGCACGACAACTTGCGTCTCAATGATTTTTTCTGGTGTAGGAGCAGTTGTAGCGCAACTTGTCAGAAGCAGGCTGGTAAGAATCATCAAACTTAGAACAGTTAAGGCTAACTTACGCATTGTCTTTCTCCTTTTGAAGTAATTTGATTAACAAAAGAAACGATCTGGAAACTATCTGCTAGCTAATATGTTCGCTCTATGCCTTCACCTCCTTCTGCTGAATAATTGCGAGCTACTCTTTATGGGAGCGCTCCCAAATTGAGTAAAAAAAACAGACCACTTATGCTTTGTTATTTCCTCCGAGATGCGCCGCACGATTCACGAATAATCAACTCAGTATCCATGATGATATGGCGGGGCGGTTCGATGCCATTTTCAATCAGATCGATGAGAACTTCCACAGCCTTAAACCCGAATTGAACCACCGGTTGCCGGACTGTCGTCAGACGAACGTCGGATAACGTTGCCAGCGGCAAATCGTCAAATCCTACGAATGCGATATCTTCCGGAATGCGCAGTCCAGCCTCACGAACGGCGCGCATGGCGCCAATAGCCATGACATCCGACGCGGCAAAAATGGCATCCGGCCTGGCCGGCAGCAATTTTTGCATGGCATAATATCCACCGGCTTCTGTAAAATCGCCCTCTGTGATCAACGATTCATCGATTCCCAACCCTCTCTCGGTTAAAGCCCTCAAATAACCTTCCTTGCGGTCAATGCCCACCGTACTGTTGGTCGGGCCGGTAATCGTCCCGATTCGCTTATTGCCCAGGCGAATCAAATGATTGACCGCATTGTATGCCGCATTGCTGTTATCCACATCCACGTAGGTGACGCCCCCATCAGTAGAGTATGGCCGTCCAATAATGACCAGCGGTATTCCCGCTTTTGCTAAAAGGTTGATGAGCTGCTGGTCGCCGTGATGACCCGATTGTATAAGGACGCCATCCAGCAATCCCTTACGCGAAACACGCGGAAAAATCGTCTCCTCATCCTCCTTCGTTCCGACGAGGAAGAGCGCCAATGTGTAGAGATACTGGTTGCACGCCTGGGCTACGCCTTTTGTCAGGTGGGGATAATAGGGGTCAGTGAAAAAGAAACTGACGCTGTGCGGCAGGACAAAACCAAGCGTCCACGAGTGGCGCGAAGCCAGTGTACGCGCTGCCGCATGCGGATGATAACCGGTACTTTGTATAATTTCCAAAACCCGCTTGCGCACGTCATCACGTACATTGGGCTCTTCGTTGACCACACGTGAAACAGTCGAACGTGATACCCCTGCTTGCCTGGCTATATCTTCAAGTGTAAGATTGGACATTAATCGGTTCCCGGTTATTGGTAGCGCTCTCAGTATTTTTCAGCTATATAAGGGAAAAAACCGCAATATTTCAACTTTCCGCCTGTATTTTGTGGTATAATGGGAGCGCTCCCAATTACGAATTTATTATACATACTTTTCAAGCAGGAGTCAACTACTTTTTCTAATTCAATTCTTAAAAATTACAGGAGGCACCCACTCATGACCGTTTCCACCCTGCCAAACATTCCCTGGGAGGAGCGCCCGGCTGACTGCTCCGATATCGTCTGGCGTTATAGCGCCAACCCCATTATCCCTCGCAACCTCATCCCCTCTTCCAATAGCATTTTCAACAGCGCCGTTGTCCCCTTTAATGGCAAATTCGCCGGCGTTTTTCGCTGCGACAATAAAAAACGCGACATGAACCTCAACCGCGGTTTCAGCGACAACGGCATTAACTGGAAACTCGATAACGATCCCATCTCCTGGGTCTGCGCTGACCCCGAAATCGGCCGTTTCCAGTACCGCTACGACCCGCGCGTCGTCTGGCTTGAAGACCGCTATTACATCACCTGGTGCAACGGCTATCACGGCCCCACTATCGGGGTCGGCTACACCTACGACTTTGAAAAATTCCACTTCCTTGAAAACGCCCTGCTGCCCTTCAACCGCAACGGCGTGTTATTCCCCCGCAAAATCAACGGCAAATACGTCATGCTCAACCGCCCCAGCGACAACGGCCATACCCCCTTCGGCGATATCTACCTCAGCCAGAGCCCCGATATGGTTCACTGGGGCTGCCACCGCTACGTCATGGGCGTGAAAGGCGGCTGGCAGAGCACCAAAATCGGCGCCGGGCCCGCGCCCATCGAAACTCCCGAAGGCTGGCTGCTCTTCTACCACGGCGTGCTGACCTCATGCAACGGCTTCGTATACAGCTTCGGCGCCGCCCTCCTTGACCTGGAACAGCCCTGGAAAGTCATCTACCGCGGCGGCCCCTACCTGCTCTCGCCGCAAACCTATTACGAATGCGTCGGCGATGTACCCAACGTCGCCTTCCCTTGCGCCACCCTCTACGATCCTCCCACCGGGCGTATCGCCATCTATTACGGTGGAGCTGATACCGTCACCGCCCTGGCTTTCACCTATCTCAACGACGTCCTCGATTTTGTCAGGACGACTTCGGAACTCTAAATCTCCCTCCAAAATTCTCGTGCAGGTGAACAAGGCGGCCATCCGGCCGCCT
>CAZDAW010000084.1:0-15741 GCA_964503685.1 uncultured Anaerolineaceae bacterium | reverse complement strand
TGAGATCCACTTTTCGCGCCTCCTTTGTGTTTTCCTTATTGACAAAACGTATCCTGCAAAAATCAAGCAACCGCCACTATCGATCGGGAGATTGCCACTTTCTGTAAAGCAGATTAACACCCACCCCTTAATCACAGATGGCAGGAGGGCAGGTTTGAGCCGCGCCCTCCTCCGTGTGCAGGGCGCGGCCATTCCCCAAAAATCGCCAATAATTTTATTGCACGACCTCAAAAACACTCCCCGCGCTGCGTCCGAACACGTCCGGGAAGTAGAACTCCTGCCCGGTGGTGGGGATCACTTTAAAGACGCCGGGCGTGCTGGCGCGCACCTGGTAAGTATAGATGTAGGTGCCTGCCGAAAGCGTCGTCGCCGAGAGGGTCACTTTTTCATCGTGCATCTCAACGTGATCGAAGAGCCAGCTGCCCCATCCGGTTTTGTACGGGTCGCTCCACTCAAACGACTCCAGGCCGCTCGGCTGCTGCGGGCTGGTTTCCAGCGACTGGTCAATAGCTTCCAAACCGGCGGGCAGGGGATCATCGACGACCAGGTAATGGACGGTATGCGGCACGATGATAGTCAGACGCACCAGTAGGCGATCGCCCCACTTCGCTTTGGTCACCGGTTTGGTGAGATTGTTGAGAGCGTAATAGCTGCGCGTGATGGTAACGCCGTGATCGAGCGGCTTGATCTCTTCAACCGGCAGGGATCCCTTGAGGTAAGCAGTGTAATAGAGCGCGCCGGAACCGGCGTTACGGGCAAACGTCAGGCGGTTCGGCTCGTCTTTCAACAGATCAGTGATATCAACCTTGAGTTCGTTCACTTGACGCAGGGTTTCCTGGTTCGCAGTACCCTCGCCGATGCGCTCACCGTTGAGGGCAACTGCATAACTGTAATCGGCTTTCAACTCGCCGCTGGTCGTCATCCAATTGGTCAGGGCCATCAGCGTCCAGGCCGTTTCCTGGGTGCTGCGCCAGTACCCTGCGGTGCGGTTGCTCATCAACCAACGCGCCGCGTCTGCATTAAGTTTGTTCTTGGGGTCGATCTGAATCAGGGCATTGAGGGTGATCGCCGTCGTGCGCAGGTCGGTATTCCAATTCCAGTAATCATCCTTCTTCTCTTCCCAATGCGCCCCGGCTGCGCTCAATGCCGCCGAGCCGCCGATATCGGAGAGCAGGGTCTTGATGCGCGGGTCGCCCGAATCGATCAGATGCAACGTCTGGGCGAGGAAAGCGCGGGCATAGATGTCCATCGATGTACGAACATCGTAGAGAGCAATCGTATCGCTTGCCAGGGGCCTGCCGGCGCGCGCCAGCACATACAAGATAAACATCTGACGGTTAATCGTCTCAGTCGAAGGCAGTTTACCGACCGGCTTTATTTTGCTCGAAAGGAAATTCAATGCTCTCGTCAACGTATCTTCGCTGACCGAGTAATCAGACGCTCTGGCTTCGAGTAAGCCTAACACCACATAAGCTGTGGTCAGGTCATTGCTTTGCTGGTCGCTCCACCAGCCCCAGCCGCCGTCGGCATTCTGCTTGCTGTAGATGCGCTGCAAACCGATGTTGACCTGTTCCTTCAATTTGCCGTCAGCCTCAACGTCTTCTATTCCGGCAGCGCGCAGGGCGCGTGTCATCACTACATTGGGCAGGAAGCGTGAAATGGTCTGCTCAATGCATTCGTAGGGATAATGTTCGAGATATTTCAAACCATCGGTCATTCCCGCCGCCAGAGACGGGGCAACCTGGACAGTCAACTCGCCCGGATTGTTGCCGATGTTGGAGGGTAAACTGACAATCTCGCTGAGCGAGCCAGACTTATCCAACAAACCCGACGCGCCGGCAATTTCAACGGCTTCGTAACGATAAACCGGGATTCCCTGATCGTCCAAAGTTCCCAGAGTAGGACGGGTGGCGTCCTGATATTTGCCGCCCGTTGCGCTGAAGAGCAAATCCACGCGGGTAGCGCCCATATTAACGACCGCGTTCCAGGAGACATAATCCTGCCGCCCAGCCGGGATTTTGATTTTCTGTACGGCGTCGCTGGTCAGTTCAACACCCTTAGCCTGGAGAGAAACTTCAACATCCAGAGGTTCTTCGCTGTTGTTATGGATGGCTGTACCGAACGTTACCTTGTCGCCAACGACGAGGAAGCGCGGGGTTTGCGGACGCAAGAGCAGCGGTTTAGTGCTAAGGATATCGATGGTCGTTTGCCCGACGCGGGTATCTTTGGTTACAGCGCGGGCATCCATGCGCCAGGTGGTCAGGTTATCCGGCAGGGTCACCGTCGCCAGCGCCTGACCCTTTTCTCCGGTTGTCACATCTGCTTTCCAGTAGGCGGTATCAGGGAAATCCTGGCGGACTTCCATCACACCCAGGGCGCCGCCGCCTTTGCCGCCGCCGCCGCTGCCCATGGCCAGGCCGGTATCGCCGGCGATTTGCTTCGTCAGGCGCTCGTTATAATCTTCAATCATCGCATTGAAAGGCGTCGAAGTGCTGATCTCGACAAAACGCGGCGAATAGAAATAATCCATGATCGGCGATGAGTTGGAGCTGCGCAGCAGCAAAGTGGCCAGGTCGCTCAGAGCCAGGGAAACTTCGGCGTCAACCGGCTTCCCATCGGCGTCGGTCGTAATCACCGTAAAAGTGACCTTTTCGCGCGGCCCGGCTGTCTCCTTATCCGGGATGACCTGAACTTTCACGGCATGCTTACCCGGATCAACTTTCACTTCGACCAGGCCAATGGCGTAATCGGGGCGGGGGGTATCCTTATCGGCGCCTTTGATGATCATTACAGAAACAAAAGCGTTAGGAGCCATATCAGCAGTGACCGGCAATTTATAAACCGTGCTGCTGCCGCTGATCGGCAGAACTTCCCATTTCCGGATGCGGCTGCGCTCCACAGTGACCAGGGCATAGGCTTCACCCTGGAACGGCGAGGCGATCATGATTTCGGCGGTATCGCCGACCTTGTATGAATCGTGGTCAGCCACCAGTTTGAGCGAACGACGGTCGTCGGTCTCCCAGGCGATGTAATCGCCGCCGGCCACCCACATCGAAGCAGACGAACGCACCTGATAGCCGTTGGCATCGTAGGTAGATACTTTAGCGCGGTACTCGCCGCCTTTAGTCGGCGTAAATTGAACCGAGGCGCGTCCGTTTTCGTCGGCAACGATTTTATCAAAGCGGGTAACAGGCGTTTCTTTGGCAGTCGATTTCCAATGAATCTGCCCTTCGGCATCCTGCTCCTGAACGGTGAACCACTGGCGTTCGACGATCTCAACCGATAGAGATTGATTGGCAACCGGCTGACTCTTCCAATCCACCACAGCCAAATCGAAGGTTTGCTCTTCGTTTGCGCTGCCCACATAACTGTGCGGGCGAACGCCGGCATAGATCAGGCCGGGGTGAACCGTCACCCGGGAGCGCCCGCTCACCTGGCTGCCGGCCAGGTCGGTGACCGTCGCCTCAAATGTGATCTGGCGCGCCAGCTTGCTTTCGCTTACAGCCACCGGCAGGGAAAGATGCAACTGTCCGGAAGCATCCATCTTTGCCCGGCCTTCTGTAGCAAGGACCGGCTGATAGTTGTAATATTCTTCCCACAGATCTTCATCGATAAAGTTATAGCCTTGCAAATCTTCGCCATCGGGGATGAACATATATGGCGCGGTGCTGTAGTTCCAATATACGTCAGCATCGGCAACCGAGCCGCCGGAGAGGTAATCTGCTCCCAGGTCAATTTCCATCTTTTCGCCGTTGCGCAGATCAGACTTTTTGGCAGCGACCGAAATCTGGAATTCCAGACGGCGGTACTCGGCAACACTGAAGCTCACCCGTCCAATTTCGATTCGCTCGCCGCCGCCTCCCCCGCCGTCAACTGCAACGGCTTCGCTGGGCAGGTAAGCGATCAGGTCGTAATCTCCCAGCGTGGCTTCATTATCAATATTAAATTCACCGCTGAAAGTTCCAAACTGATTGAGCGTCATCTCTTCTTCATATACCGTTTCTTCATAATTCGAGATGGCAACCGTCAGCTTAGTTTCCTTGGGTAAACTATAAACCGCATCATCTTCCAGACGGGCAATCCCTTTAAAATAAACCGGCTGACCAGGACGATAAATCGGTCGATCCGTATAAAGATAGGCCATCGGGTGATCGGGCGAGTGGGTAAAACCATTCCATGTCTGGCTTTCGTAACGATCCACACCGCTGCCCCAATTGCTGCTGGCAAAGGCAAAGTGCTTTGCATCAGCAGTGATGGCATAGCGAACAACGTAACGGTCGGCCGTTTTGGGAGTATCCAGATGCAGGACGCCGTCTTTATCAGTGACGCCGCGCCCGATTTCTTTGAACTGATCGTCGTAGATGGCGACCGACACACCGCTCAGCGGCTCGCCGCTGTTGATATCCGTCAGCCATAACAGCGACTCCCCGGCGGCGGTTTTAAAGACGATCTGGGCGTCGCATACACCAAACAGACGGGTATCAAGGTATTTATTCTCATATTCAACGCCCTCTGCATTCATACCCAGGAAGTAAAAACCCAGGGGCAGCGACTTGCCCGCCTGTGTTTCCGGGGTGTATTTCTGCCAGGTTCCTTTATCGGTCAGTTCGGAATAGGTTTCTTCTTTTCGCCAGACAGGTTCTTCCTTTTCCGGGGTGAACGATTGGCGTTTTTTATAATCGTAGTTCAATTGAACAAACTGTTCAGAAGTGAGTTTATACACTTCGTATGAAGCCTGACTCACGTTGATCAGATTGGAATAAAATTCCTGCGGGGCGCCGGCGCGAAAAATTGACACGTCGGGCATACTCAGGTAGGCTGAAGGCTGCATGGAAGCAGTGGTGAAACCAAACGACAGCGCGTTTGTTATGCGATTCCCATACCGGTCTTCCATTCCGGGCGTGATGTTAACCTGATATTTAGTCGACGGCGATAGCCCATAAACATTAAGCTCATAACTATAGGGATCATAATAAAAGCTCAAATTTTCCGGTTTGGGCGTGATGAGGACGCGGGAATTCAGCGTTTCCACGTTCATTGGCGAGGCAAATTTGATATTCAAATATGGGGTATAGGATTTCTGAACGGTATCATCAGCAGGATCCGTATAGAGAACTGACGGGGGCTGAACGGTGGTAAACGTCCACCGCCAGGAGCCAGAAAGCATACCGCCATCTTGAGCGGCAGCAGATTTTTCCTTTATCGAGAAGACATAATCCGTTCCCAATTCCAGCCGGCGCACCGGGGTCAGGGACACCTCAGTACCCTCTTTATTCCAAACGGCTTTACTCAGGTCAACCGGTTTTTCATCAATGGTCTGCAAAGAGATCGCTTTAACCACACTGTTGGCATCCATCGGCTGGCTGAAGGCAATTTTAAAAACGACATCCAGGGGGATATCACCAACCCGGTCATAATCGACGGGTTGATCAGCGATGGTGAAGTAAGCCACGGTGGGCGTCATCGTCGCGAACTGCCAGCTTACATCGTCGGGCAGTGCAGTCGCTTCCTCGCCGGCGGCATCGGTCAGGCCGGCTTTAATCACCACCTGATAGCGCGTGCCGCTCTTCAACGGTTTTTCGGGCTGGAAGGTGTAAACCGACGAACTGACCCACTTTCCCTCTCCGCTGACCGGCGGGTCGAACTGGAGCGGGTCAACGCCTTCAACCTGAGCATCTCCAATTCCGATCGGAACGACCGGGCGATTAAAGATGACGCTGATGGGGGTGGAAACCTGCACATCTTCCGCTCCATCCACAGGGAATACCCGATTAACCCGCAAGGTTTCAGACGTATTATATGAAAGGGTATAATCCTCCTGCAGGGTAACGCCCTCTTTACTGGCGGCGGTTTTCGATAATGTGATCGTGTATACAGCGCCCGGCTTGAGCATCTGATCGGGTTTGAACTGCATGATCCGTTCAGACTGCCAGGTCACTTTTCCAGCCAGAGTTTTATTCTCGGCGTCTGTCATCGACCACGCTGCGGTCGTTTTCGCTTCGTCCATCGCCTGATCGAATTCAAGCTCAATTTTTCCGTCGAGCGTCAATTCTTCAGCGTCGGAGGGTTGAATGCGAATCACTTCAGGCGGCTGGGGCGCGGATTGGTCAGGTATTTCGATGCTTTCCGGACCCCTCTGAGAGACAGGGGTGCATTGAACACTCAGCAACGCCAGCAGCATAAGCGCGGCAAAAAGTCGGTAAACTCGACTATGGCAGTTTATTTGACGAGTCAGATTAAAATGATTTTTTTGTGACATAATATACTCCCGTTGGGGCCTGCCTTAATCATTCTGAATTTTATAATTTTTTTGGGTTTATCTATATTGGCGATAGCAGTTAAATCGGTCCCATGATCAGCCGCAACCGCGAACTTAATTTATTCATGATTTGTTAAGTATAATCAAAGCTGCCGACTGGATGTCATTAGCCTCGACATTCTGTCAAGGCGCGGCAACCTCGGATTTTGACGTTGAGACTAATTCGTCGGGCAAAAGCGCCCTTCTCGCAGCAACAAACGCAGAGATTATTGTCAAGGCAGCAACTCGAGTTAAGTATAACACAGCCAATCCGGTTCAATATTCAGTCTTACCAAGCATAGACGGATTGTGGTTCAGATTTGTTCCAGCCATGATTGGTTCATCCATCCGGCCCTGTCTGGATAGGGTTGTTCAGACAACGTAAAATTTTTGTAAAAATCATTCGGGCATAGTTGAATTTCATATATAGACATGTCATAATGGATGTAGCACTCCGATAAAGGCAAACACTGTGAAAGCAGTGGGCGTAAAGTCATGGATCTAAAGTTACCCTCCTAAGGTAACCATGATTGCCAGACTACCGAAAACGGCAAAACCGGCGAAAGCCGGCGACACAAAGTCATGGGTCTAAAGCCGTACAATTGGAAAAACGGCCATGATAGCCAGACTGCCGAAAAAGGCAAATTCGGTGAAAACCGGAGACGCAGAGTCATGGGTCTAAAGTCGCCCAAAAAACGACCAAGATCGCCAGACCGCCGAAGAGTGCTGACTGCAAAATAACAGCCTTTGCGAGATACAAAGGCTGTTTTATTATCCATTTTTGAGTATTCATCAAAGAAAGCGCTGTTCTTCGCGCCGGGTGCAATCTAGCGCGAAATCGCAATGGCGCCGGCATTGCCCTGCATGAAATATTGAAGCGTCTCTGCATCAACCTGAATGATCGTATTGCGAGCCGGGTCATTAACGGTAAACGTTCCCGACTGCGCATCGTAACCGGTAACGGCGACGATATGCGCAGTCGCCCCGCCAGGCGCGCTCTGGTTATCGGAACCACGGTCGCCCGTCCAGGGCAACGGCGACTTGCCAACAAAAGTACCGCTGATAACCACTTTCGCGCCGCTCTCTAATGCGGTTTGGATGGTGGATGCGCTCGGATTGATATCGCGTACAGTTGCGCCAGCGGCCCTGGCGCCGCGCTTCAGCTCCGAAAAATTGGTAAACGTGCTGTGTTCCCCATCCACACGGTTGCCGCTGCTGTCCACGCCATCTTTGGATGCGTCTGCGGCCATACTCTTGCGAGCCAGGTCAACCGCCTGGCCAGCGCTGGTGGATGCTGTTTCGCCGGCCACTTTTAAACCCAGGGCATGGAGGGCAATGGTCAACGAGGTGGGGCCGCAATTGGCGTTAGCGCCATCACCGCCAACGCTGATTTCGGCAGCGAATTGATTAATATGAACACTCTGACCGGAAAGGCCGCTGCCCTCGGTTTGAAAATTCTGCTGCAATAACTGTTCAAGCAGAGAGATCATCTCGGTTGACATGCCGGAACCCCAGGCGCCGCTAAACATGCCGGTTTCTGACGTCGAACTCAAAAATAACGAGGTGAGTAATTGATAAAATTCGAGACCTGACTCGCTGGCGGTACCCGTCGAAGCAGATTGATTTTTAATCTCCTGGTCAACAAACGATAAAAGATTAAGGGTAATTTCGTTATCCATGAAACCTATTGTAAGAATAAAATCGCCTTACAGCAGTAAAACAGCAATAAATATCACAGGCCGGCTGCCTGGTCGAGCGATGGAGAATCAGCGGCATCAACGGTATCGTTCGGCAGTTTGAAATGCTCGATTGCATCCTGCAAATCTTTAGCCATATCGGCCAGAGACTGCACGGATGCAGCAACTTCCTCGATCTGAGCGTTCATTTCCTCAGTGGAAGCTGATACTTCCTCGGTAGCAGCGCTGTTCTCTTCACTGACGCTGGCAATATTCTCCACCGCCTCTGAAACCTCCTCAGAGGTGGCAGACATTTCCTCGGTCGAAGCAGTGTTTTCTTCAACGACGGCGGAGACGACTTCCATCGATTTCAATAATTCATCCGAAAGCTCGCTCATCTTCCTTGCCGCCTCGGCTGTATAATCGCTCAGTTCTTTGGTTGCCAGGGTGGAATTCAGGATGGCCGCCAAAGACATGCCGGCGGATTTGGAATGGGTTACCCCTTTTTCAACCTCTTCTGCGCTTGCCTTCATCGCGGCGACGGCGTCATCGGCTGATTTTTGAACCTGTTTGATCAACGACTCGATTTCATTGGTGGCGTTATTGGATTTCTCTGCCAGCTTGCGCACCTCATCAGCCACCACGGCAAAACCCTTTCCGTGCTCGCCAGCCCTGGCCGCTTCGATAGCGGCGTTCAACGCTAACAAATTGGTCTGAGAGGAGATTTCATCAATCAATTCCACGATGGTACTGATCTGGCGGGAATTTTCGCTCATCTCTTTCACTTTTTGCGCCGAAAGATTGACCTTTTCCTTGATGCTATCCATGCCATTGATCGTCGTTTCAAGCGCGGCCGCGCTATTATGGGTATCATCAGCTACCCGATTGGCGTTAACAACTTGCTGCTGGGCCGATTCAGTCACCTGGGTGATCATCTCAGAAAGCTGCCCGGTCATTTCGGACGCCTTCGTCACCGCATTGGCCTGTTCCTGAGCGCCGTTGGCCACCCCATTGATAGCGCGCTTCATAACCTCAACGGATTCGGCGGTTTTATTGATGCTGATCGACTGCTGCCCGATCCCCTTCGCCACCTGTTGAATCGTCATAGTGATCTGGCCAGTCGCGCTTCCTGTCTGACTGGCGACCAACGCCAGTTCATTAGAAGCCCGGCTCAGATTAACAGAACTTTCCTTGACGCCGCTGATGACAGTTCTTAAATTTTCGATCATTTGTTTAAATGCAATTCCCAGTTCGTCATGTTCAGAATGTGGGGTCACTTCAATGGTCAGGTCGCCGTCGGCAATCAGCTTTGCGACGTTGGTCATCGGGCGTAAATAATCCATAACCATTCGCTTGAATGCATGACTGATAACACCCAGTTCATCTTTTCGGCGGGCTAATCCGGAGCGGGTTTTAGCCGCCACATTCCTTCCCAGGTCGCCCACGGCAATTCCTTCGGCCACTTTTTGCAGGTCATTTAACGGCCTGGTGATATTCTGGGTAATCAAATAGCTCAATGCAGAACTGAGCAGGAAGGCAATAATCAGTATGGCAACGATCAATGAACGAGTAGCGAGCGCCAATTTTTCAGTTTGGCTGTAGGCGGCCTGAAAATCAGTTCGGACGCTTTCGGACATATCGCCGGCCAGCGTCTTAATCTTGACTCCCTTGACTCGAAGCACATCAGCGACCAATGCGTTTTGGGTGTCAAAGTCATTTTGCAAACTGATGAAGTTTTTATCATAGATATCGACCGCCGATTTGGCCTCTATATATATTGCTTTCTCGGTGTCTTCTTTTATAAAAGTATCCAGCTCGACGATGGCGGCTTCGTAATCCTTTTTATATTCTTCATAATTCTCGATATATTTTGCATCTCCGGCCTGTAAATACTGGTTCGCCGAAGCCAGCATCATTGAAAAGGCCTCTTCGGCGCTGCCAGCATAAAGCACAACGACCATGCTATCTCTTCGGAAAGCCTGCATCCGCAATGATTCCAATTTGTCGACCGCCTTGGCGCTTAAAACATCAAGGACCTCTGCTGAGGTCTTATCGCGTTTTTGTATCTGGGTAACCACTGTAGAGAATGTGCTTTGGTACTTTGAAACCTCGTTTTTAATCTCCTTCAGTATCGCAGCCCGCTCAGGAGGGATGTCTTTTTCGCTGGCAGCCTGAACCAATCCCTGTAACTGAATATACGAATCTTGAAAAGCCTGAAGATCACTCGAAGCGTGGCCGTTGATATATTGTATGGCATTTAATCGGGCGCTGGTAACTGAAAGCGCAATACTATCTGCCATACGCTGTTCTTCTGCCAGATTATTGACCAGGTTTTTTACGGTATTATTGATGGTATTTACTTGATAGACAGCAACACCGCCAACAATCAGCATGGCAATCAGCACAAGAATATAACCGAACAGAATTTTCAGCCCCACCTTCATGTTGTCCAATATTTTCATTTAGGTGTTCCTTCCAGAATAATAAGTTATGCATGCAGCCATTTCGAATAATAAAAACTACATGCCGATATGCCGACTGTAGGGAAAAATAATCTAATACCAATAAAAATCCACCGGAGTCTTGTTAATTTTTTACATCATTTCGCCCTTCCATTACTATAAAAATTAAATGAATTAATCCAATCTGTCACGGAAAAAGGTCAATTTTTTACGTATCAGTCAGGATTTTAAGTATCCGGTTTACATAATATATTTATTTCCCTGATCAAGAACTGGAAATCACAGGACGTGACTTTCGGAACTTCAAAGACGGATTAATATCCCTTGTGAGGGTAATTTATGATGTTATAATATTTTCATCAACGGGTGAAAAATTTCACCTGACCATCCATCTTACCAGTAAGGAGAATAAATATGAAGAAGTTACTGTTTTCCGTCATGTCGGTCCTGATGATTCTGTCGTTCGCATTGGCAGCCTGCCAGCCAGCCGCTACGCCAGCGCCGGCTGAAGAGCCTGCCGCCGAAGAGCCGGCCGCCGAAGCGCCAGTAGCCGAAGAGCCTGCCGCCGAAGCGCCTGCAGCCGAAGAACCTGCCGCCGAAGCGCCTGCAAAGACGTGGAAACTGGCAGCCGTCTTCCCCGGAGTGGTCACAGACGCCGACTATAATACCCTTGGCTATCTGGCTGTTGAAGCAGTCAAAAATGATTTGGGACTCGAAACAGCCTATTCAGAAAGCGTAGCTGTTCCTGACGTCGATCGCGCCATGCGCGAATATGTTGACGGCGGCTTCAATATCATTTGGGCGCACGGCGGCCAATATCTGAATCAGGCTCTCGCCCTGGCCAAAGAATTCCCCGATGTTATTTTCATCGTCGAACTCGATGAAAAGCGCGAAGGGATGGACCCCAATGTGTGGATTCTCGACCGCAATTTCCATGTCGGTTTCTACGCCATTGGCGCAGTAGCGGCCCGCGCTTCGAAGACCGGAAAGATCGGTTACATCGGCGGCCAGACTCTGCCTTTCTCTTACGCCGAAGTGCACGCAATGCAACAGGCGGTTAAAGACTCCGGCCTGAATGTTGAAATCAAACCCGTATGGGCTGGCGATTTCAATGATCCTGCCAAATCCCGTCAGGTTGCTGATACGATGATCGCCGAAGGTATGGATGTCCTGGTCGGATCGCTCAACCTGGGTATGCAGGGTATCTTCGAGGCAGTCAAAGCCAAGACAGACAGCAAGATCCTGGTAACCGCGAAATACACCGACAAGAGTTCCTTCGCTCCTGACAACTATGTTACCTCTCTGCTCATTGATCTGGCCAATCCATTGAAAGAAATGGTCAGCAAAATTATGGCTGGCGAGACCGGCGGCTACTATATCTTGACCTTTGAAACAGGCCAAGATATCCAGACCCCGCTGGCAAATGTCGATGAGAAAATCGGCGCCGAGATGGAAACCATCATCAATGACGTCAAGAGCGGCAAGATCCAAGTCGTGAAAGACACGACCGAAATCAAATAAACCAAGGTGTAATCACCTTACCCAACAAGACTTCCGAAACCTATCAGGGTTTCGGAAGTCTTATGCAAACCAGTCAGAAAGTATATTGTCAAACCAATGGACGATACTCTTATCCTAAACATGATGGGCATCCACAAGTCTTTTGATAAGATGGCTGCCCTAGATAATGTCAATTTCCAACTCAAGCCCCGTGAGATTCACGGTTTGCTTGGCGGTAACGGCGCCGGTAAAACGACTCTGATGAATGTGCTTTTCGGGCTGTATCGCATGGATAGCGGAGAAATCTATCTGCACGGCAAGAAAATATCCATCCAATCGCCGAACGACGCTCTGAAAAACGGCATCGGTATGGTTCACCAACACTTTTTGCAAATTGGCACCTATACCGTATTGGAAAATATCGTATTGGGGACAAGCGTCAAAAACAGTCTGACGATGAAATTAGACGAGGAAGCCAGGAAAGTCAATGAACTGGCGAAAAGATTCGGTCTGGAAGTCGATTTAAATGCGATGATCGAAGATTTGCCAATGGGCATTCGTCAGAAAGTAGAGATTCTGAAAGCTCTCTATCGCGGCGTTGAAATCTTGATCCTCGATGAACCCACGACGAACCTTACCCCTCAGGAAGTAGATGCACTCTTCCAGTCTCTGCGCGTGATGGTCAACGAAGGCTTAAGCATTGTCTTCATTACCCATAAAATCCGCGAAGTACTGAGCGTATGCGACCGGATCACCGTCTTGCGAAATGGGAAAAACGTCATATCGCTTGAACGAGACGCAGCCCACGAAGAAGCCTTCGTGCGCGGTATGGTCGGTGATGAAATGAATATCCAAAAGAGCGTGATCTTCTCCAAGGGTGATACGGGCCCGGCGTCTATTCCAGTCGGCGATAAACCGGTACTGGTCGCCGAAGGAGTTGAGGTCGTTTCTGCCGAGAAAATCACCAAAATCAAAGACCTGACCCTCACTGTGCATAACAGTGAAATCCTCGGCGTAGCCGGCGTGGCTGGAAACGGGCAGCGTGAATTGGCTGAAAGCATCTTAGGTATCCAGCCAATCTCAAAAGGCAGTATTAAGATTGATGGCCTTGACGCTTCATCTCTGCAAACCCGCGATTTATTAAAAAACGGTGTTGCTTACATCCCGGAAGACCGTCTGCACGACGGTTTCTTACCCAAAGCCAATGTCGCTCAAAACCTAATTTTGGGATACCATAAGCAAAAGCCCTACGCCAACAAGGGGTTTCTGGATTGGAAAACCGTATTTAAGATCTCCGAAGATTTGATTAAAGAATACAACATAAAAACCGGCGGGCCTCGCGACGCCGGCGGGAATCTCTCTGGCGGCAATATCCAGCGCGTTATGATCGCCCGCGCCTTCTCACAGCCGACGAAATTACTCGTGGCGCATAACCCGACACGCGGATTGGATATTCCTTCAATGGATTTCGTTTACACCAAATTGTTGCAAGGCAAAAAAGCGGGCATGGCAACCCTCCTGATCTCTGAAGATCTGGATGAATTGCTGCTTCTCTGCGACAGAATTGCAGTCATCTATCGCGGTGAAATCCTTGGCATCCTCCCCAGAAACCAGTTCGAGAAATACGAAATCGGACGGTTGATGAGCGGAATCAAAAAGAACATGTGAGTGATCCATGGAAAATCGTTTAGCTCTCGGAAAAATCTTTAAAGCGTTTGTTCCTTACCTGATTGCCATAGTGGCATCCCTGGCAGCGGCAGGAATTTTCATCGCTGCCATGGGATTCGATGTCTTTCGGGCTTACGCGACTATCTTATTCACATCGTTTAGAACCCCATACGGATTCATTCAAACGATTCTCAAATTCGTACCCTTGCTGCTCTGCTCACTTGCATTCACCGTACCCCTGGCAGCCGGCAAATTTAATATCG
The DNA here is from genome assembly GCA_964503685.1 of uncultured Anaerolineaceae bacterium. GTDB lineage: Bacteria > Chloroflexota > Anaerolineae > Anaerolineales > Anaerolineaceae > CAZDAW01. The sequence continues at coordinate 1,874 of CAZDAW010000084.1, read as the reverse complement.
GCAGTGAAGGGCAATTGCTGGCTGGCGCCATAGGCGCCACGACAATCGGGATACTCTTACCTGATCTTCCAGCATTTATTTTATTACCCCTTGTTTTGTTGGGTGGGATCGTAGCAGGCGCAATCTGGGGACTCATACCTGGCTGGCTTCTTTATCGGTTCAACATCAGCGAAATACTGACAACCGTCCTCCTTAACTTCATTTCATTTCAACTTGTTAACTATATTGCGACCGGCCCCTGGCGCGACATGAACGTCGGTCATCCAACGACACAGCCTATCGGCAGCGGCGGCTTTTTACCCCTGCTTGTTAAAAGCCCACCCCTGCACAGCGGCATCATCATCGCATTGATCATCGCTGTAGTGATCTTTCTGTTTACGGATCGCTCTACGGGCGGGTACGAACTGGTTGCCACCGGGGCAAATCCACGCGCTTCCCATGTTTTCGGGATTAACACACGAAAGATGTTTGTTCTGTCGCTCATCATTGGCGGCGCATTGGGCGGCCTTGCCGGCGCGATTGAAGTCGCCGGCGTTCATCACTGCCTGATTGAAGGCATGCAATCCAACTTCCTGGTGTTAGGACTCATCATTGGATTAATTTCAAAAGGTAATAATGCCGCTGTTCCTTTTGTTGCTTTCTTTATCTCCGTTTTGGAAGTTGGCGCAAGCGCCATGCAACGCACGATGAATATCCCTGTTGAGATGGTTTTCATCGTCGAAGCGCTGGTTCTGCTTTTCGTCTTACTTTCAGATGTGGTCAGGAGGCGGTAGCCCATGTTAGAGACTCTCATCACTTATTCAAAACTCATCTTACTCTCAATGGTGCCGTTTGTATTGGCTGCGCAGGGGACCATGTTGGCAGGTCGCACCGGGATATTCAACGTTGCGCAGGAAGGCATCATGCTGGTCGGCGCGTCGGTGGGTTTTCTGGTTGGATACTATACCCATAGTGTTTTTATCGGCATTATTGCGGCAGCGTTAGTGGGAGGAATTTTTGGCCTGGCAGTCGCTTACTTTACCACTACCCTGAAGATGAACCAATTTGTCATCAGTTTATCGTTTTTCTTCATCGGTGTAGGATTGTCGACTTTGTTGCCCAAGCTGGCCCTCGGCGTTACCCTGACGCCGCCTATGCTCACAACCCTGAAAGATGTTGAAATTCCGCTGCTCAGTAAAATTCCATTTATTGGGCCGGTATTCTTTCAACAGAATATGCTGGTTTACCTGTCCATTGTGGTGTCTATTCTTCTATGGTACATCTTGTACAAAACAAACTATGGACTGAAACTGCGCGCAGTGGGTGAAAGCCCACAGGCAGCCGACAGTCTGGGTGTTAATGTGGTTCGCATGCGCTACACGGCTGCAATCATCGGCGGTATGCTGGTCGGAATAGCCGGCGCTTATTTGCCAATGGTTTATACCGGCACGTTCACCGAAGGTATGACAAAAGGACGCGGCTGGTTATCTTCTGCTCTGACTTTCTTTGGCGCCTGGAGCCCCCTGCCTATTTTGTTCGGTTCGCTTTTCTTTGCCGGCGTCGAAGTGTTCGCCTACCGGGTTCAGGTTGCCGGCATCGGGGTACCCTATCAATTCCTGTTGATGCTGCCATACGTTGCCACCATCCTGGTAATGATGTTATCCTTCAAACGAGGCCGTGGACCGGCAACGCTGGGTCAAAACTACGACCGCGAAAAAAGAACTTTGTAACAAATCTCTCCAATCCAGCGATAAAAAAACTCGCCGTTTTTCCGACGGCGAGTTTTTTTATGGAGAATTTTGTCAGAGCAGAAAGAAGATATTGGCGCACAATCACGCCGGTATAGTGGTGACGAATTTCTTTGCGTCTTTCTTGCTGAGCAACTGGATCATCTT
>CAZDAW010000083.1:0-15742 GCA_964503685.1 uncultured Anaerolineaceae bacterium | reverse complement strand
ATCACAGCACCTACCGGCGTATCCTGGCAGAGGGAATCAACGAAGAAGAACTGGAATTGGGTTTGACAGAATGTTTTATCGATAGCTCTTTTATCATCAAAAAAAGGCCATTTTTGTGACTGTAACTTATGACGAACCACTTATCGTTGAAATCATTAAAAAGTTGTATAATTACATTCGGCTTGGGAAAATATGCATCATATCCCAGCCGAATATTTTTTATTTAAGGAGTTATTCGATGTCTGTAGTAAAGCAAGTCCCCGGCTCAGGTGCAGCAGCCGGGGAGACAATTAAATCCACAAAAGCCCGCGACGGTTTCACCACCAGCCTGGGCGTCATCGCTGCAACATTAGGATCTGCGGTCGGTCTTGGTAATATTTGGAAGTTCCCATCCCTGACCGGTACAAACGGGGGCGCTTCATTTATCCTGGTTTACCTGATCAGCACCTTGCTGGTTGGTTTACCAGTTATGATCTCAGAACTGATGATCGGGCGAAGCGCGAAAGCCGATGCCATCACCACGCTGCAAAAGCTCACCCCTAAAAAGCAACCCTGGTGGTTAATTGGAGCCGCCGGCGCCCTGGCAGCCTTTTTGATCATGGCATTCTATACCGAAGTAGCCGGGTGGGTTTTCGCCTATATTTTCAAATCCGCCACCGGCGCCATTCTTTCCACTGACCCCGAAGTAACATCGGCGGCCTTCGGCGCGCTGATCTCCAGCCCGCTGCAATCGTTGATCTGGCAGTGGATTGTTCTCGTTATTGTTGGCATTATCATCATTCTGGGCGTTTCCAAAGGTATCGAAAGCGCCACCAAGCGCCTGATGCCCGCTCTCTTCGTTTTGCTCATCATCCTCGTTATCCGCAGTCTAACCCTTCCTGGCGCAGCCGAGGGTCTCACTTATCTGTTCCGACCCGATTTCAGCAAGCTGACCGGCGCCGTTTTACTGGCTGCCATGGGGTTGTCGTTTTTTAAGCTTTCCATTGGTATGGGCACAATGATCACTTACGGAAGCTATTTCCGCGACGATCAAAATATTCCCACCACAGCGGCGCGGGTCATGCTGGCAGACCTGAGCGTTTCGTTGCTGGCAGGTATGGCTATCTTCCCGGCAGTATTCTCATTCGGCTTCAAGCCAGATGCCGGGCCCTCGTTGCTCTTCATCACCATTCCGTCGGTGTTTGCTTCGATGCCCTTCGGGCAGGTCTTTATGGTGCTTTTCTTCATCCTGGCGGCTATCGCTGCCACCGGCGCCATGCTCTCACTGCTCGAAGTTCCGGTTGCCTTTATTAACGAGCGACTGGGGCTCTCGCGCACTGCAGCAACCATTATAACAGTCGTCCTGCTGGCGCTGGTCGGTTCGACAGCCGCGTTATCCAATAGTTCAATGGCTGATGTCAAAGTTTTTGGAATGACCTTCTTCGATCTCTTTGACTACTCGACCTCCAACATCCTGCTTCCTGTCGGCGGCTTCTTCATTTCGATTTTTGTAGGATGGGTGTGGGGAGCCAAAGAAATCAAAAAGGCGCTCTCGAATGACGGCGCTTTGCGCAATGAACGCATCATCCAATTCTTCACCGGCGTAGTACGCTTCATTTCGCCAGTTCTGGTGCTTCTGGTGCTATTAAACGGGTTGAAGATTATCTGATCTCCAAACCGACATGGATCTGATGGGTTGAGGCGCAGGCAGTTAATGGATGTACCTCAACCCATTTCATTTTTCATCTGGATAAATGTAAATGCCGGTAAATTAAGCCGTATCTCGTCGCCGCAAGGACTCGCCAGCCTGCGAATGCTTAAACGATGAGCAGGTTAGCCTGTTTTCTTTTATTGGTATAATACATTCCATAATGACTGCTTCCAACCACACGACGCCAACTCCCGTTTTTTCTGTCGCTCAACGCCTGACTGCCGCCGGATATCTGATTGTCGTTTTTCTCCTCTGGACCTCTGTGTATATCTATGTGCCCACCTTACCGGTCTTTGTTCAAAGTAAAACCAGCAGCCTGACAATGGTGGGAATTGTCATCGCCCAATACGGGTTATTACAGGCAATCGCCCGCCTGCCGCTGGGCATCCTTACCGATTGGGTGGGACAGCGAAAGCCGTTCATCATCGCCGGGTTGGTCTGTTCCGGGTTGGGCGCGTGGATGATGGTATCACTCAACAGCAACCTGGGATTAATTTTCGGGCGGGGTATTACCGGGCTGGCCGCCGCGTGCTGGGTGCCGCTCGTTGTTGCTTTCAGCAGTCTCTACCCGCCTGAAGAAGCCATTCGCGCCAGTTCCATTCTCACCTTTATCAGTTCCGGCAGCCGCATGCTGGCGACTGCAACCACCGGCTGGCTGAATGACAGCGGCGGATATTCTCTGGCATTTTACATAGCGATTGCTATTGCATCCCTGGCAGTACTGATTTTATTACCTATCAAGGAAACACAACAACCGATCGTCAAACCTTCTTTACAATCCGTAACCAAACTGATAACTCGAAGAGATGTTTATCTTCCCCCACTCCTGGCAGTTGTCATTCATTATGCCATTTACTCGACAACATTCAGCTTTATTCCGATCCTGGCTGAAAAACTTGGGGCGACAAACTCCATGCAGAGCCTGTTGACCAGTCTGAGTCTTGGCGCCACAACATTTGGCAATCTATTGGCAGCCAGTCTTGTGAAGCGTACTGGTACGCGTCCGCTCATCCTTTCGGGTTATATATCGATTTTTATCGGATGTGGATTGGCCGCCCTGACCCACACAATCTCATTGATCGTGATTGCACAGCTCTTCATTGGACTGTCATTAGGCGTAGCCTACCCGGTATTAATGGGAATGAGCATTATTAAGGTAGAAGAAGCGGAGCGCGCTACAGCAATGGGACTTTTCCAATCCGTTTATGCCATCGGTATGTTTGCCGGGCCATGGTTAAGCGGCTATATAGCCGAAGCCATCGGTTTGCAACCGATGCTGGCTTTTACCGGTGTTGCCTCTTTGTTGTTAGGTTCTTTTGGCGTTTACCGACTCAAAGTAAAGGTTTAGTTTATAAGAGATAGGAGGAAAACGATGTACATGGTGATGATGGTATTAGACAACCCGGACAAACTGGATGATGTATTGGATGCGTGGTATGAAGTCAATGTCAGCGGTGTGACAATTCTCGAAAGCACAGGTATCCAGCGCAGGCGTGCAAAAAATATCAAAGTCCCTTTTCGATATAATTTCACCCGGATGGCCGCCCGCGTAGAAGAAGGACATTACACCCTGTTAACCGTTGTTCCCACTGAAGAGTATGTCCATGCCTGTATTCAGGCCGCTGAGAAGATCATCGGCGATCTTGACCAGCCTAATACCGGAATATTAGCTGCCTGGCCTTTGGACATCGTTAAAGGAGTCCCATCTGTTTTGGATAAGAAAGGCGATGAAAATGGCCTGGGTTGAATTCATAATAAGCGCCGCGATCCTCGTTTTTGCAGCGATGAAACTGGCAGAGTACGGCGACGTCATCGCCATCCGCACTCGCCTCGGCGGGATGTTTATCGGAACATTACTTTTAGCAGGTGCAACTTCGTTGCCCGAATTTCTCACTTCGATCAATTCAATTCAGCAGGGTGTGGTTGACCTGGCTGCCGGTAACTTTTTTGGCAGTAATATGTTCAATATGCTCATGCTGGCAGCTATCGATATGGCCTATTGGCGAAGGCGAATCTTGCGCAAAGTTGCAATGAATCATGCTGTCAACGGTAGTATGGCCTGCATGATGATAACTCTGGCGGTTTTTTTTATCATGGCAAATATCCCTGTCAAAATCGGTTGGGTTGGACTGGATAGTTTGATCATCATCGCAGCTTATTTCATTGCAATTCATCTCATCCGTAAACAAAATAATATTGAGGATGGAGAACCAACAGAAATCGATGAGAAATCGACTCCCAGTTTACTCAAGGGATTGATCGGCTTCACTGTGGCGACACTGGTTTTAATCCTGGTTTCTCCTTTGTTGGTGAAAAGCAGCAAGAGCATAGCAGAAATGACAGGACTGGGGACGGGTTTCTTTGGCACCGCAGTCGTGGCAATCATTACCTCATTGCCCGAATTGATCACCACAATATCAGCCGTGAGAATCGGCGCTTACGATATGGCCGTGGGTAACCTGTTTGGAAGTAATATGTTTAATATATTCGCCCTGGGTATTACCGATATATTCGATACACAGGGGCGTTTCCTGGCATCGATCGATTCTACATTTGTACTGGCAGGCCTGGTTGGTTTGCTGCTCACAATGATGGGATTAATCGGTAACATTGCCCGTCTGGAGCGCAAATTTCTCTTCGTCGAATTCGATGCTTTGCTTATCGCTATAGGATACGTTTTAGGGTTACTGCTGCTTTTTGCGCGAGGATTCAGCCTGTAAATTTTAATAAATTCATCAATATAATTACCTGTCAAAGAAAAATATCTCTCCAAAAGCGCAATGAAAGGGGCAAGATTGTATTATTACACACCACAGGTGACACTATAACACCTGCAACTTTTTTTAACTTTGACTCGTAAAACATAATACATCATTGTTTTACTATTCGTTCTTTAATCCATTTAGATGACAACAGTCATTTTGATCCGAATCAATGTTACGTAAACAGGGTCAAGAAATTTTGCGAACGAAAGATTAATTTTAATCTGTCCATTACCAGGAGGAAAAATGCCTGAATCGAAACAAATCTCGCGGCGAAAGTTTTTAAAAATCGCCGGCATATCACTTGGCGGAGCGATTGTAGCCTGTTCGGGGTTAACCTACGCTGCAACGCGCCAGCCCAAAATCGATTTTATTCAAACCAATTGTGTTGGAAACAACGATTCGCAAGGGAAAATTCTGATTGCCTATGCCAGCAAATGCGGCTCAACCGGCGAAATTGCCGAAGCTATCGGGCAAACCTTGTGCGAAAAAGGCGCATCTGTCGATGTCAGTCCAGCCGGGAAAGTAACCAGCCTGAAAGGATACCGTATGGTCATTTTGGGCAGCGCAGTTCGGATGGGTAGCTGGGTATCTGAGGCAATCGAATTCGCCAAAACCAATCAGCAGACGTTATCGAGTTTACCGGTCATCTTGTTCACCGTTCATTTGCAAAACACCGGCGATGACGAGCAGAGCCGGAACAACCGGATAGCCTACCTGAACGCCATCCGCCCGCTGGTGAATTCTGTGGGTGAAGCTTTCTTTGCCGGGAAAATTGAGATGGCGCGTTTATCCTTCCTCGATCGCAGCATCAGCCAGATGATGGGCGCTGAAGATGAAGACCTGCGCGATTGGGATAAAATTCGCAGTTGGGCGCAAACCATTACTGTTTAATGTGAATTCAAGCCTGGAGAATTGATTATGAAAATTATCGTCATTATTGGTATTGTTATCGCCGCTCTCGTTCTGATTGGCTGGCTGGGTTTGCAAATCAAACCCACCTCCTTTCCGGCTTATTCCCAAAAGTCGCAGGAAATCAAGACTATCCCGCTCCCCGAAGGTTTGCCTGCCCCGGTTGAACGGTTCTATCAAAAAGTGTACGGCGACAATATCCCCGTCATCACCTCGGCCGTTATCACCGGGCGCGCCACACTTCGCCCTTACGGCAACATCACTTTACCGGGTCGCTTTCGTTTCACCTACATCGCCGGTAAAGGTTATCGTCATTACATTGAAGCCACCTTTTTCGGCATTCCGATTATGACCGTCAATGAACACTTCCTCGACGGCCACGGCCGGCTGGAGTTGCCTTTCGGCGTGGAAGAGGGCGATAAAGTCGACCAGGGCGGCAACCTGGGGCTCTGGTCTGAATCGATCTGGTTCCCTTCGATCTATCTCACAGATCCGCGCGTCAGCTGGGAGCCAATCGACGACCAAACCGCTATCCTGGTCGTGCCTTTTGGCGAGAGTCAGGAGCATTACATCGTCCGCTTCGACCCCGCTACCGGCCTGGCCACCTGGATGGAATCGATGCGTTACCACGGTCAAACCAGCGCCTCTAAAACATTATGGCTCAACCAGGCCGTTGAATGGGAAACCCGCGATGGCAAACCGTTTTCTAAAACGGGTGCAGCCATCTGGATGGATGACGGCAAACCCTGGGCAGTTTTCACCGTTGAAGATATTGTCTATAACGTGGATGTAAGTGAATATATCCGCGCTCGCGGGAAGTAAAATAACTTTTGTTAGTTGGGTTGAGGGCGATTTTAATGCTTACCATATCTTTTCCATAAGTAATCCAAGTTGCCACCTGGATGTCATTGCGTGGCAATCTCGAATTTTGACGTTGAGACTGCTTCGTCGGGCAAAAAGCGCCCTTCTCGCAGTGACAAACGCAGATAAATTTCCGTAGGATACGTTGCCAACGCACCATTAATTCCACCCTTCATACGGGCGGGTCGAGCGGAATGAACGACAATGCAAGTTTTGTAGATGCTGTCTTAAAAGTCAAGAGGCAAGAGGCATTTTATTGAGGAAAATAGGGTCAAAGGGTTTACCTGATTTTAGGATACCAAAAACCAGGTTGGGTTGAGCGGGTTTTTCATACAGACAACCCTTCCAGAGATCAAGCGAAACCCAACACCTGCATTTGCCGAGGAATGGTGGCGGAATGTAGGGGCCGGTCGGGCGGAATGGATGATGGCGGATGATTGATCATCAAGACCCGTCTGCTCCGGATGGTAGTAGGGTGCCGTTGCCAACGCATCATTAATTCCACCCTTCATACGGGCGGGTCGAAGCAGATGAAATGTTGGGTTTCGCTTCCTTAATAAAAAGGATATAGTGGATATTAAAACCGCTTCACACCCGAAGGGTGCATACCCAACAAAAACGAAGGCAATCGCTTTGAGCAACCTGTAGGATGAATTGCTACAAAAGCTCATGAGATTGCCACGCTCGTTCGCCTCTAAGAGGCTCACTTCGCTCGCAATGACGAACCAATGGCGCGGTCGTTGCGAAGGCTGACGCCTTTCAGCCTGAAGCAATCTCATCTTTTACCCATCCGGGCGGGTCGGGCAAAATGGAGAATGTAAAGTTGATTATCGACAAGACCCGCCAAAAATCCATCAAAAATGGTGCGTTGGGCTAACACTATAGCAGAACGGCGAGAATGATCGAAACGCCCAATACACTGCGCGAAACGATTTACCCGGCCAGAGCGTAATCGACAGCCGCTTCAGCATGGAGGCGAGTGGTATCAAAGAGAGGCGCAGCGCAATCCTGTGGCTTCACCAGCAAACCGATCTCGGTGCAACCCAGAATAATACCCTGAGCGCCCTGGCTCACCAGATTTTCAATAATCACCTGGTACTGCCGGCGCGATTCAGATTCGATCACCCCCCGGCATAATTCATCGTAAATGACCCGGTGGACAACAACCTGCTCCGCCTCAGATGGAATCAGCACATCCAGGCCGTGCTTCTCAATCAGCCGGCCCTTGTAAAAATCCTCTTCCATCGTGAAACGCGTCCCTAATAAGCCCACTCGCCGGATGCCCTGACGTTTGACCGCTTCTGCCGTGGCGTCAGCGATATGCAAAAGAGGGATATTGACGTTTGCCTGAACATCTGGAGCCAGTTTGTGCATGGTGTTAGTGCAAATGATAATAAAATCGGCTCCGCCTTTCTCCAGGCTGCGCGCCGCATCGACCATTATTTTCGCGGCTTCCTGCCAGCGACCTTCATGCTGCAGCGTCTCGATCTCGGCAAACTCCACCGAAAACATCAGGCTTCTGGCGGAATGCAATCCGCCCAACCTGCCCTTGACCGTTTCATTGATAATTCGGTAATACTCCAGAGAGGATTCCCAACTCATTCCACCGATCATGCCAATTGTTTTCATCGTTAATTTCTTTCTTCGCTTATCGCTTTATGCGTGCTTTTATATCAGGCGAGCGCCTTCATAGGTAACAGCATCCTGACGGTAGTGACAGCCCAAACTCTGGCGATTATGATAGGCCGCCTGCGCAACAACAAGCGCTACATCCAACGCATTCCGCAAGCCAATCAGGCCATCACTCAAACGGGTTGTGCGGTAGAAGGTTTCCACTTCATTTTCCATGTGGCGTAATTCGCGAATCGCCCGCGAGAGTCTGTCAGCGCTGCGCACCAATCCCACGTAATGCCACATGATATTCTGGATTGTCTGCATATCGCCCTGAATCAATGCCGGATCAGCATCGGCTACCAATCCGCTTTCATCCCAGGGCGGAACTGCATCACGTCCTGGTACTACCGGAAACGATTGTGAAAGACGCTCTTCAATGTGGCGCGCCGCCCGCACTCCCCACACCAATCCTTCCAATAACGACGTCGAAGCCAGACGGTTTGCGCCGTGCAAACCGGTGCAGCTAACCTCGCCGATTGCATACAAATTTTCGATGCTGGTGCGCCCCCATTCATCCACCCAAACGCCCCCGCAAGAGTAATGAGCGGCAGGCACGACCGGGATTGGCTCACGACTGATATCAATCCCGGCTTTCAGACAAGTGGCGTAAATGTTCGGGAAGCGATTCTGAATGGCCTGCGCTTCCATTTTAGAAGCAATATCCAGATAAACCACCGGGTAACCCTGGCTTTCCATCTCGTGATGGATGGCGCGCGCCACCACATCCCGCGGGGCCAGGTCCTTCCACTCATGCGAATAGGCTTCCATAAAAGGCCGGCCTTCTGGCGTGAGGAGCACCCCACCCTCGCCGCGGACAGCTTCGCTGATCAAAAAACGGTCAGCGCCAGGGGCAGCCAGGGCCGTCGGATGAAACTGAATATACTCCGCATTGACAATTCGCGCTCCAGCGCGATGCGCCATAGCCACACCATCGCCGCGCGCCCCGGCTGGGTTGGTCGTATTCAGGTAAATCCGTCCCAGGCCGCCCGTTGCCAGCACCGTCACTGGGGCCAGGTAACGATGAATGGTGCGTTCCTTGCGGTCAAACACATACGCGCCGTGACAGGTGATCGGCCGGTAAGCATCCAAGGGATCACGCGAGTGGTGCGGGTAAGTGATCAGATCAACCGCCGTCACGTTAGTGATGATATTGACATTCGGATATTGCGCCAACGCCTCGACCATCCGCTGGATAATCGCCTCGCCTGTTCCGTCGCCCACGTGCAAAATGCGCCGGCGCGAGTGAGCCGCTTCTTTACCCCAAATAAGCTGCCCATCGTCCGTGTGATCAAAATCGACTTTTGCCAGATCGATGAGAATCTTTTGCAGCAACAGCGGGCCTTCATCCGCCAATACCTGGGCTGCCTTTGGCAACGACGCCCCTGCCCCAGCGGCAAGGATATCTTGCACCAACAATTCAGGGCTATCATCCGGGCTGCGCCCGACGATGCCGCCTTGAGCGTATCTGGAATTTGATTCGTGAGGATCGGGGGAACGCGTAATCAGGGTCACCTGGCGCTTAGGGTTAGAAGCTAACTGAATGGCGGCTGCCAATCCGGCGATGCCGGAGCCAATGATAATAATTTCACATTTTCTCATAAGGAGTTATCCAATCGCAATCATACGCTCAACGGCCTTGAAAGCCCGGATGCGAATTTCCTCTGGAACTTCGATGATATAGCGGTTATTTTGCAGTGCATCAAGAACGCCTTCCATTGTCGTTTGTTCCATGTGCGGGCAGCGGATGCAACGCAAGCGCAGAATGTTCTTCTCAGGGTAAGCAGCGGCGATATTATCGCCCATCGCGCTTTCGGTGAGGATCAGGTAATACGGCGCCTGGGTGCGCTCTACATATTTGACCATCGCCGAAGTGCTGCCCACAAAATCGCTGGCGGCCGCCACTTCGGGGCTGCATTCCGGATGCGTTAGAACAGCAACCTCAGGATGCTGCTGACGAACCTCCCTAATATCTTCCGGCGTAAATTGTTCATGTACTTCACAACGCCCGCGCCAGCCAATCATTTGATAATCAGCTTCATTATCATCAGGCGCGCTTTCAGAACCCACTGTCGGGAAAATAATCCGCTTGCCCGTTTGTTGGGCAATGTTCCGCGCCAGATACTCATCGGGCAAGAAGATGACCCTTTGAGAACCCAGCGACTTGACCACTGAAACGGCGTTGCCAGAAGTACAGCAGATATCCGATTCGGCTTTTACATCAGCGTAGGTGTTAACATACGTCACCACCGGAACGCCTGGAAACATCCGCTTTAGATTCCGAACATCTTCAGCTGTGATACTGTCGGCCAGCGAACACCCTGCTTTTGGGGCTGGCAGCAACACCGTGCGGGTGGGATTAAGGATTTTTGCCGTCTCGGCCATGAACTTCACCCCGCAAAAGACAATGACATCTTTGTCCGCGCTGGCGGCCCTGCGGCTCAGTTCCAGCGAATCGCCCACATAATCAGCAATAGAATAATACAATGAAGGTTCAATATAATTATGAACCAGTATCAGCGCATTCCGTTCTTCTTTCAAGCGATTGATTTCCACCGCCATTTCAACTTTGAGGCGTAATTCTTCATCAGCTACTGTATCACGTAATTTCGATTTAAGATTCGCATACATCCGATCAAAAGTGATTCCCATTTAACATACTCCATCTACCGATCAAACAGATTTTGTCCAATCGAAGCTGACGTCGAATACGTTCACTGAGTGAGTCAACGCTCCAATTGATATATAGTCCACCCCAGTTTCAGCGACCTGGCGGACTGTTTCCAGGGTCACATTGCCGGAGGCTTCCAGTTTTGCCTGGCCAGCGTTCAAGGCGACTGCCTCGCGCATCATCGCCAGAGTCATATTATCCAGTAAAATCCGCTCCACACCCAATTCCAGGGCTTCCTTAACATCATCCAGTGTGCGCGCCTCTACTTCAATCTCCAGGCACATGTTGGCATAACGAGCGCGCCGCACCGCTTCGGTCAGCGACCCGGCGAAATCAATATGGTTATCTTTGATCAGGATCATATCATATAAACCGATGCGGTGATTCTGCCCACCGCCGCGCTTCACCGCCAGCTTATCCAGGGCGCGCAACCCCGGAACGGTTTTGCGCGTATCGAGGATAACCGCCTTCGTGCCGGTCACCGCTTCTACAAACCGGTGGGTCAGGGTGGCAATTCCAGACATGCGCCCTAAAAAGTTCAACGCCGTTCGCTCTGCGGTCAACAGAGGGCGCGCTGGGCCAGAGAGGGTTGCCAGCGTCTGAGAGGTTTCTACCGACGAACCTTCGGATACTTTCGCCCTGAACTGTATGCGTGAATCCAAAATCTCAAAAGTCGCCCTGGCAACGTCCAGTCCGGCAACGATCCCATTCTGCTTGGCAATTATTTTACCGTTCATGGCGGCGTCAGCCGGAATGATGCTGTTGCTGGTGACGTCCCCCGAACCGATATCTTCCTTCAACGCCCGGCGAATGATATCCAGAATTTCTTCAGACAAAGATGTTTGATTCAAAAAGACTCCTTTTTTATTTATTCAACCATTTTTAATATTTTTCAACCATTATGAGGCAATGAGTTTCATTAACAAATCCAACCTTATTACCTGAAGAATCCTATTCCCTACTCTCGGCGCGATAGCGGCAGGTCTGGCGCATGGCGCAATAATCACAAGGGACTGCGCCCGTCCTCATCTTCTGCCCCATGCCGATCACCAGCGAAGTCGATTTGCGCGGGATGATCTGAAAGCCGCTGGTCAGGTAAGCCAGAGTCGTATCCGGTTTTAGTATTTTAAAGATCTGCGGCTGTCCCTCTTCGACAGGCCAACCTTCCAGGCCAGGGCTGACCGGCAGGCTGGTTTCAAGCCCGGCCTGTTTCGCCGTCTCTTCCACCTGATGGCAAATCGTCTCGGCCAATAAATCGACGGCGGCGTTAGCAAACCCATCCAGGGCCAGTGCCAGAACCGGATCATCGCTCATCAAAAAAGAAATCCGTTCTTCCACTTTCTTGCCGATGGTGCAAAGCGCCAGAGCCACCCGGCTGGCTGAGCCTAACTCACGCCCGATGAGCGCCCCTTTGAGGAATAATCCATCTTCAAACTTCAGCGTTCCATGTATATAAGAGACAACATCATATTCCCAGTAGAGAACTCGCGGCCTAATCAGCGACTGCCCAGTTTCAATTGCTTTCTCAGCAACTTTGATCAAATTCGCATTGCGAGAGCGGAGCACCTGCGGGTCGGCGCCCTGCCCCAGCAGAACACCATCCACGTCAATATCCAGTAAAAAATCTTGTAAAACCTGAGCATTTCTCATGTTTCATCCAAACCGGGTATTCTTGAAGCGGTTAACCTCATGGCAATAAATGCACAAGCGACACAAAAAATGCTGCCCAATGCCAAACCTATTACCCTGCCCAGCAGCGGTGAAAAACCAATCAATCCACCGATTAATGAAGGCCCCATAAAAAATATCAAAGCAAAAGCAGTATAGGCAAATGAAATCACTGCGCTCATACACCCTGCCCCGCCCTTGACCATTTTTTGCGGGTTTTTCCAATCAAAAGTCGCGCCCAAAATCCCATAAGCCAGGTTGATTCCGGTAAAGCCGGCAATGCTGAATGCCAGAATCAACATTCCGTACGGCAGGGTTGCCAGTTTGGCCGGTTGCAGCAGAGCAAAAATGACCAGGTACATCCAGCCAATCGCCAGAGTCGGTAAATAAGCCACCAGGAATTTTGCCGCTAGAAGACGGCCGTTGCTAACAGGCGCAGCCTTTATCATCCAGTAATTGCGCCCTTCTTGCGAGAAACCCATCAACCCCAGGCGTTGGGCAAACATCCAGACGATAAATAGCGCGATCAGAACATCCCCGTAGTTAAAGCCGGTTTGTAAAAGCGACGTTACCCACGAGGGCGCCTCGTCCTGGCCAACCGGGGCAGTTCTCGAACGCAGCAACATCACGGTATAAACCAGCCCCAAAATGAGCGGCGTGACCAGTTGCGAGAGATTGCGCAGGTCACGGCGCAACATTCGGAAATCCTTTACCATAATCGCACGGATGGACGCCGGAATGCGATTGACGAACAATCCCACGCCCGAAGCGCGCTGTCGCCTCTGAGCATGATTCTTTTCTTGACGGCCGCTAGAGGTCTTCTTTCTGCGGCCGCCGGCCTGCATCCGCGCCCAGCCGCTATAATATAACCGCTCGGCCGTAATGAGCGTTCCGTAGAACACCCCCCCCATCAATACCAAAGCAAGAAGCAACAATCCGCTCCCGGCGAAAATTTTTCCCTCACCAAACAACACCAATCCCTGACCAATCCACGCCAGCGGCGACCAGAGTGAATTGAGCCGCGTCAAACCCTGGATTCCTGCCTGAAGCTGGTCGGGCGTCACGTCGCTGCCACGGAACAAATTGCCAGATTGCGAGCAAAGAAAGGAACTGATGGCCACCACAAAACCGATGACTTCAGCCACCCGGCGGGCGGGAAAAGTGCGCGCCACAACCATGACCAGCAAACTCGACAGGCTGGCTGCCGCTAACGCCAACGCCGCCAGCAAAACAACCGCCAGCGGATAATACAGAAAATGGTACTGTCCAGCCGCTCCTAATCCCCACAATAACGGAAGCGCGAAAAGGCAGATCAAACCGAAATTTGGCAACACAGCCTGCAACAACTTGGCAAGAAACACAGACCTTACCGGCAAAGGCGTTGCCAGTAAAAAATCCATATCACCTGAAAGGTAAAGCGCCTGCAGAAGCACGCCAAAACTGGATAGCAGAATAATCGCAGCCGCGCTGGTAAACACCAGAGTCGGAATACCGCGCAAAAAGGGGCCTGCATCGCCCACAATTTCAATGAATTTAGGCGAGTGTAAAAAACTCAACACATACCAGCTTAATATAAAAGCTCCCACCAATACAGCAAGCAAAATCAGGAGCAGAAAGATCGTCAGTATTTTACTGCCCAGGCGCGCCCGGCGAAACTTGTTGATTTGCAAGATCACTTGCAAACGCAACAACTTGACGACTGAAGCCCACATCCCATCCTGAACAGGATGCGCCAGACTCATTTGAGCACCTCGGCAATTTCGGCATACTCAGCGCCGCCTGTCAGCGAAAGGAAGATATCTTCCAGGCTGCTTTCTCCTTTGCCCAGGGCGCGTAACTCTTCCATGGCGCCGACCGCCGCCAGCTTCCCCCGGTTGATGATCCCGATGCGATCGCACATATTCTCGGCAATTTCCAGAATATGAGTCGAAAGGATCACCGCCGTGCCGCGATCGGCCAACTGGCGCAGGATATCCTTCATCAGGCGAGCAGATTTCGGATCCAACCCGACGGTCGGCTCATCCAGCACCAGCACTTTGGGATCGTGCATCAAAGCTGCGGCCACCGAAGTCTTCTGGCGCATGCCGTGACTGTACGAATCGATGGGGTCGTCTCCCACTTCGCTGAGACCAAAAAGGCGCAGCAGTTCTTCAATGCGATAGTCCACCTGACCAGCCTCGACGTTATACAGATCGCTCACAAAACGCAACAATTCTCTTGCAGTCAGCTTCGGGTAGAGATTCGGTTCATCAGGCACATAACCACTGGCGGCTTTGGCCAGCAACGGCTGCTTCTGAATGTCATAGCCGGCCACCCTGGCAACGCCCGACGTCGGCTGCAAGAGACCAACGATCATCTTCAACGTGGTCGTTTTACCTGCGCCGTTAGGCCCCAAGAAGCCAAATATTTCACCCCCATATACAGAAAAACTAACATCATCCACGGCGAGCTTATCTCCGTAACGTTTAACCAGGTGACTGATTTCGATAAGAGGCTGTGTTTCAGACATGATTCAAACTCCTTAACCAGCGACCAGCAATTTCGCCAGCTTCACCGCCCGACTCGCATCTTCAGCATACCCATCCGCTCCGATTGTGTGCGCATACGTTTCCGTGATCGGCGCGCCCCCCACCATCACTTTGATTTTATCGCGCAGCCCGGCTGTTTTGAGCGCCTCGATGGTAACCTTCATGTTGGGCATGGTCGTCGTCAGCAATGCCGACATGGCAATCACATCCACCTCGCCGGAACGCGCTGCCTCAACGAACTTTTCCGGAGCAACATCCGAGCCCAGGTCATAAATCTTAAATCCCGCGCCTTCGAGCATCATACAAACCAGATTCTTGCCAATGTCGTGGAAATCTCCCTTCACCGTTCCGACAGCCACCGTTCCCACCAGTTTAACATCCGTTTCTGCCAGCATAGGTTTAAGAATAGCCAGAACGTCCTGCATCGCTCGCGCCGCCAGCAACATCTCTGGGATAAAATATTCGCCGGCTTCATAAAGTCGTCCCACTTCTGCCATTCCGGCAACCAGTCCATCGTTTAAAATTTGTTGTACGTCGAGACCCGAATCCAGCGCTTTTATAACATTCTCTCTCACACCCTCACGACTGCCTTCAACAATCTGAGTAATGATATCTTTCATGATCGGTTCCATCAATCTCTTTCCTCTCTAAACGTTAAGATCACCAGGACAATTTTACCCTGTTTTACAGTTCAAAGACTGTTTCGATCAGATCACTGGCACAACTCTTCTCTCAAGGAAGCGAAACCCAACCATTTTCATTATTGTGTTGTGTTTCAGGGCAATAGATTTTAAGGCAAGATAGTTAACCCAAGATGGAATCGCAGATGACCAGCCCCTCGATCAGACCTGTAATTATCTCCTGGCGCGACCACCACTTTGCTGACGAAACGATCCAATAGATCGGCGCGTTGGCAACACACCCCCTACAGAAACTTTAACGCATTGCCTTTCACACCCGGAGAGCAAATGCCTAATCT
>CAZDAW010000082.1:0-16196 GCA_964503685.1 uncultured Anaerolineaceae bacterium | reverse complement strand
GTGCATCTTTTATGCTGCACCTACCTGTCGTTGTGCAATTTAATTTTCAGAAGGTGTTATACACGACTGTCCCCGCAAGAATTATTTAGAGTAACTTGATATCATCCACAAACATGCCAGTTACACCGTCCTGACCGTCGTTATATGCGCCAAAGTACACTTTTACTGCCTGACCAGCGTAAGCGGAGAGGTCAAATTCATAATATTGCCATTTCTGATCACCCTTGCGCATCCAAAGCAGTGTATCAACAACCCGGTTATTTCTATCCAACAGAAGAACGGATTGGACGTCATTGCCTTTCGTCTCACTGCTGAATGGATACAGCCAGGCAGCCAGGGTCGTGTTCTCTTCTGTTACTGTGACCAATTGAGTCGCATAAGAGTTGCCCGCCTTGTTCGCTTTCGGATCAGCGATACCCACCATCAATGAGCCGCTGCCCACACGCGCTAACTGTTGAGAGACGGCGGCGTCCTTAATTTCCCAACTACCGGTGGTCTCGAAACTGCCATTGGCTACCAACGATAACCCGGTACCCGCTACTCCTTTTCCGGTCCGACTATCTGCGCCCTGGCGAACTGAAACCATTGGCGCCATACTGCGAGATGAACGCGCCAGGCTGGTGAAAGTCAACGAAACATCATCTACATACATACCCGTCACCCCGCCATAGCCATCATTGTAAACGCCAAACAAAATCTTGATCGTCTGACCGGCATAATCCGAGAGGTCAAATGAATAATACAGCCACCTGTTATCATTACGCTGCATCCGCAACAGCCATTCAACAATCCGACCGTAGCGATCCAGTACCAACACGTACTGCATATCGTTGCCCATATTGCCAGACGCCGTTGGATAAAGCCAGGCTCCCAAAGTCGCTTTTGTGTTCGAAGGAATCGATATAGTCTGCATGGCAGAAGAGTAACTGTATTTATTCGCGCTTGCATTGGTAATACCAACCCGCATGGAAGCCGAACCGGTATAAGCCGCTTCAGTTGTGATCCTGGCTGTATACGCCGTTGCTGGTGTGTTCCAACTGCTGCTGCCGCTTTCAAATCCACCATTGGTGGATTGTTGGACATAGGCAACAAAGTTGCGGCTTGTTGCATCCGGACCGACAGTAACCGATCGCGAAGTGGGCGAGAAAGTGTAGCCGCTCATGGATGGAACGATGGTGTAGGTGCCGGATGAAAGTTTGCTGAAAATATAATTTCCGCTGCTGTCAGTCGATGTCGTGGTGCCGGAAGTCGTATTGCTGACCGTCGCGCCAACCAACGCCCCGCTTGTCGATAACGTGACCTGCCCGGAAATCGCCCAGAACCGTGTCCCGCTGAAGTTGATATTATCCAGGTTAGCGCCGCTGACGGTTACAGTCTTTGAAGCAAACGTGTAACCGCTCAAAACTACTTTGATAGTGTATGTACCGCTGGGAACACCAGTGAGCGTATAGTAACCTACATTATTTGTCGTTGTACTCTGTGCACCACTTGAGACGGTAGCTCCCACAACGGGTGCGCCATCAGTATCCTCAACCCACCCCGAAACCGAATACGTCGCCGGAGAGGTTGCAGTCGGAACCGGTGTGGCAGTACCGGGAACCGGGGTTACCGTGGCAGTGAAGTTTATCCCTATTGCATGGTCATGCGTTGTCGTAAAGTTCGCCTCATTAGACGTTGCTGCCACAAAAGTATATCCGGTCTTTGAAGCGCTGACATAATAATGATTGATCGGCAATCCGGTAATCGTATAGTTACCGTTACTATCAGTCGTTGCGGTATAGGTGGAAGTCGCCGGATTGGTATAGGCGCTCATCGTGACGCCTTGCACCCCAACGCCGCCTGCCGTAACCGTGCCGGAAATCGAATAGAGATATCTGAAATCCTTGCCGGTCACACTTCCGGTCGAGTCATTGACAGTCACTGCCTGTGAAGCCGGATTAAAATAACCGGATGGCGAAGGCACAACCGTGTAATCCCCTGCCGGAAGATTGCTGATCGTATACGTGCCATCCGATGCAGTCGTGGCCGATTTGCCGCCTGCCGTGACAGTCAATCCCGATTTACCTGTCGAGCCGTCATCGGTTATCGTACCGGAAATGCTAAACACATTAGTCGTGAAATTGGCGGTCAGGTCAACATTTTGCAAAGTGACCGTTGTGGAAGTAGGTGAGAAAGTCATACCTGATTTCGAGGGCGTAAGCGTATATTCAGTTCCGGTTGCACTATTAGCCAACAGACCGGAGAGTGTATACGCGCCGTTCGAATCCGTTGTCGCTGTTGCCGTACTCAACGCGCTGGAAGCAGTGATCGTGACGCCGGCGACGCCCAAACCACCGCCTGTCACCGTGCCTGTAATATTGCGCGCCGCCTCTTCGCTTGTAAATGTCTTTGAAGCATTGGCCGTCAAGGCAAAAGGCGCCGTCGGAGAGGTGGTTGAAAACGTAAATGGCGACTTTTCAACGGATACAATGTAAACCGCTGTGCTGCTCGCGGGGAGATTTGCCTGTTCATAATACCCGCTGCTGTTCGTTGTCGTAGTCCAGGTATCACTGGTTGATGAGTTTGTGATCGTCACCGTTGCGCCCTCAATCATCACATTGTTGGGGGTCTTGACATATCCGGATATTTTGTAGGTCTTGGCCGTCGCTGTAAAGTTTTGGGTGACATTCGAACTGACAACATTGACCGTCTGGGTCGAAGGCGAGAAAGAATAAATGGTAGTCACATAGGCCGATCCATCCCAGTAACCAGGGTTGAGTATATAGGAACCTGGGGGATAATTGGCTGCCGAGAGATAGGCCCCCGTTGAGCTGACCAACAATTCAGCATACGCAACGCCGCCCGATTCGTCAGTAACTCTTACATAAATCGTGTTCGTCGGGCAGGTGCCGCCCGGGCAGGTAACTGTACCGCCAATTGTATAGGTCTGGGCCGTTAAGGTGAAATTCCAGGGGTCCACATCGGCTGCCATCGCGCCAGAAGCGAAGGATTGATCAACATAACCGGCTTTGCTTGCTGTGGTCGTATAATTGTTACCCTGAGCAAGCATTGTAAATGTATAGCTGCCATCGGCGGCTGAAGTGGTCGTCTTAACTGTTGCGGTGGGTGTGGTCGTATTGGTCGCAGTAACCGTTGCCCCGGCAATCGGCGTCACGCCATCTGCTTTGAAAACTTTACCCTTAATATAATACGCATTGTTACTGAACGACATCAGGGTTAAAGTGGTGGCGCCGCTAACCGTGACATTCAGCGTACCATACTCGGCGCCAGTATTCCCGTTGGCAAAGTTCGTGAACCCTTCGGTTGTGCTCACTGAAATGGCATAGGTAACACCAGTGACCACACTACTGATGGAATAAGTACCACTCGTGGTGGAATACGTGAAGTAGGTGTTCCCTCCGCCTGTCAGAGTGATCTGAAATGACATGCCGGTCAGCGTTTCGCCATCCAATGACTTCAAGGTTCCTGAGACAGTTGCATAAGTTACTGCCTTGGCCGGTGAATAGCTTGCCGAAGCAAGCATTGTCACAATCATCACAACCGTAAACAAGCGTAAGAAAAGGGTTTTTGGACTCTTCATGTTAAGTTCCATCTGGATAATCCTCCTTCTTGATCTTGCATCAAGCATCCTGCATGATAATGATGCCCGGTGCACAAGCGGCATTGTAATCGGTTTGAGAACCAAATTGTTTGTAAATAAACATTGAGTGATTAGACTCACTCCTTTTTAATTAAAGCATACTATTAATATTATGCAAATTAAAATTTATACAAATGCTTTGTCCTATAAGTTTACCTTTGATAAGATGAGATAACTCACACTCCTGCTTATAATTAAACACACTTTTGCGAGGGGATACGCTGATCACAACCCCGCCACTCGGCATCAAGGCATTTACATAAAAAATGCCCGACTTTTTATCTTAATCCTATTATATGCCGAATTTTTCTCCCTGCAACACGTATCGCTACTTATTTATAAGCGATATAGCCCGTAAAACTTTAGTATAATGAATGCCATGAGCGACCAACAGAACCGTTTGGTTAACCCCGAATCGAAACCAGATGACCGCTTTGATCAGGCGCTTCGCCCGCGTCATCTGGCAGAAATGATCGGCCAAAGCCAGATCAAAGAAAACCTCTCCATCCTCATCGCTGCTGCCCGCCAGCGCTCCGAATCGCTGGATCACGTTCTCTTTTACGGCCCGCCCGGACTGGGAAAAACGACAATGGCGCATGTGCTGGCAAACGAAATGAACGTAAATATCAAAATTACTGCCGGGCCAGTGATTGAAAAAACCGGCGACCTGGCAGCCATTATCACTAATTTGCGCGCCGGCGATGTGCTCTTTATCGATGAAATCCACCGCCTGGGAAAGACCATCGAAGAGGTGCTTTACCC
Source organism: uncultured Anaerolineaceae bacterium (assembly GCA_964503685.1). Taxonomy (GTDB): domain Bacteria; phylum Chloroflexota; class Anaerolineae; order Anaerolineales; family Anaerolineaceae; genus CAZDAW01. The sequence goes on along the minus strand of CAZDAW010000082.1, from coordinate 11,794 downwards.
GGCAATGGAAGACTTTGTGCTGGATATTCTGGTCGGCAAAGGCCCTTCAGCGCGTACCATTCGTCTTAAGCTGCCCCGATTCACCATCGTCGGCGCAACCACCCGCCTGGCGCTGGTTTCATCACCGCTGCGCGCCCGCTTTGGAGCCGTTTACCGCCTGGATTATTACGACCAGTCTGCCATCCAGGAGATCGTCAGCCGCGCCGCTGCCCGCTTGCAAGTTCAGGTCGATTCTGGCGGCGTGGAAGAAATTGCCCGCCGCGCCCGCGGCACACCCCGCGTTGCATTACGCTTGCTGCGTCGCGTGCGCGATTTTGCCCAGGTGCGCGCCGATGGCTGCATCACCCGCCCAGTTGCTCAGGAAGCTCTCGATCTAATGGATGTTGACCCTCTGGGATTGGATGACGTTGACCGCCGTGTCCTGCGTACTGTCATTGAAAAATACGCCGGCGGGCCGGTTGGCCTTAATACAATCGCCGCTTCCATCGGCGAAGAAGCTGACACGATAATGGATGTTGTTGAGCCTTACCTGCTCCAGCTTGGCTTTTTGGACCGCACCCCGCAGGGACGGGTCGCCACCCGCCTGGCATACGATCATCTGGGCGTTCCCTATAAAATAGAGCCCCAGCAAAGGCTGCTTTAATTCCAACCTAATCTGCACCTGATTTTTCAAATCGTTGATGCAAACATCTGACTTCGATTACGATTTACCACCTCAATTCATCGCCCAGACTCCTATCGAGCCGCGTGACGCCTCGCGCTTATTGGTTCTAAATCGCTCTGACAGCACATTAACGCATAGCGTCTTTAACCGGATCGGGCAATGGCTTAAACCCAATGACCTGCTGGTAGTAAACCAGACCAGGGTCATCCCCGCCCGATTGTTCGCCCACAAGCTGCCCGGCGGTGGTCGGGTCGAATTGCTCCTCCTGCGGCGGATTGAAGATTGTCTGTGGGAAGTTCTTGTTGGCGGCAAAGGCTTGAAAGTTGGCCGCCAGATCAAAGTCGAAGCCGGTCCATTAGGCGAAGTAATTGAAGTGCTGACAGGCGCTCGCCGTCTGGTGCATTTCACTTCCCCACTCGAACCCTACTTAAAAGAAGCGGGGCATGTTCCCCTTCCTCCTTATATCCACGCCCCCTTGCAAAACCCCGAACGATACCAGACAGTCTATGCACGCCAATCCGGTTCTGCCGCCGCTCCAACGGCTGGCCTGCATTTTACGCCACAATTGATTGATTCCCTGAAATGCCAGGGAATTCAATTTGCCTACCTGACGCTCCATGTCGGACTGGATACCTTTGCCCCCGTAACAGAAGACGACCCGCAGCAACACGTCATCCATACCGAATGGTGTGAATTGACAGATGAGACGGCCCGGACGATCAATGCCGTTCATCAGGTCGGCGGGCGGATTATTGCTGTAGGAACAACCAGCGTGCGCACCCTCGAAACCGCTGCCCGTTATGCTGTCCCGGGCTGTCAGGTCGGAGAATTTTCCGGCCCAACCAATCTGTTCATACTCCCTGGCTATCAATTTAAAGTTATCGACGGCATGATCACTAATTTTCACCTGCCGCGTTCCACATTGCTGATGCTGGTTAGCGCCTTTGCCGGGCGCGAAAGGATACTGGCCGCGTACGAAACAGCCAAACAGGAAAGCTATCGCTTCTATTCCTTCGGGGATGCCATGCTGATCCTGTAATTTTTTCCCAAAGCCCTGCTTGACTTTGTAAAACGTTTGTTCTATAATTTAGATATGGATTCCCTGACCAAGTTTCAATTGATGGGAGAATATCTAAACCTCGAACAGGCAGAAGAAATCACTCCCGGCGGCGAAAAGCTTGCTGTGTGCAGTTTTACAAACCCAACTTCCTGCCCGCCCAGCAATACAACAGCTAAAAGCGAGAGCCTGCCCATCTATTGGGCGGCGCTGCCCAATGGACGACGCACTCCGCTTTTAAAAACCATGCTCACTTCGGCCTGCGAACGCAACTGTTCCTACTGCGCCTTTAACAGAAACAGAAACTACCGGCGGATGGCATTTAAACCTGAAGAAATGGCAAAAGCATTCATGGATATGTATCGCGCCAGGATGGTCGAAGGCCTCTTCCTCAGTTCCGGTTTGGCTGGCGGCGGGATACGCACGCAAGATCAGCTCATCGCTGCCGCTGAGATATTACGCTTCAAGCTCGGCTTTCGCGGCTATCTGCATCTCAAACTCATGCCCGGCGCTGAATTTGCCCAGGTGGAACGCGCCATGCAGCTTGCCGACCGCGTCTCGGTCAATCTCGAAGCTCCCAACGATCAACGTCTGGCTGTACTTGCGCCACAGAAAATTTTCCTGGATGAATTGCTCAAACTCCTGCAATGGGTTGAACAGATCCGCCAGACTCAGCCACCTCATCTGGGTTGGAACGGGCATTGGCCTTCCATAACCACTCAATTCGTCGTCGGCGCCGTCGGCGAAAACGACCTGGAATTACTGGCAACAACCAGCGCACTTTACCAAAAATTACACCTGGCACGCGCCTATTATTCAAAATTCAGCCCAGTGCCAGGCACTCCTCTGGAGAACCACCCGCCCGAAAATCCGCAGCGTCAGCATCGGCTCTATCAGGCATCATTCTTACTGCACGATTACGGTTTTTCATTAGAAGATTTACCCTTTGCTGCATCGGGATATCTCCCCCTTAATAAGGATCCAAAAATAGCCTGGGCGCAAGACAATCTCAGTGAATCGCCGCTCGAAATCAACCGGGCAGATGTGCAGGAATTACTGCGCGTCCCAGGTATTGGCCCCAAAAGAGCCCGATATATCATAGCAGCCCGCCGAAGAGGACGGCTGCGCCAGATTGAAGATCTTAAAAATTCAGGGGTTATCGTCTCACGCGCCATACCCTTTATTTTATTGGATGGCAGAAGACCGACTTATCAATTAAGTTTATTCCAGGATCATTAATGGCCTGCATCCGTCGTATAAGCGATTCATAGAATCAAAGCCACGCCATTTTATTGGAGACTCTATCGAAATTGGTTTCAGGACGAGAAGTTTACTTGTTAATGACCGGCAGCAGCCAGAACACCGTATCATCGGTTGCCGAACCATTAGCTTTCACAGTCAGGATAAATCGCACCGTCTTGCCAGCCAACGAGTTGAGACTAGCGCTGATATGCGAATATTTTCCGTCATATTTTTCATCCCAGCTTTTTAAAGTCTGGATCGAACCATCGCTAAGCTGGTAATCCAACTGAAAACGGGCATTGCATGACTTCTCGCCGTAAAGACAGCCAATCTGCGCTGTGAAATTATTGCCCGATTTCACTTTAAACCAGGGGAATTTGCCCCTGATATAACCATCCGTTGTTGATTTGGGATGCATTATTAGAGCAGGTTCGTCCTCGTTGTAATCGTTCTCGATTTTAAAATCTTCACTATAATACACGAACCCGTTTGAATCACCCTTTTTCCCCGGGCAGCCCACATAGCCGGCGTTATTGCTCCATTCAGCCATACATGGATCATCAGTAAATGAGAAGCGGCCTGAAAATGTATGCGGATCCTTCACAACAATCTTAACGGAAAACAGATTCTCGCCTTTTCCAAACAGAACATTCGAGGCATTCCGCAGTGTCCAATAGCCGGTATACTCGCCGTTGTTTGGAGGCGCTTCCAGGTTGACTGAAAGATCAATCGTGTCGCCAGGGGAAACAGAACGCGGCAGAGGATTTACCTTCTCGCCCGACATCCGGTCACCGGATGTAAAAACCAGATCATAATCGGTCGTCCATGTGCATGACCCGGAATTTTTCAAACGCCAAGTTTTGAGAAAGCCGGTTTCTGCATAAAAGTATGTCCCGTCAGGTACGGTGACATCCTTGATAAAAGTAAAACGGTCACAAACTACAGGCGTATTCGTCGGGATCGAGGTATCAGTTGGCGGAGGCGTCTCTGTTGGAAAAGTTGTCTCTTCAGGCATAGGCGTTTCGCTGGGGGTCGGTGAAAATATTACCCCGGGTGTATTTGTTCCCAACCCAATCATTGGGCTTACGGGGAAATCAGTGATTTTTTCCTGACCGGAAGGCGGTACGACAGTCGGAATAGAAGACGGTATGTTATCACCCGGTGTAATCAGCGTTCGCGCAGCATCTTGCGTGAGAACGACATAAACCGTCTGCCAGGCAGATGTCTGCACCTCATCCGGATTTTGCTGATTAAATGCCAGATTTGTAACCTGGCAGGCCAAAATAAACGCTGTTATTAAAACCAAAACGCCGATAACAATGAATTGTTTCTGACGCATATTGAGGCACATATTCGATCCCGTCAATTTACATTATGGTTGATAAATCGGCAAATCTTGAACCAGGTACTTCCCATAAATTTTCTTAACAATAAACGGGAATTGAGATTGACCCTCTTCAAAGCCGCAACAACCTTTTGCGGTAAACAAGCTATCCGCTGGCCCGGCAAACTCGACCATAAATTTATGCTCACCCGGTGAAATCTCTTCCCCACTGACGATTTGTTTGACAGCTAAACATTGAAAACCATTGACGGTACAGGCGCGTTCCCATAATTTTTCAGTATCAGCAATGGCAAGGTCTGGATTGGCCGAAAGCAACGCCCGGTACTCTCCGCCATATAGTTTAGCAGCCTCTTTATAATTCCCCGCTTCCAGGTAAGAAAAAAAGTCAATTAACGCCTGGCTTGCAGATTGATTGCTCGCCATTTGCGAAGGGTTTAGTTGTTCTTCTGCTGCACCTGTATCGACAAATAACCTGGCCGCAAAGTCCACAATCTCCTGCTGATCAGTATCACTGGCTTCTGCCGTGCCGGCGCCCGAAAACGCCAATCGAATCATCATTGAATCAGCGACAGCGCCATCTGATTGAACAAACTCAAACCCCTTGTACGTATCCATCCAATGATATATTTTTTGCAACTGACCTGCAGTTAAACGCAACGTCCCCGTTACCTGAGTTTTATCACCCTTGCAAGAAGAAGTCGTAACCTCGCCGGTCACGTGAACAGTCAGGTCATCGCAAAAACCGGCAATACCGCCTTCCCGATGCCAGGTCATGATCTGGCCGTATGCTACATCGCTTCGACCCGCAGTCGCTTCAACGACAACGAGACGCGCCCATTCCGCAATCATTCGCTGTTCAGCGGGTTTTGCAGATGCTTCACCCTTCCCGTTAAATTTGACCACGCCGGCCGGTGTTTCTGCCTTGAACGGGGCAAAAAGATTCTCAAAAAAAGTTAAATCTTCCAGCCGAGTTACTTTAGTGAATTTGCCCTTCAGCATGGCGCTTCCGCATTCGCCAAAAGCGACCCCCTGACCCCCAATTTGAGCGTTCTGGCATGGTTCTCCTGCGGATTGCCATTCTACAATAATATCTCCGACATTTGCCTCAGGGGCTGCAACCAAACGGACCACATTTCCGGTTTGGTCTGTATGGTATTCATACTGCTCTCCATTCACCTCGAAAACGATTCTATATCCGGGCGTAATCACCTCGGCGCAGGTCAGTTCTGAATCATCGATTCCCAGGCAGGCGTCCGGCCAATCGACCTGAACCAATCTCACAATCTCAACCTGGTCAATTTTGAGATTAAGTTGTTGAGCTAAAACGGCCTGAATCGCCAGAACCGCATCAGGCACACTGATTGAAGTGGGCGTTAATGCCGGCAATATAGTCGCTGTTGAAGCCGGCGCAGCAGTTTGCATCGCCGCAGGGAAGAGCGTCACAGCCGATTCGCGCTGCGCATTTCGGCTGCAAGCGACAAGATAAAATCCCAAAATGAAAAATGGGATAATTTTCAATAAGCGTTTCATTTTATTTTGCAATCCTGTTTTTACTCAATAATCCGAGGCATCATCCAGAAAACAACATCATCGGCAGGTGATTTTTTGGCCAGTACAGTCAATATAAATTGTACTTCCTGGCCGGCCAAATCAGATAAACTGATTCTGATTGTATTAATTCGCCCATCATATACCTCATCCCAGGTTCCAAGTTCATAAACAATCCCATTAACATCCTGATACTCCAGCTTCAATTGGACGTTACAATGTTCCTTCCTGCGCAAACAACCAATCGTCGCTGCAAATACATCCCCTTCCCGAACCGCAAAGGGCGGAAAAATCCCACGAATAAATCCTTCTGTAACAGACTGGGGATGCATAATAATGGTTGGTTCATCATCAACAGAGTCATTTTCGAGCGCAGGACTTTCTGACATATACGCATAACCCCGCGAATCGTTCAGTTTTCCTGGGCAGGGCAATACCCCGCCGCCGCTTGACCAGACCGCGCTGCATATCTCTGTAGCAAAGTTATACGGACTGATAATCGGCTGAATCGTGGCAACTTTTATCGTCACAGAAAACGACTGGGCATTGTCTTTCCCCAATCCGAAGAGAACACCTGAAGCATTCCGCAACTGCCAATATCCTGTATACGTTCCTTTTTTTGCCGGGGCAATCATATTCACCGGAATATCTACGATCTGTTCTGGAACAACTTCCTCCGGCAGGCTCACAACATAGTCCGCATTCATTCGGCTTCCCGAAACATATACGATTGCGTAATCATCATTCCAGGTGCAAGCGCCTGTATTTTGCACCCGCCAGACTTTGGTGAATTGAGTGCCTGGTTCAAGCACTGTTCCATTCGGAACAGTGATGTCATTGATGAACCTGACCTGATCGCATGGCGTGGCAGTCGCCGTCGGCGTTGAAGTCAGTGTAGGGGATATTGGCGTAATAATCGGCTCAGGGGTGTCCGTTATGAGGGCTGTTTCTGATGGAATCAGAACGCTGGCGACTGTCGGGGCAATCTGACTTTGATAAGCCGCCATCGTCTGGGCAACATAAGTTGAAACAACGGGCTGGATATTAACTGGCGTTACCGCAACAGGCGTTTTTGGAACGACCAGGATACAGCCCGCTGTTAACAATAGAATAATGAATACCCATATCAGGACACTGGCGCGCGCAAGGGTACTCATGAAACTCCTCCTGGTAATTATAGTGTCTGATAGATTAACGTCTGGATCGGATGAAATGTTCCCAATTCTGTTGACAAAATTTATGGCTCGATAACAGGATTAAACCAGAACACCTTATCATCCTTGGACGAACCCAAAGTGCTGACCTTGAGAACAAACTGAATATTCTTACCAGCCAGGCTGCTCAAATCCACATCGACATCATGAACAACCCCGTCGCTCGTTTCAGTCCAGACGCCCAGCGTATTATATTTTCCTTCACTGACATAATAACGCAAGGTGTATTCGACCTTACATTTTGGCATATTGGTCAAACAACCAATCGTCGCCCTGAAATGATCTCCCGACTTGATCTTTATCGGCGGGAAGAAAGCACGAATAATGCCATCCTTAATGGGTTGCGGACGCACTACCAACACCGCAGCGCCCGGCTTGGTTCCATCCTCAAAAGTAGCCGAAGTGGATGTATAAACGAAACCCCTCTCGTCGCCGCTTTTTCCTGGGCAGGGCAATATCGTACTCGCATTCTTCCATTCTGCATCGCAATAATTGGCAGTGAAATCATACGGGCTTGGCTCCACTGCTGCTGTGATCACTTTGATCGATACATCCAAAGGAGCATTGCTGCTACCCATACCGAATTGTTTTCCCGAAGCGCTGCGCAGCTTCCACTTGCCGGTATAACTTCCAAGTGATTTCGGGGCAATCATATCAATGGATATATCCACCATTTGCCCCGGCGCAACATCACCAGGCAAGTTAATCGGTGAATCCGCGCCCATCTTATTCCCGGAAACAAATTCGATGGTGTATTCATCGGTCCAGGTACAGCGGCCAATATTTTTAACTCGCCATGTTTTCAAGAAATTGGATCTGGCATGCACTTTTGTACCATCTGGAATGGTCACATCAGAAATAAACTTCGCCAGGTTGCACGGCAGTGGGGTAGGCGTGTAGGTTAATGTCGGCGTCGATGTCGGCCTGGTTGCGGTTGGCGTTGGGGTATCGGTTGGAAGCGGGGTATCCGTCGCTGTTGCAGTCGCCGTTTCTGAAGGGGTTAAAGTAGGCGCGCGCTGCGTCAAATAGGCTTCGACTGTCTGAGCAGCTGCGGTGAAAACCGGCGGCGGCGGCGTGAAGACGGTCGGCGTTGGTCTTATTAACGGCGGGACACACCCTCCTAATAAACAAGACAATACTAAAAAAAACCAAAAACGGTTACATCTCTTCATCGAACAACCCCAACTGCACCGCCTTAAATATTCAGCAGCAGCGAAATACAGTCAAATTATTATCAAAAGCGCATCTTTTAGCCCGATTCTGTATTGATGAAAACCCGTTTGGCTAAACAAGCAAAACAGGAATTCGGGGAGTTTATCCATTTTTTTACCGCATAAATAAACAACTTACAATTTATAATTATACCGTCATGGTTAAATTATAACAATTTGACATTCCCCTGATGCCCGACTAAAATTGGGTTTGAAAAAAAAAGGATTCCCAATTTTATAAAATTCAGGTAGAAGGTTTTCATGACAAATCCTTTCAAGTTAGTAAAACCCAAATTTGTTCCCCCACTCGATGAAGATTTCAAACCGGCCGTTTTAGCCAATCATGCCTTTCAAAACGAAGTGGCAGCTTCAGGAAAAGGCGTTCCATTGATAATTGGGTTAGAGCGAGCGGATCAGTGCATTGCCCGTTTTGACACACAGGTTTTTCCGGAAGATCATCCATCATTCGAAGCAAGCCTGTTTTATGCCGAACGGCTGCTCAAATTTATGATCTGGCAATATGGCGGGTGGAAAGTTTATATTGCCGGCCCCAAGAAAATTGCCGAACACATCAAAAAATGTTATTCACCTGAAGGCGAACGGGCATTCGATTTTCACTTTATGGGCGATGATGTTTTTTTACAGCCTTTTACAGTAATCCATTGCTCTGCTTCTGAAGTCCCGCCTCAACGTGAAGGCGCCGAGTCGATAGGCAGGCATTTAAATGGGTACCGGATCGGTTTTGATCTGGGCGCATCTGATTTAAAAGTGTCAGCCGTAGTCGATGGAAATGCCATCTTCAGTCAGGAAATCGTCTGGGAACCGCGTAAACAAACCGATCCTCAATACCATTACGATATGATCGTATCGGCTCTGAAATTAGCCGCCGGGAAAATGCCGCGTCTGGATGCCATTGGCGGTAGCTCTGCGGGGGTATATATCAACAATCGCCCCATGATCGCGTCACTTTTTCGCAATATCCCCAAGGAGAGATATGGAGAGGTGCGAAATATGTTCTTGCGCATCCGCGAAGAATTTGGCGTTCCTCTTGAAGTTGTCAACGACGGCGATGTGACCGCTCTGGCTGGCTCCATGTCTCTGGAAGATAATGCCGTGTTGGGTATTGCCCTGGGCTCCAGCCAGGCAGCCGGATATGTCAACCCGGAAGGGAAAATCATGGGCTGGCTTAATGAATTGGCGTTTGCGCCAATTGATTACAACCCCACAGCGCCAAGAGATGAGTGGTCTGGCGACATGGGTGTTGGTTCAATGTATTTTTCCCAGCAATGTGTCTTTCGCCTCGCTCCTAAAGCCGGCATTGAAATCCAGAGTGATATTACTGATGCAGACAAACTCAAATTTGTTCAAGAGAAGCTGGAAGCAGGTCACACTGGAGCGCGCCAGATATGGGAAACAATGGGAATCTATATGGGCTATGCGATCGCTCATTATGCCGATTTTTACGACCTGAAACATATCCTGATCCTGGGGCGCTGCACCTCCGGAAAAGGCGGCAATCTTATTTTAGATGGCGCCAACCAGGTGTTGAAAGCTGAATTTCCCCAAATTGCTTCCAGCATCAACATCCAACTACCAGACGAGAAAAGCCGACGCGTCGGCCAATCAATAGCCGCGGCGAGCCTCCCCGAATTTTAATTATGGAGAATAACACGATGAAATTTCTAAATGAAACCGCCCAATTATTTGTCCCCGACGATCTGCCCCCGGAAATTGCCCTGGCGCGCACCACACACATGGCAATCAGCGCCCACCAGGACGACCTGGAAATCATGGCTGTTGATGGCATTCTCAAATGTTTTCAACAGGATGATAAATGGTTTACCGGCGTTGTAGTGACGAACGGCAGCGGGTCGCCGCGCGAAGGCCTTTACAAGGATTACACCGATGAAATGATGCGCCTGGTGCGAGTCAAGGAACAGAAAAAAGCCGCTGTCGTTGGAGAATATGCTGCCCAAGTGTTGCTTGATTACCCCAGCGCCATCGTGAAAAGCTTTACCAACAAATCGCCCGTGGGAGATCTCAAAACTCTATTCAAAATGGCGAAACCCGAAACAGTTTACACCCATAACCTGCTCGATAAACATGATACCCATGTTGCCGTTGCTTTACGAGTCATCGAGGCTATTCGCAGTCTTCCTGAAACAGAACGCCCCAAATACCTTTACGGTTGCGAAATCTGGCGAGGTCTGGATTGGATGCTCGATGAGGATAAAATCGTTTTTGATGTGTCAGCTCACGAGAATCTGCAAGCAGCGCTCCTCGGGGTATTCGATTCGCAGATTTGCGGCGGCAAACGATATGACCTGGCTACAATGGGAAGGCGACGCGCCAATGCCACTTATTTTGCATCGCATGGCGTGGACATCGCCACGGGTTCAATTTATGCAATGGACTTGACTCCCCTAATCACCGATCCCGCCAAAGATATTCAGGCATATATTCAAAAATATGTCGACCGATTTGTTCAGGACGTGCATAACCGGATACTCAACGTGTTGAAGTGAGGATGAAAATGCCGGAACAAATCATCGGAGCATTCCTTTTCCCGGATGTTTGGAAAAATTGGGACGACAGTAAAGCGAATACATTTTGTGAGTCTCTGGCAGGTTTTGGCGTCAATGCGATTTGCACCGAATCAGAATCATATAAGGACGATATCATCGAAATTTGCCACAAACATGGCCTGAAATGGCTGGGCGGAATCAGTGTATTCTCAGATCATAGCCATCAAAACAAAATATTTGAGTCCCGGCCTGAATTACTTCCAGTCAATGAAGACGGAAAACCTCGCCCTCAAATGGAATGGTATCAGGGTATTACCCCAACTTACCAGGATTACAATCAGGCTCGGTTAGTGTTGGCCAAAAAGATTATTCAAACCCACAATCTGGATGGTTTCTTTTTGGATTTCATTCGTTGGCCCATTCACTGGGAATTAGAACTTCGTCCGACAGCCAGTCGCCCCCTGCAATCCTCCTTTGATCCGCACACTCTGGCCCGTTTTCAACAGGAAACAAAGATAACAATCCCAAAAAACCTGTTAAACCCCTCCGAACAAGCAGCCTGGATATTATCTGAACATTTACAGCAATGGATTGATTTCAGATGTAATATTATCAGCGATTTTGTGAAACGTGCAGTCAGTAATTTACGCGTCATTCGTCCCGACATCCTGCTCGGTGCATACACATTACCTTTGGAGCCGGCCGATCTTGAAGTAATTTCCGGACAGCGCCTGAACGACTTTGCAACCCACCTCGATCTCATTTCACCCATGCTCTATCATGCTTTTTTACATCGAAATGCAGCCTGGGTAAAGCAGATAATCAATGCTTATACCCCAATCGCTTCAGAAAAACTGCTTCCCGTCGTACAGGTTGACTCTGCTGAAGGCGCTGATTGGGGACCTCCCATTTCAGTTGACGAATGGGAAACCATTACGAGATTATCTTTGCAAAATCCAGCTTCGCGTGGTTTAATTGCGTTTACCGG
>CAZDAW010000081.1:0-17277 GCA_964503685.1 uncultured Anaerolineaceae bacterium | reverse complement strand
AAGGGGGGGAGGGGATCACACATCAGCCTGTTTTCACCCCCTGTCTTCCCTCAATCAACCGCCTGCCGAAAAAAAGATAGCGTGTGACTTCTTCTGATGTTAGATGTTAACTGTCTCCTAAAATGCTTTTTGTCCATTTAACTAATTCCAGGGCGGTAACACCAGATGTTTTGGTCACATACATATGCCCCTTGAGCAGATTGGAGGAAGCCAGTTCTTCCCGTGCCGTGATGATTACAATGCGCATCTGCTTCAATACAGGATCAGCACGGACAAGTTGAATAATATGCTGTCCATCCATATCCGGTAAATTAAGATCGTGCAGCAAAATATCGGGCTTGTTTCGCCTGATCATCTGCATTGCCTCGTGTCCGCTGTAGGCATAACTCACCTGATACGAGCGAATCGGGCTGACCAGCATCCGGGTCATTAACCGCACAAAATCCTGATCATTATCGACAACCAGCACCCGATTCAGTTTTTCGTCAAATTGGCGAAGGATAATCCATAAATTCTCGCGCATCACCGGCTTGATCAGGTAAGCATCGGCTGAGAGACGTTTGCGAAACGTCTCTTCCATTGAAAGTGGATAGGTAAAAAGGCACGCCGGAGTCAGCGTTTCAACCAGCTTTTTAACTCGTTCTTCGCTAATCTCCTCCACACCCGTATCGACGATGATCGCCTGCGGCAAAAGCTGCTGAGCCACTGCCGGCACTTCCTGCAGGCGAGCCACAACTACGGTGCGATACGAAGACAGGGAATGGGAGACAAGCGCCGCAGCCGATGAACTCGATGTAACCAGGAGAATAGTCCGCTGCGATGGCGTAATCTCGATCATTGATCCGGCAGAATTTCCACTCTCCTTGTTTTCAACCGAGATGGTTTCCAGATGTCCACCGGGCAAGCTGAAAAAGAATGTGCTGCCTTTACCTACTTCGCTTTCGACCCAGATACGCCCGCCATGCAGTTCAATCAGTTGTTTACAAATCGTCAAACCAAGACCTGCACCATCCGCGCGGCGCTGCATCGGATTTTCGAGCTGGCGGAAAGCCTCAAAAATATCGCTGAGATCATCGGCTGGTATACCTACTCCCGTATCATGAACCGCCACGACCACCCCATTCTCTCCCAGCAGCGTGCGAACAATGACTCCGCCTTGTTTCGTAAATCGGGCAGCATTATTCATCAGATTCAGCAGCACTTGTTTTAGACGAACGGCATCTCCCCAAATACAGGGCAAATCGTCGGCAAGTTCGGTGCTGACAGTCAATCCGTGGCTTTCAATAAAGCTGCGAATAGTCTGCACCGCATCGATAATCACATCGTTTAGATTTATTTTTTCAAGTTCAAGACTCAAATACGCGGCTTCGAGACGCGCTAAATCGAGTACATCATTCACCAGGTTTTGTAGATGATAGGCATTGCGATAAACCACGCTCAGATCGCGCATGTAAACCGGCGGAAGCAGATCGCCATAATATTCAGGTGACTTGATCATCGTTTCCGTAAAACCCACGATGAGGTTAAGGGGTGTTCGCAGTTCGTGGCTGATCGTCTGCGCGAACTGCTGCTTAATTCTGCGCGCTTCTTCAGCCTGATTACGCGCAACCGTGAGGCTTTCATTGGTCCGCTGTAGTTTTGCCATTGCGCTGTCGAGGTTTTTGAGAACCTGTTCCAGCTTATTTTTGTTCTCGCGAGCCGTTAACTCGTTTTCATGCGCAACTTCATAATTGTTCAGCGCCCAGGCCAGCGCCTTCTGAAGTGTGGTCGTAGAAATAGAAACGGCAACACTCGTCATTTCGACCACAAACAGCGGAATGAAAAAGTCAGAAAATTTGAGCTGGGGCGCAGCCAATTCGACGGATATTGATAAAACGATCACCGCAATGGCGACAACGTTCAGACCTGACTGGTTTAACAGCGCACCCGAAAAAACAATAGGAAACACATAGAGATACGCGGCATCCGGCTGTTCAAACAAAACAATACAACCGGTGAATACCACTAACAGCCCACCCACAAATAATTCACTCGCCAAAGTTAAACTTTGGGCCGCAATCAGATAGCTGGAAAGAGAAATCAGGATAAGCAGGCTACTGGTGATCCAGGCCTCGGAACGAAAGAGCGTATAACTGTTCAACGGCCAGGCCGACCAGGAAAACCAGGCCCAACCGATGACCGCCGAAATGAAAACAATAGGCTTGAATGACTCTCGTCGCAGCTCATCCAGGCTGTCTTGCATCGGAGATTTTTCGCGCGCCATCAATGTGCATCCCTGATTCGTTCCAGCGTTTCCAATAAAATCTGTTCGGTGAACGGTTTTTCCAAAAACGCAGCAGCACCTAATGAAAGCGCCAATTGTTTCTGCTTGAGCACGCTGCAAATAACAATCGGAATATGGGCCGTATCGACTTGATTTGATAGAAGCTGCAACAAATCCCAGCCATCCTGTTCGGGCATCATCAGGTCAAGAATAATAATGTCCGGTTTGACTTCGCGCGTAAGCATCAGTCCTGCCTGTGCAGATTGGGCTGTAATGATTCGATAGCCATTCGGGGTCAAAAAACGTTTATAGAGCGCAAGGGTGTCTTCATTATCATCCACTGCTAGCACGATGCACTCATATTCAAACGGGAGTTCAAGTTCAAAACCGATCATCAGGTGGTTTGTTTTGTCACGCAGCATCCGAAGACTGCCATGCCCTAACTGAAGCATCTCACTAAACATAACAAACTGAGCCGCAAAATCCGCTTCATCCAGAAAATGGGGAGGATTCGTGGTCACTGTCAAATAAACCGAGCTATCTCCGGTTATAGCTTTCAACTGTAAGGTTGTGTTATTCACCTTTTCGATCAAGTAACCCAATAAGCCTAAGATCACCTGACGCAGCACACTGTGACCAATGGAGGTGATCGGCGTTACAGGCGGTAAATCAATATCAAGGTGGATCGTATTTTGCTGTAACATCTTCCCCAGAATCGCAATTGCGCCCTCAAACACTTCGCCGAGATCCGCATAGGCATCATTCTGGTTAATCCTGGCAAGCTCTAGCTGCATGGCTTCCGACGGGCCGCTGGAAATTTCGTGGCCGGATGCGGGCACTGCCTCCAACATGGATTGGTCGCAGCGCGACCATAAAATATCGGCCACGGCTTCCAGTGCCGTCGCGTGTTCCCGGTAATATTGGCGGCGGCTGATGTTGAGTTGCTCCGCAACTGCACGTGGATCCATAGCTTCAATATAACGGAGCACCATCAAACGGTGCCGTCGCCATTCTTTGGAGAACGGCGGTGCGGCGGCTCCCGGATACAACTCTTCTACGACATCCAATAAAACATGGTGAAGTTGCCAGCCTTTCTCTTTGTGGTTGATCGCGGTCTCAGACGTTAACAGTGACGCAAGTGGGTGAGTTCGTAAGCGTATAAAATCGTACAACGATTGATAAGCACTACTCACTAATTCCTGAAATTCTGCTCTACTCATCATACGGGGCTTCTTTCACCTAAAAATTTTCTTCCTTTATTAGCACGAAACCTGGACTGGCACAATCTGGCATAAATCTGGCACATTTCAGGTTGATCCCTATCTAAAATTGGCATTTAATAAAATCACAGGGTAGTACGACATGACCCTACTCCAAATACTTAAGTTTCTAGGAGGAAAGAATGTCCAAACGTCTTGTTTCAATAGTAGTTGTATTAGCTCTTGTTTTAGTAGTCGCCATCCCCGTTTTGGCCCAAGACCAGCCATCCGGCGACTTCGAAATCTTCTCATGGTGGTCTGGGGACGAAGGCCCTGCCCTCGAAGCGTTGATTGCCAAGTATAACGAAATGTACCCCGATGTGAATGTGATCAATTCGGCGGTAACAGGTGGTTCCGGCGTCAACGCGCGTGCCGTGCTGAAGACTCGCATGCTGGGTGGCGATCCGCCCGATTCATTCCAGGTTCACGCAGGCCAGGAACTGATCGGTACCTATGTAGTAGCGGACCGGATGGACGACCTGACCTTCTTGTATGAAGAAGAAGGCTGGATGGACAAGTTCCCTCAGGGCTTGCTCGACCTGATGAGCACCGACGCGGGTTTGTGGTCGGTGGCTGTCAACATTCACCGTTCCAATGTGATGTGGTATGTCCCCGCCAAACTGGAAGAATGGGGAATCGAAGCACCAGCGACCTGGGATGACTTCCTCGCTGTTTGCCCCACCCTCCAGGAAAACGATGTAACCCCGTTGGTCGTCGGTGAAAACTGGACCGTCAACCATCTGTGGGAAAGCGTTGCGCTGTCCGAACTCGGTGTCGAGGGTTGGAATGGTCTGTGGAGCGGCGAAAAGAGCTGGACCGATGACGATGTAATCGCCATGTGGGACAAGTTCGGCCAGATTTTGGATTGCTCCAACATCGATGTCGATGCTGCGACTCTCTCCTGGCAGCAGGCGACTGATAAGGTTATCAGTGGCGAAGCCGCTTTCAACGTCATGGGTGACTGGGCCGCGGGATACATGGTTACGACCCTGGGTCTGGAACCCGGCACCGGCTTTGGCTGGGTCGCGTCTCCGGGCACCGATGGTGTCTTTATGATGCTCTCTGACTCCTTCGGCCTGCCGAAAGACATCAAGAACAAAGACGCCGCTGTTGCATGGCTGAAGCTGCTCGGCTCGCAAGAAGGCCAGGACATCTTCAACCCGATGAAAGGCTCGATTGCCGCTCGTCTGGACAGCGACCTGACCCTGTACAACGCCTATCTGCAAGATGCTGCCGCTGACTGGAAAGAAAACACCATCGTGGGCAGCCTCGCGCACGGAGCTGTTGCCCCCGAATCGTTCTCCAGCGAATTCGCGACTGTTATGGAAATCTTCCTGAACAGCCGTGATGGTGCCGCCGCTGCTGGCGCTGCTCAAGAACTCGCAGATACCGCTGGTATCGGCGCAGAGTAAGCCTCAGCGTACTGCACTCAAGGTAGGTATAAGGAATGTGACGAGGTTCCTGCCGGCTCTGGTAGGAGCCTCGTACAATAAAATGAACGGAGAAGCGGTACCATGCAACAGGCTATCCCCCAAAAACAAGCACCATCACGAAGCGAGTCGCTCTTGACTGCACTCAAGCGAGTCAACCGAGATCGTATCTATGCTGTTTTGCTTATCCTACCTTCGATCATCTTATTAGGTATTTTTGTTTACGGATTTATCGGGCAAACCTTTTTATGGTCTATGACCAATTGGACCGGGTTGGAAAAAAATCCACAGAAAGATTTTATTGGGCTTGATAACTACAGTACGCTTTTCAGCGAAATCAGTGGAATGCGGTTTCGCCAGGAATTAGTGAATACCTTTTTCTTCACGGCATTCTTTTTAGTCGGCTGCCTTTCGCTGGGATTTATTCTGGCGGTGCTGCTCGATCAGAATATCAAAGGTGAGACGATCTTTCGCACGATCTTTCTGTTTCCGATGGCCCTCTCCTTTGCCGTCACAGGGACTATCTGGCGGTGGCTGCTTGATCCAAAAGGTGGCATTAATATCCTGCCCGAAATTTTTGGGGCTAAAGCCTGGGAGTTTCGGTGGCTGAACAACCGCGATTCATACACCTTTAACTGGCATGAAGTGCCTCTGTTGACCTTATTTCTGATTGTGGCTATTCTGCTGTACATTTTTGTGCAGAACATTCGACGACGAAAATTTTTGGCAGCTATTTTTATGGGCGTCCCCATGCTCGTGCTGTTTGCATGGATCTGGTCAGACTGGATCGGCTGGAATGGGGATGCGCCGAATATGCATGGGGAATTTAACTGGCAGAATGTGCCTCAATATATCATTGCCGCCTTTCTTGTCGGTGTACTGCTGTTTATCGTTCACCTGCTGTCGCATGGTAAACGTCGGGGCGCGACGATCTTAGGCATTCCCACGGCGTTATTGCTGTTGTGGTATGCAACCGGCGGCGCGGACAGCTTCCCGAACGTCGAGCGAGCGGAAAATTATGGCTTTAACGTGGCGCTCATTGGTGTCATCCTGGCGGCTATCTGGCAAATGTCCGGCTACACGATGGCAATGTATCTGGCCGGGATTCGGGGCATTCCCGAAGAACTGCGCGAAGCAGCGCGGGTAGACGGATGCAATGAATGGCAGGTCTATACCAAAATTGTGCTGCCGATGCTGCGCCCCATTACGTTGAGTGCCGCAATTGTGCTGGGACATATTTCGCTAAAGATTTTCGACCTGATCTTTGCTATGGTAGGCATCGATCATTGGCCGGTCAGTGTGCCCGGCGTGCAGGTGTACTATACGATGTTCCGCAGCAACAAGTTTGCAATCGGCAGCGCGATTGCCACGGTTCTGTTAGTCATGGTTGCATCGGTGATTATTCCTTACCTGTTTACGTCGCTGCGCTCCGAGCACGAATTATAGGAGATTTCAAAAATGACTCTTATTGCATCGTGGATCATATTCGGAACGTTGATCGGCAGTCTCGGCACTTATTTTCTCTATACCCTAAAAGGCCGTGACGGGAACGATGGTGTGCTGCTTGGTGCGGCGACTGGTGCCGTTGGCAATCTGGTGCTGCTGCTCCCACTCTGGGCTTATCTTGGTACTCAGCAATTGCTCGGAACTGGAGTCGCTTCCCATCCAACCGCGATAGACATACACCCTCGTGCCGAAACAGCGCGCCCTCAATCGCGCCTTTTGAAGCGTGTCAGTCGTTTGCTGTTGTATGGGGTATTGGTTTTAATGGTCATTCTGTACCTTCTACCAGTGTATACGGTTGTGACGACCAGCCTCAAAACCCCACAGGAAGCAGGTAAGTTGGATAAAGTGTGGGATCTGCCCTCCCAATTGAACTGGAGCAGTTATGACATTGCTTTCGGTGAATTAAAACAGAAATTACGCAACAGTTTTATCCTGACCATTAATGCCACAATCCTATCAGCACTGTTGGGTTCGATTAACGGCTATGTGCTGTCGAAGTGGAAGTTTCCCGGTGCAAACATCATCTTCGCCCTGATGTTGTTCGGGATGTTTATTCCCTACCAGAGTATCCTGATCCCTCTATTCCAGTTTATGCAAAATGTGCATCTGGGTGGCAAACTGGAAGGGTTGATCATGGCGCATGTCGTTTATGGTCTGCCTATCACCACGCTGATTTTTCGTAACTACTACGCGGAAGTGCCAACCGAAATGTTGGAAGCGGGAATGATTGACGGTGCAGGGCTGTTTGGAATCTACCGCTGGATTGTCTTTCCCCTCTCCTTGCCGGGATTCGTGGTCGTAATTATCTGGCAGTTCACCCAGATTTGGAACGAGTTCCTGTTTGCTATTACCCTAACGGGCGAGAAATCTCAGCCAATTACAGTCGCCCTGGCCCTTCTGGCCGGCGGCGAGGCAGTTAACTGGAATTTACCGATGGCGGGTGCGGTGCTGGCGGCACTCCCCACGCTGATCGTCTACATCGTCTTAGGTCGCTACTTCATTCGAGGACTATTCGCCGGCTCTGTAAAAGGTTAATTCGCCGATCTTCTGGTCTGTCTCTTAACCCCCTGCAAAATCAAAAACTTGCAGGGGGTTGTTTTGTTGCTTTATTCATCATTCAGTATAATGAAGCTAAGTATATTTAACTTTTGGGCGTGTAAAATGCCTTCTTTAGAAGCTTTAGGATTAATAATTATTGCCCTCGCATTTGGATTTTTTAATGGCATCCACGATTCATCCAATGTGGTTGCCACTGTCATCTCAACTCGTGCGCTAGGCCCACGCCGAGCATTATGGATGGCGGCGCTCGCTAATGGTATTGGACCGCTACTATTCGGTGTAGCCGTTGCTACGACAATCGGTCATGAAGTTGTTGCTGAAGAAGCCGTAACGCTCCCCGTTGTGTATGCATCTCTGCTCGCCGCTATTATCTGGAACATCATCACCTTATTGTTTGGGATTCCATCCAGCACCTCTCATGCACTTATTGGCGGAATGATTGGTTCGGTCTGGGTCGGTTTTGGACTGGATTCTATTCAGAGTGCAGGGATCATAAAAGTTTTGCTTGCCCTGTTTTTATCACCCTTTTTAGGCATAGCTACCGGGTATTTTATTACTAAGATCGTCTACTTTTTGTCTCGCGCAGCGACACCGCATATCAATATATGGTTTCAACGCGGCCAGCTTGTCACGGCATTCACACTGGCACTCTCCCACGGGACCAATGATGCGCAAAAAACAATGGGCGTTATTGTCTTGGGACTGCTAGCCACAGGTTCAATCGACCATTTTTATGTCCCCTTATGGGTCATTACTGCCAGTGCTATTGCGATTGGTGCGGGAACATTAATGGGCGGATGGAAATTGATCCGAACACTGGGTGGTAAATTCTATCGTCTGCGGCCCATTCATGGCTTTACCGCACAGACCTCGGCAAGTGCGGTGATTTTGGTGGCGGCAATGCTTGGAGGTCCTGTAAGCACTACCCATGTTGTGAGTTCAGCTATTATCGGCGTGGGAAGCGCTGAACGAGTTCAAATGATCCGGTGGGAAGTTTTTACTCAAATTGTGGTGTCATGGGTTCTGACCATTCCGGCCACTATTGGTTTAGGAATGCTGATCTACGCGGTTATTCATAGTGCTTTTGGTTAACCTGCTTTTGTATATAATCTAACAATAGCCCGAATAAGAGAGGAGGCATCTCATCGGATAAAACAGCAGGAGTATGAGCAAATATGCTAATCAGAACAATACATTTAAGGAGAAGAACATGTCTAAAGCACCACGCTATATGCTGTTCACCTTGATGGTTTTTGTAATGGTTGTCGCACCACTCACTCCGATTGCAACCGCGCAGGATGAACCCACAACGATTAACTTCTGGCACGCGATGAGTGGCAGCCGTGCTGAAGTTCTACAAGGGCTTGTTGATCAATTTAATGCTGAGCACCCCGGCATTCAGATTGTAGCTGAATATACAGGTAGCTATGCCGAAACACTAACCAAAGCCCTCACCGCTTATAGTTCCGGTGAAGCGCCAGAGATCGTTCAAGTTTATGAAGTAGGGACTCGAACGATGCTGGATTCCGGGGCGATTGTGCCCGTGATGGAAGTGAGCGGTGGCGAACTGGATCAGAGCGCCTTTGTCGAGCCGATCCTCAATTATTATGCCATTGATGGAGAACTTCGCTGCATGCCCTTCAATAGCTCAACCGCGATGCTGTACTACAATAAAGACATGTTTGAAGCTGCGGGATTAGATCCTGAAGTGCCTCCAACGACTTTCTCCGAACTGGCTGAAATGGGCAAGCAGATCGTGGATTCGGGCGCGGCAAAATATGCGATCTCATTTGGTTGGCCCGCCTGGATTCTTGAGCAGATGTTTGCGTTGAGCGACCAGATGCTCGCCAACGAAAATAATGGGCGCGATGGTCTGGCTACCGAAGTCTATTTTAACAGCGATTTTGGTGTGAATGTTCTGAGCGCCTGGCAGCAGTGGGCGAACGATGGCCTGCTCTTCTATGGTGGGCGCGAATATTCGGCGAATGATCCCTTTATCGCTGGCGAATTTGCCATGCTCGCCCAGAGCACATCCAGCCTCGGCGGTATCCAGAAAGCCGTAGAATTTAATCTTGGGACCGCTTATCTGCCGATGCCGGATGGATACGAGCGTACCGGAAATAATGTGGTCGGTGGCGGCTGTCTGTGGACGATGGCGGGTAAATCGGACGCGGAGTACGCTGCCGTCTGGCAGTTCTATCAGTTCCTGTCACAAACAGAAAATGACATTGCTTGGCATAAGGGAACCGGCTACTTCCCGGCGACAAATGCAGCCGTCGATGCCCTGGATGCTGAAGGATGGTTTGAGGAAAATCCCAATTTCCGCACAGCCTTTGACCAAATCCTGGCCGGTAACGATACCCCTGCCGCGCGCGGCGCGCTTTTAGGTGACTTTGTGACGATTCGCGATGTCGTTGGCGCGGCGATTGAAGACGCTGTAGTAAACGGTGTTGATCCCGCCGAAGCCCTGGATACCGCCGTCGAGGAATCGAACCTGATTCTTGAAGACTACGCCAGCCTGCTTGAATAGCAGCGCTTACCTGCTTACATTCACCGAGACCAGTATGGATCGTTAGATCTATACTGGCTCTACTTTAGAGGTAAAGACAATTGGCTACTATTTTTAAGAATCGCTTCCTGCCTTATCTGCTCTTATTTCCTAGCATTTTTCTGGTTCTGGCGTTTTTCATTTATCCTTCCTACCAGAGTATTGAGCTGAGCCTGTATCGGGTGAACCGTGTGCGAGATATTCGGCTCTATGTGGGGACAGAGAATTTTCAACGCCTGTATGAATCGGAACAGTATATTGATTCGGTTATCTTAACAGCAAAATTCACGGCAGCAGTGGTCATTTTTTCCCTGATAATTAGTCTGGCGCTCGCCGTTGGTGCGAGCCAATCGATTAAGGGATTTGGTGTTTATCGCACACTTTTGATCTGGACTTATGCTCTTTCTCCCTCAATCGCAGGCGTTATATGGGCGCTGTTGACTGATCCGGCAATTGGCATTCTCACCGATGTATTCGCGAAAGTGGGCATCGATTTTAACTGGCGGCGCAACAAGGACGATGCTTTTATCTTCCTCGTCATGGCCGCTACCTGGAAAATACTGGGCTATAACATCCTGTTCTTTTTAGCCGGCCTCAAAAATGTCCCACGAGATGTGTTAGAGGCTGCCTCACTTGATGGAGCAGGCGCGACGCGTCGTTTTTGGAAGATGGTACTCCCCTTACTGTCACCCGTCATTCTTTTTCTGTTGATTATGAACACCCTCTATGCCTTTTTTGAAACGTTCGGCCTGATCGATATCTCAACACAGGGCGGCCCAGGCCGCGCCACCGATCTGCTGATCAACCGCCTGTATCTGGATGGCTTCCGCAGTACCAGCCGTATTGGATTGGCCGCTGCTGAGTCCATCGTTATGCTGGCAATTGTTGCTGGACTCACGATCTTCCAATACTTCTTCGTCAGTCGTAGGACGTTTTATCAATGAGCGCGACAACTACCTCAGAACCCTCTCGTACAGGGGTTTGGCGACACCGGCTGTATCCGATACTCATGCATGTTATTATGTTTAGTGCGGTACTGCTGGTCACATTTCCCCTTATCTACGCCATTATACTGAGTACTCAATCGGTACATTTGGGAAGCCTGACGATTGGCACTGCAACCATCGACAACTATAAAACCGCGTGGCAGCGGGCTGATATGGGAATGTTGATCCGCAATACGCTGTTTGTCTCCTTCAGCGTAGCCTTTGGGAAAATCATTCTCAGTATTCTGGGAGCTTTTGCCATTGTCTATTTTCGAGTACGAGGTGGTGGTTTGATCATGGCTCTGATTATGCTGACCCACCTTCTGCCGCTTCCGGTACGTATTGTGCCCACATATGACCTCCTGACCGAATTAGAATGGGTTGATACTTTTAAGGGGTTAA
Source organism: uncultured Anaerolineaceae bacterium (assembly GCA_964503685.1). Lineage (GTDB taxonomy): Bacteria > Chloroflexota > Anaerolineae > Anaerolineales > Anaerolineaceae > CAZDAW01. Next base: position 5,824 of record CAZDAW010000081.1, on the reverse strand, counting down.
CTATCCCCTTTTTTGCCAGTGCGACGGGTCTTCTCTTATTCCAGCAGTTCTTCCGTACTGTCCCCACTGATCTGGCCGATGCTGCGCGGGTCGATGGGGCTGGGCCACTCCGATTTTTGTTTAGCATCCTGATTCCAATTTCCAGGACGAATATCGGCGCGCTGTTCCTGATCGAATTTATCTATATGTGGAATCAATATTTATGGCCGTTGATTGTCGCCAACTCGGATCGCACTCGCCAGATTCAGGTCGGCATCAAGCTCCTGGTGGCAACCGATGCGGTTATTGACTGGGGTGTGTTAATGGCGGGTACGGTAATTGCCATCGTGCCGCCTCTGATTGTGTTATTAGCTCTTCAGCGCACACTGATGACAGGTTTAACAGCTTCAACCGAAGATTATTAATCCAAAACGGGTCTAATTCCCCGCAGCTTGCTGCGTAAGACGAGTTTGCTGGGGGACAGTACGTTCGATAAGAACGCTGGCATGAGCCAGTTGATTCGGAAAAGTCATAACGGATCCATCTTGATCTACCATATCGTATGTCCAGCCAAATACCGACGAGTGATTTTTACATCGGAAGTGGATGAGGTGTTGAAAACGGTGTGCTTGGAAATCGCCGCTCGGTATGAAGTGACATTCATCGAAATCGGGACGGATCGGGATCATGTGCATTTTCTCATCCAATCGATTCCGACGTATAGTCCAACCAAAATTGTACGGATCATCAAAAGCATCACGGCCCGTGAGATCTTCGCCCGTGTCCCAACGGTCAAGAAAAAGTTGTGGGGAGGCGAATTGTGAAGCGATGGCTACTACATCAGTACGGTTGGGCAACATGGGAGTGAGGCCACGATCCGTAACTATGTGAAGGCTCAAGGCCATGAGAAAGACTATCAACAACTCCATGTCCAACAACTCCGGTTGTTCGACGACTAGATACCCCGCAGCTTGCGATACCGTTGGCGAATCCATTGGTCAGGGGATTGTCGGGTTACAAACGATTAAACATCCGATGAGGATGTCCAGTCGTGGCGCGTAAGGGCAGGTTTGCAAACCTGCCCCTACAACGGCCAGCCATTCAATCTGTCCGTTCGCCAACGGTATCGCTTGCTGCGGGGAGGCTTCATTTTCTTGCAGTGACGACTCCGAACCAATGAGGGATGGGTCGTCACTGGTATTATTCAAAACCGACCTTATCTAGCATGCTGCGGATTTCTGCATTTGACATAAACAGTTTCCATAATAAGCCAGTTCGGTAGTTTTCGATCATGACAACGATAGGAGCCTGGTTGAGTCCCATAAAAATCGAGGATACATAATTTTGAGTGGGATTACAGGCGTCGCGGAAGCCATAGATGCCCCATAATTCTGCTCCACGTTCATAGTAGAGATGGTTTAGGACGCGCATCGATTCTTCAGGTGTATAGGGGAACGCGCTTAAAGCGCCGGTTGGCGTGATAGTGCCATTGTCATTACGAGGCGTGGCGTCATGCGCCATATACCCGGTGTGGTCATCACTCGCCGTTAAGCCCCAAAACTTTTCTCCATACCCTTCATACCTGCCTGGATTCTCAACACAATAGCGGTAATTAATTAGCGTGATCAGGCGATTGTTTTCAAAGTAATTGGTGTATTGATCACGTTTATTCCGGGGATCAAACCCCAAGAACGAATAGTGAGTAAAAAACAGTGGGCCACCAGATCCCACACCGACAGGCAGTTCAAGGCCATAATAGGCATGCCTGTTTTGATAATGATCACCAGCCGCAGTCTTACCCCAATTTTGGCGATACTGTTGGGCGAGTTCTGACTGAGATGTCCAGCCACTGTAATAAAGTGAAGCTGGCACCGGGTGCGTGGGCGAAGCAATTGCCAGCAGATAGGCAATCATCGTTTCGTTCCATCCGATCAGCCGGTGATTAATATGCCAACCATGATCGGGCGACCAGTGCCAGTAAAGAAAATCGGGGTCAGCGGGATTACGGTACCAATTCCATTCCACCGATTCCCATAGGTAGGTGATCGTCGTGCGAATTTGCTGCTCTTCGTGCGTGTTGTGGTCAAAATAAGCGCGGCAGGTCAGCAGTGCTTGCATCATAAAGGCCGTTTCGACTAAATCGCCCCCATTATCGTACTTACCGAAAAAGGGGACTGTCTTTCCGTCCCGACCATCTAAAAAGTGGGGCCATACGCCATGAAAGCGCTCGGCATGTTCCAAAAAATGAAGTGCTTTTTGCATATGGACCACAGCAGCCTCGCGCGAGACGAAGCCGCGCTCGGTGGCAACGATGAGCGCCATCAGGCCAAAGCCGGATGCCCCCAGCGCGATTAGGTGTTCATCGCCCGGAATACATTCCAAAGCAAGTCCTGCGTTGGGATGAGCATGGTCCCAATAGTAGCGAAAACTTGCTTGCTGAACCATTGAGAGTAGTTCATTGTCATCAAAGGCACGTGTGGTTGCACTAACTACAGGCGAAAACGCTGATTCCTGGTAGTCATGATTGACTGCCGAAACGCGGTAGTGCGCGGTGGTGTGCTTTCCAAGATAATCCGTATAGCGGTTGAATGTGTTGTTTTGGATACCAATGGGGTCAAAGTGTTTCCCATCGAGCGAGCGATATATCTGGTAATACTCGACTCCGGTGTCCTGGATAGAATCCCATTGCAGATCGACATGCCGATCAAACGCAACGGCAGAAAGCCTCTTGGGTGGAGCGACAGGAATACTCTGATACGAGAAACGGACTTTGAGTTCATCGATAATGAGGGTATGTGGGATGCCGTCGTCCAGCCCTTGAATAAAGATGACCTTCATCAACTTTTCAAAAGCAAAATCGGCTGTGATAGGGCCAAAAATGCTGAATGGAATCTGAACATAAGTCCATTGATGATCGGGGATCTGGGAAATAACTGCCGAGAGACGGAGCGGCAAACTCCGAGAACCAGTGCTTAGGCCGACAATGAACATGGGGAGCGCGTGAGCCGGAATTGCCTCCTCAGAATAACACCAGAAGGTGAGCGTATCACCTGACATGCGAATAGGGCGGCCTCGCCAACGTTCCACCTGAATTTCGGCAGACCAGTCGCCCCCGGTAGAGGAGCGCCACGCCAATTCCAGCGCATTTGGCGGGCTGCAAAAACGATCAAGAGTAACCGGAAGTTTCCCCTTGATGAGTTTGAGTTCGCTGGGAGAAATGCAGGTTCCCCGGCTAAAATGGTAGTTGTGGGTGGTTAAACTGTTATCAAAAATCAGGTGGCTGTAGTCGCTGTTCATCAAAAAACCTCTATACAGAAGGGTGATTCCCACGAATCACCCTCCCAAATTAGATTTAGTTCTCGGCTTTTGCCTGTTCCAGGTAGGTCGGGGTAACTGCGTAGTCGCTTTCTTTTTCGACAAAACCCATCTCCGCCAGGGCTTTTTGAACATGCTCATTCTGCATAAACAAATCCCAGACGAAGTGATCCTGGTAATTGGTGATCATCAGCAAAATATCGCCCTGATCAATGCCGATGTGTTCTGTGGAATACCAATCCACCTCAGCATTAATAGCGCTTACGAAACCATATTCACGCCACACGTGTGGTCCATACGCGCTTAACATAGCGCGCATGCCAGCTAAGGCTGCATCTGGGGTAAAAGGCAGACAAGCAACTGATGCATAGGGCGCAACTGTGCCATCCTGATTTCCGGTTCCATAGGCTCGGTAGCCGCTAGGTCCATCCGAGGCGCTAATTCCCCACACGCCGTTCTGATAGGTTGCAAAGTTATCCGCCTGAGATGCGCTAAAGTCCTGATTTCGCAGGCAGGCACGTGTCGTGTTGTTGAAATAGTTAGCGAAAGCATCTTCCTTGTTTTTCAGGTCCAGCCATGCAAGCGGATACTGGTAAACAAACAGCGGATCAGAGGTGAGGTAAATATATTCTCCTGATAGGCTCACTGGACGTTTCCAGTTTGCCCATGCTTCGGCGGGCACAGGATGAGTTGGGGAACCAATAGCGAGGGCATAGATGATCATACTCTCATCGAAGTGATCCCAAAAGGCTGACAGGAAGCCAATATCGGGTTTCCATCCCATCGAAACCATACTACCATTCGACATCATCCACTGCCAATCCATCTGTTCATAAAGCTGGTTAGCCAGTGTCTCCACCTCTGTACCTTTGAAATACTGGCCTGCCGTGAGCGCTCCGGCAATAAACAATGCGGAATCGATAGAAGAAATTTCGCTGCTCCACGCACGTTCGCCGGTTTCCATATCGACAAAGTGATAAAAGAAACCATGATCGCCCTGTACTCCGCCATTGGCAAATGTGTTCAACGTCGTTAAAACGCGCGCGTAACCCTGATCATAAGAAATCCAATTGCGATCCACGGCTATAGGAATAGCGGTAAGACCAAAACCCACCGCCGCGATACTGGCTGGTGAATCAGGTGTGCTGCGGTCTTTGATCAACCCATTGGCCGGATTAGCTTCATACCAGAAATAGTCGAAAGTCTCATGGGCAACTGCGTCAACCAGCCCAATATCATCGAAGGATAGCAGCAAATCAACTTCTCGCTGGTAAACATCATCTTCTGTCAAAGTTGTACTTCCGCTGCTAGCCTCGCCTGTTTCAGGAACTGAAGTCAAATAGATGCTGCCGAGATAGAACGATTCGGTGAGAGGGGTTTTGTTCTGGTTTTCGTCCAAATTCATGAAGGCAAGATAAATGGAATAGGTACCGCCTATGTCTAGTTTCTGCATTAGCGGTTCGAGCGCAAAAACGACTTTAGTCCAGCCGGAGTCGCCCTGGAATTCACCCCAGACACCCCCTATCCAGGCCCATTCGGTAGTCAGGTCGCCAATACCCATAAAGACACTGTTTGGATTGATCGCGTTTTCTGGCGGCAGATAAACTTCTAGTTCGACCTGTCCATTTGTCGTCCAGTCCTGCATGTTGGTTCCGCTAGCCGCAAAAGCCATTTTTGTTTCTTCGACTGTGCCACTAGGGATAATTTGCAGCGCTTGAGCACCTGCCGCAGTTAACACATCGGGACTCTGGGCGAAATTGGTACCTGTGTTGTCATCGCCAAACATGCCGGGATTCTTGGTTTCCCAAACTTTCCACAGAACCGGCTCAGCAACAATCGGTGTTTCTTCTGCTGCTTCTGCGCCTGTCAGGTAGATACTGCCTAGATAAAAAGACTCAGTGAGGGGTGTCTTGTTCGCTCCTTCAAAAAATGAGAAGAAGAGACTGTAACTGGCATCCGATTTAAGCGTACGCATTGGCTCACTGGGTTTAAACGCAATCCGGTTCCAACCGGGCTGGGCTTGCGTTTCGCTCAGGACACCATCAAGCCAGGTAAATTCTCCGGTCACATCAGCCATACCTAGAAAGAAGCGATCAGGGTTTAGGGCATTCCCTTCGGGCAGATAAACTTCCAGCTCAACCTGGCTGTAGATTATCCAATCTTGCAGATCAGCCCCCCTGACCGGGAAGGTGAGTTTGGTTTCTGGTGTTGTACCACTTGGCGTAAGCTGAAGCGATGGTGTACCAGCCGGGGTAGGGACATCTTCACTGCGAGCAAAGATTGACCCGGTGTTGTCATCGCCAATGGCAGCAATATCCTTATTTTCCCATGCAGGCCACACCAGTTCACCTGAAGCCGCAGCCGGAGTTTCCTCGCTTGTGGTTGCTTCCGCACCAGAGAGATAAATATTGCCGACATACAACACTTCAGTGAGAGGAGTCTTGGTTCCGGTATCATCTGCGTTGAAAAATGAGAGGAAAATTGAGTAATTAGCCTCAGTCTTGAGGGCGCGCATCGGATCGCTAAGTTT
>CAZDAW010000080.1:0-17309 GCA_964503685.1 uncultured Anaerolineaceae bacterium | reverse complement strand
TTTCTCATAGCTGATAAGCCCTGTGTTAAATTCCACCAATCTCGATTTGCTGTTGTATCCAGGGAATGATTTCGTCAAGCGCTTCGTCGAGGGAAGTGTTTGCTTCGAATCCCAAAAGATTTTTTGCCTTTTCCACACTGGGGATACGTTTTTGCACATCATACTTGAAGGGTTCATCACAAATGTATCGAAAAGGTTTATTGCCTTTGGTTTTCGTCCAGATCAATTGGGCCAGTTCAAGTACGGTTGTTGAAACAGCCGTAGAGAGATTAAAATCTTCGTTGATTGATCGATCACTCTCGACGGCTATCCTGATTCCCTTTGCCAGGTCGCCGCCATAGGTGTAGTGACGAATCTGGTTTCCATTCCCCAGGATATGTAATGGGTCCTGGCCTTTAAGAATCTTTTGCGTCAGATCGGGTACCACGTGACTCATGGCAAGCTTGATATTGCCAGATAGAATTTCTTTGTCGCATAAGGCTCTTTTTTCACCGATGCCGATGCAGTTGAATGGGCGAAGAATTGTATAAGGAAGTTTATACTGTTCCCAGGCGCCTTTGGCGAAATATTCGCATGCCAGTTTTTGAAAACCATAGGTAGATAAGGGTGGTGGGCAATGTAATTGCTCTCCTTCCTTTGTTGGAAAAACTACGGCGCTTTCAAAGACCATTGATGAGGATATGATGTTCACTTTCTGTAAATGCCCATACTTGAAGGCATCTATTGCCGCATCCATTGTCGACGCGATAATCCGTTCGTTTTCTGCCAGAAGATCGTACGCGTACTCGTGGAACAAGGAAATACCACCAATCATTGCCGCGCCGGCAATAACCTGATCACAATCGGAGATGAGTTCTCTTACCAGAGGTGTATCTTTAACATCACCTTCAACAAAATAATAATTGGGGTGAGAATCGTAGCTTTTTTCTACTTTACCGTACTTGGAGAAATTATCAATGCCAACAACATGGTGTCCACTTGCCAGAAGTTCAGGAACCAAGTAACCTGCAATAAAACCTGCCGAGCCGGTGACCAGTATTTTCATTTTAGAATTTCCCTCCCTGGCCATAGAAATTCCAGATATCAACCAGCACTTTGCCGGTATTCACTTTCAGTTTTGCATAATCACGATGTGGGGTAGCCAAAATGACAATGTCTGATTCTGCTATCAGCTTCTCGGCGCTGACAAAACCTTCTTCCTGAATATATACATCTGAGCAAAGTACTTTCCTGGCTTCCATTTCGAGTAATCTTTTCAGTTTATAAGAAAGAGATTCACGTTTGTCGTCGTTGTTAGCTTTGAATGCCATTCCAAGAACACCGACAACTTTTTCGGAAAGTGGGTATTCTTCTTTGAGTTTTTGCACGACGAAATTAGGCAAGCCTTCGTTTACCAGCATCGCTGCGTGTCCCATAAAGAAACTATTGTTGCTGTAGGCAGCCAGTTGCATGGTGTCTTTGAAAAGGCAAGGGCCTGCTGCAAAACCAGGATTTGGAAAATCTTTCGCCCTAGGATAGTTATAAGTGATGGCGTTGAATATTCTATAAAAATCCAGACCATTTTGTGTGGTAATCTGGTAAAAGTAATTGGCTATGGCGAACTGGAGATATCGCCAGGTATTGTTGAATAATTTAGCGATCTCAGCTTCAATCGGATCAAGGGCAATGATATCGCTTGTGAGCGACGTGAACAAATCTCTCGCTTCTTTGAGGGCTTCGTCATCGAAAGCCGAAACGATCTGGGGCAGACTGTATAATTCCTTCATCGCCTTGCCTTCGGCAATTCGTTCCGGGCAAAATGAAAGCTTTGCCTTAATTCCCTTTTCCGCCAGATATTCCCTGACCTTTTCGGTGGTTCCAGGAAATACGGTGCTGCGTAGAATAATGTGTTGATCATCCCGAATCAAATCAATGATGCTGCTGAAAAATTCTTTAAAAAGTGTGTAGTTTGGATTAAGATGATCATCAATTGGTGTACCGATCACAATGATGACAAAATGGCTGTTACTGATGACTCGCCTATCAGAAGAAATCGAGAGCGTCTTTCCTAACACTTTTCCGAGAACTTCTTCAGCGCCTTCTTCCAAAAAGGGCATTTTCCCTTTAGAAACGGTATCGATGGCGTTTTGATTAACATCATATAAGACAACATTTTTACCGGCGTTGGCAAACACAATACCCAATGGGAGACCCACGTGTCCCAATCCACCAACCACACAGATATCGTAATATTTGTTTGTCATAAACTCTCCTGATGCTTCTGTGTCCGAATGCTTAGATAATCCTGCAAGGCATTATGCCAATGCCGCATGGTGGGTAACCCGATCTGATAAATGCCATTTTTTGCAAGGACAGAGTATTGGGGACGGCGAGCTGTCGTTTTGAATTCAGTTGAGGTTGTAGGCGATAGATCGGGATGTAAGCCGGCCAGCTCGAATATTTTGGCTGCAAATTCATACCAGGTGCAATATCCTTCGTTGGTAATGTGGTAAAGGCCAAATTGATTTGTTTCGATCAATTGGTTAATCGCGCCGGCTAAATCGGCCGTGAATGTGGGTGTGAGGCACTGGTCGTTTACGACGCGGATAGGTTTCCCTTCGTTCTCCAAACGTAGCATTGTTTCGACGAAGTTACCGCCTTTGCCCGATGCGCCGCGGATACCATACAAACCGCTTGTTCGAACAATGTAGTGTTTTTCCCAGGTAATTTTAATAAGGTGCTCACCGCTGAGTTTGCTGGCACCGTACACATTAACTGGATCTGGTTTATCATTTTCAGAATAAGGTGTTCGGCGATTCTGATCGCCGCCAAAAACATAATCGGTGGAGAAGTGGACCAGTGCAGCATTGTGCTCGCGGCAGGCCTCAGCCAGATGAAAAGTCGCGAAGGCATTAACTTCGAAGGCCTTCTCTGAGTTGATTTCGATCTCATCAACTTTATGGTATGCAACTGTATTAATGACCACATCAGGGCAATATTCATTTAAAACACGATATACGCGTTCGACGTCTCTGATATCAATATCCGCGTGCGTTAAAGGGAGTACATTCTTCCCTTCAAGAGCATTAAGAAGATCGCTGCCCAATTGCCCGTTTGAGCCCAAGAGTAATATTTTCATCCTTTAACCGCTGGCACTTCCAATTGAATGGGTTGGGGAGATTCAAAAACTGATCCAGTGATGCTGATGATCTCGTTTGCTTCTTCGAGAAACTTCATCCAGCGAATATTATGATATTTCGGGTTGTCGAAGTCCGTATATCCGCTTGAGCGAATCTTTTGTACCATGTTCTTGACTGATTCTTCAATCGAAATCACTGGCCAGAAACCTAATACCCTGGTAAGTTTTTGCCCCGAAACGCGATAGCTGCGCACCCCTGAGTAGTTATAGTCGGCGTTAATTTCAACTTTTACGCCAACTTCGCGTAAGGCAGACTGGACACGTAAAGCCAATTCCGATATCCGCATGTTGGCGTAAACCAGGTTGAATATCTCACCGTTAACCAATTTTTCATCTGCTTCTAGGAGTGCAATGTAGGTGCGCGCTGCGTCACGCACATCTACCAATGGGCGCCACATCTCACCGCCGTAGTGGATGGTGATAACGCCTTTCGAGAGAGCATCCATGACAAATGTGTTGACAACCAGGTCGTAGCGCATACGCGGCGAAAATCCATAGAGTGTACCTTTACGTAAAATGATGGGGCAAAAATTTTTATCGGCTATTTTGAGGAGGAGTTTTTCTGCTTCGTATTTTGAACCTGAATAAGCCGCATGCGGTTCTACTGGTGTGGTTTCATCTTGAATAATATCCCATTCCTGATGGCTGACGCCCCGGTCGTAAATTGAACAAGATGACGCCATGATATAACGGCGAATGCCACACGCTTTTGCCATTTCTGCCAACTTGTAAGTGGCCAGTGTATTCATTTCATAATTGGCTTTAGTGTTATATTCTGCTGTAGGATCATTGGATAGACCGCCCAAATTGACAATGGCTTCTACATCATTGAATATTTCGTGATCTATCGTACGCATATCCCCAATGATTAACTGAATGCGGTCATGGTTCGGAGTAATTCCGTGTTTTCCGAAATAAAGACGATCCAATACCTTTATGGCATAACCACGATCTAAAAGTTCACGAATCATAACCGAGCCCACATACCCGGCGCCGCCAACCAGTAATACTTTTTTCATCGCTACCTACCTTTAACAGTCCAAACATCGCCAAACGAATCGGGGGGGATACGAACCTCATCGGGTTTTTCACGATTATATAAATGGCTGGCAGTACTTATCATAATGGTGTCATCTTCAAGCGACATCCACCCATGGAAAATACCCGGTGGAACAACCAGCAATTTCGGACAGCGTGCGCTGAGAACATAAGTCTGCATTTCACCAAGTGTGCTACTGCCAGGACGATCGTCCTTCAAGACAAATTTGGCGCTGCCATGCACAATGCAAAACCAATCATGAAGTTCGGCATGTTTGTGAAAAGCCCTGATCGTATTTCTCGTCGGGTCGCCGACCAGATAGACCTGGCCAAACTGTGGAACAAATGCATCTGTGACATGTAAAATCTCATATAAATATCCACGGTCATCTTCCCGGACCGTAAGTTCAATGAGTTGAACATCATTTATTGTCATGAGGCTTCCTTTTTTAGCAAGTATGTCAAATTAATTCGCCATGAGTGATGTCAGTAACGACTGCCATTGAGCAAGTTGCTGATTGATTTCTCGTTTCATGGCAGCATCATAACCGGCTTGCCCAAGTTCTTCACGTAGTTGACTATCTTTTATCAGACGAGTGATCGTTTCGTACCAATCCTCCGGCTTATCGACGAGAAGCCCACCAACTCCCCATTCTTTGTAAGCAGATATCGGGGTAGCTATCCAGGGAATGCGGCGAATTCCTGCTTCCATCAGAGGAAGATCGGAACGATTTTGATTGTAGGGTGTATTTTTGTGGGGGAGTAAAAGGATATCGATTTGGGCCAGTAGATAGGGGTAATCATCAAATCCGGGAATGGGGATGAATAAAATTCTATCATCCGGTAAATCGGATAATGGACCGTATACTGTAGTATCTCCACCAATTGCCAGGAGGGTTTGAGGATTTTCCCTCAATACGCGTTTGATGCTGGCGGCTATCATCGAAGCATCTTTTGCAACGATATGATGGCTAATGATCCCAAGATGTAGGGCATCATGTCTAGGCGCCTTCTTTTGCCACAGAGGATTTGATTGATCCCAGATCGGTGGAATGACTTGAATTTTATATTTGCCAGTGTATTTTTGGGCAAGAGATTGATTTGTGGTGATAAGCATATCCGCCATGCCAATGGCATTTTCCAGCGTTTTCATGGCTGCAGGATTGCCCGGGCCAAGCTTCGTGTAATTTTGATGTGTGCTAGGCATTTCGGAATAATCATCATCGAGATAAAGGGCTGTCTTTTTACCAATCTGATTGCATTTCGCGAGCGCTTCCATTATCTCCTTTGAAATATGAGGCTGCGAAAATACAAAGAGATCATACTCACTTAAATCGCCATTCGTGCATGAATGCGCCAGTTTAACTTTATAACCCGCTCGGGCTAAAGCCTTTGCGGGGATAGAGAGCAACAACGCTTCGAGAAAAGCGCCAGATCCATAAAAAGCTACTGACGGTCTGTAATCACTATTTTTTTTTACAAAATCGTCTGATCCATCTGCAGAAGGCTTTGCGGTTTTGGGTGTCTTTGCTGTCAGAGATTTCAAGCCGGCCAGCTTCTGAGCATGCTCAGGTCGGGCAATATGAGCGGAATCGGAATTAACTGGAGCTACTCGGGCGAGCGCTTCGCGTGCTTCTTTGTAATCCGGTTTGTATTTCAAAGCCTGACTGTATAAAGTTTTTGCCGATTCTATATCTTCGCCGAGTTCATAACAATTGCCCATCAAGAACAACGCTTCAGCGTCTTGTGGATTGTTCTGGATAAGCGTTTGTAAAATATTTACTCCATCGCTGATACGATCGGCCTGTTGTAAATAGAGCTGCGCCAAGTTTTTCCAGGCTGAAAAATGCTCCTGGTTTAGATTCAACGCCTTATGATAAGCTTCCTCGGCGTCAGTTAGTCTTCCGATAAAGGCCAGTACAACCCCAAGATTATTATGCGCTTCAGAAGAATCAGGTGCAAGCTCAACCAGTTTGTAAAAATAAGGTAATGCATCAGCGGTCCGTTGCATCTGAATCAGACACATACCCATTCCATTAACCACCCCAGGGTGATCCGGTTTGATTAAATTCGCCTGCGACAGGGACGTAAAAGCAGCCTGCCAATCCTCTGCCTGGGCGAATTGGTCAGCCTGATTAAGAAGTGCTTCAAATTGGTCAGGTGTCATATGTTTTTCTCTTTGGATAATTCGTTTTCAATCTTATTGGACTATATGTTAAGTTACATTGAATAAGCAATACAGTCAGTAAAAAGGCGCTAAACCCTGCATAAACCGTAGATAAAGAAAAACGACACCCTGGCAGGGATATTTTAGGCAGTCAGACAACTTTCGATATATCGTCTAATAACTTCAAATATTTACCCTGGATTTATAGACGCATCGAGACGCCCAATTTAAAATAGAGTATGCTATGAGCGATAATATTATTGGGTTGCTATCATCGATACAAAAAAATATTTCCACGGAATCTGTTAATTCTTCATCGAAGAAAAACACCGATAAAGCGGAATTTTATCAGCTTCTCACAGGTGTGCTTTCGGCCACGAGTTTTTCGGGTTCTGATTCTGAAACAGGCGTTCTCGGTAATCTCAACAGCACAAAAACGATATTAATGCCGTTAATGCTTTGCTTGTTCGAGAAAATGATGGCCGATCAGGTTAATCAAGAATTTGTATCCTCGATACCTGATGGAATGCCGATTGAAGGAACATTAACCCAGTCTTATCATTCAGGACATCAGGGATTGGATTTCGGCGCTCCAGAAGGTACGCCGGTTCAGAGTACTATGAGTGGTAAGGTGGTCTATGCTGGATGGAACGACCAGGGTTATGGCAACCTGGTCATCGTTCAGAACGGCAATCGGCAAACTTATTATGGACATTTATCGGAAATACAAGTCGAAAATGGACAGGAGTTAGAGACTGGAACAATTATTGGTCTTTCGGGAAACACCGGCAATTCAACCGGCCCTCATTTGCATTATGAGGTTCGAGTTAACAATACGCCTGTTGATCCAACCGAGTTTACTCTTAATTGACTGATATGAGTTAGATTTTTATGTAACACAAACTGGCAAATGAGATTGACAGAAATGATCTTTTTGCGATTCGATTGTGAAGCGGTAAGGGATTTTGAATCATGCTATAATGACTTATCGCTTTTTCGTAATTTTTGTGTCTTTCACGGACAGTTTGGGCTGTAGAAAGGCGCTATAAAAAATTTAAGCAATACGTCATGCAGCATTTAGCAAGAAAGCAACTAAGAGAATGCTGTTTGCTTGATCTTGTATTAATCGGATAAATATCTTAATACGACTAAGGCGATAACATGGAAATGGTGTTTGATATCAGTCAAGAGGAAATGCCGATCTTCATGGCAGAAACTGATGAACAGATGCAGATTCTGGATGAAGGGCTTGTCCGGCTTGAAAAGGAACAAGAAGACTCGGATTTGCTGCAAGCATTATTCCGCGCCGCTCATACTCTTAAAGGTACAGCAGGGATGATTGGGCATAAGCGGATGGTTAGCTTAACGCATGCTCTTGAAACTGCCCTGGATGGCGTGCGAAAGCATACACTGGATATTTCAACCGAATTGATTGATGCTTGCCTTGAAGGGGTTGATGCATTACGATTGTTACGCGATGAAGTGTCAATAAAAAAAGCCAGCGCCATTGAAATAGATCCTTTAGTTGAACGTTTCAATTTACTGGTAGAGTCAGGCACAGAACACAAAAAAAGCAATAAATCTGAAATGGTTAATGGCAAAGGCACATCTGATTTTGCCGGGGTGGATAAATCAACGCTGGTATTAAAACCAGGCGAAGCTCTGGTTAATATTCAGGCGGAAATTGCTAAGGGTAGTGTGGCATCGGCAGCGCGAGCTTTTCAATTAATGTTGGCTTTACAAGATTTTGGCACCATTCTTTATATGGAGCCAACGCAAGATCAAATTGAAACAGCTCAACCCGTTCACCTTTTTAATGCCACCGTTGTTACGGCTTACTCAACTGATAATATTCGTAAAGCTTTAATCGCGATTTCTGAAATAGATCGAATTGTAATCAGTGAAGAAGGGGGCAAACCCGAAGAAGAAAAAGAAGCTGCGTCCGCACAGGCTGAAGAAAAAGCGAGCCATTTGGGAGATTTTTTGGTCAAAAGAGGTTATATTACCCAGGCAAGTTTAACTTCAGCTCTTTCTGAACAACGAAAAGGTGATACATGGTCTGCTCCTTTACTTGGTCAGGTATTAGTCAAAATGGGGGTTATATCACAAGATGTGCTAAATGAAGCGCTTATTGCATTTAATCAGTCACAAGAACGTCCTGGTCAAAGCGCTGTCATACAACCTTCTGTTGTGGAGCGAGCCAAAGAAAAGGAACATGTGGCAGAAAAGACGGTTCGCACCAGTGTAGAGCGGCTGGATAATTTGATGAATCTGGTCGGCGAACTTATCACAGATCGCAGTCGTCTTACTCAAATACGGGGAAAATTTAATACGCAAATTCATGGCGATGAACGGATTGAGGCTCTTTCGGAGACAATTACACATATCAGCCGCATAACGGATCAATTGCAGGAAGAAGTTATGCATATCCGGATGCTGCCAATTTCCAACGTCTTTAATAAATTTCCTCGCATGGTACGCGATTTATCTCAAAAAGCCGGCAAAGACATCGACCTTATTATCAGAGGTGAAGATACTGAACTTGATCGGTCTGTAATTGAAGAGATAAACGACCCGATCATTCACCTGTTGCGAAATTCAATTGATCATGGTGTTGAAAAACCGGCTGAACGTTTAAGTCTGGGTAAAGCGCGGCGCGGCGTTATTATGCTTACAGCGCATCATGAACAGGGAAGAATCGTCATCACGGTAGAGGACGACGGAAGGGGAATTGACGCCGAAAAATTGAAACAAAGCGCAGTGCAAAAAGGGTTGATTGGTGAGGCAGAGGCAGCAGCGCTCTCGCGTGAAAGTGCGCTTGATTTGATATTTCTATCCGGACTTTCTACCGCCAAAACGGTGACCGATATATCGGGACGCGGTGTAGGTATGGATATCGTACGTAATAATATCGAGCGGATTAATGGTTCGATTCAGGTTGAAACATGGGAAGGCCGCGGTACACAAGTACAAATTATTCTCCCACTGACGTTGGCGATTGTGCCAACTTTGTTGGTGAAGGTGGGTACAAGTACTTTTGCCATTCCTCTTGCTACTGTTATGGAAACATTGCGTATCAGCGAAGAGAATATTCAAACTGTGAATAGTAAACCGGTCATACTTTTACGAGATCACATTCTGACCCTGGCGCGCCTTTCAGATATATTTGATTTACCCAAATCGGATAACAACCTACAATATCAGTACGTGGTGGTTGTTCGCTCCGGGAAGAATCAGTTGGGTTTGATGGTGGATGACCTGGTTGGTGAAGAGGATGTTGTTGTTAAATCACTTGGCGCGCTAGTCGGTGAGGTGCCCGGTATTTCGAGCGCAGCAATTTTAGGGGATGGGCAGATAGCTTTAATTATCGACGTTATGGGATTGTATAAAGTAGCTGGTGTATATGGGCAATGATGAAATGGTATCATTATTAATGAATGGAATGATTTAGCGAGGTACAAAATGTCTTTGTCAGAAGAGAAATTTGATGATCGTTTGATATCATTTCTGGGTATTATTGCCAGAGAAGGCGCACAAAACGCTGCAAAGGGATTCTCTGGAATGGTGGGTTGTAATTTGACTGTTCAAAACCCATCTGTAAACCTTGTCCCCCTCAATCAAATCCCTGAAATGTTAGGTGGGCCTGAAAATGAGGCCGTTGGCATTTATCTAAGAGCAGAAGGCGATCTGGCCGGACAAATTATGCTTGTGCTACCTTGTGAAAAAGCTTACAAATTAGTCGATTTAATGATGGGATTGGAACCTGGCACCACAGACCATCTGGGCTCTATTGAGCGATCTGCGCTGGCAGAAGTTGGTAATATTACCGGGTCTTTCTTCTTAAATTCGGTGGCTGCATTGACTGGCGTTAATTCTCGACCTTCACCCCCTGCAGTTATGGTCGATATGATTGGGGCGATATTGGATATTATTATTGCAACCGGCGGCGGTTTAAGTGAGCATGTGTTAATGTTGCGGGCTTCATTCGAAATCAGGGATCAGGTTTCCGATGTCGATTTCTGGGTCATTCCGGATCCAAAGACTTTAGGAGTTTTTTCACAGAGGGCTGAGTAAGGAATGAATAATATTAGTGTTGGATTGGGTGAAATTGGAATTAGCCAGAACCCGGATGATGTTATTGTTGCCTATGGATTAGGTTCCTGCCTTGGAATAGCCATGTATGATCCGGTGATACATCTTGGAGCCTTGTTGCATGCTGTTCTCCCGGAAAACACAAACGGTGCAGATTCAAATCCAGCGAAATATGTTGATACGGGAATTGTTGCTTTAATTGAACAATTGAAGAGTAAAGGGGCAATCCAGAACCGTATGATTACACGTGTTATTGGAGGCGCAAATATGCTTATTGCCCCCGGTTTATCCCACACTTTTGATATTGGCAATCGTAATGTAGCTAAAGCACATACGGTATTTTCAGAACTCAAAATAAAAGTGGCAGTAGAGGAAACAGGAGGTAACATTGGTCGAACAGTACGCCTTTATGTTGTTGATGGTCGAATGACTGTACGCACTATGGGAGGTAAAGAACGGGATTTGTAGATTATTCTTTGCACATTATTATTGAATCTGATTGATAATTACGATATTGCGATCATAATAATGACATACATTATTGTCAAAAAAGGAGATGGAGGATGTCCAAAATATTGATTGTTGATGATGCGGAATTTTTACGAGTACGTATCTCAAAAATGTTGATCGGTGATGGCTACGATGTCGTTGAAGCTGAAAATGGTTTGATTGCAGTTGATAAATATAAATCTGAAAAACCAGATGTTGTATTGATGGATATCACCATGCCTGAAATGGATGGATTAACTGCGCTAAAGGAGATTCGCGCATTTGATTCGCAAGCGAAAGTAGTCATGTTGACAGCCTTGGGGCAGGAATCAGTCGTGCTGGAAGCCATCAAATCAGGCGCTAAGGATTTTGTTGTCAAGCCTTTCGAACGTGAACGTGTCTTGAACGCCATCAATAAATTACTGGCATAATAGCGAAATGGGTATTCCTGACAGGCTTTACCAGCCAACGCAACCGGCAGCGCAAGCGATTCGGGTTTTAATTGTTGATGATTCTGCTTTCATGCGCTTCACGATCAGTAAATTTTTGAGTGAAGCGCCCGGTTTGCTCGTTGTTGGTACTGCCCGAGATGGGCAAGAGGCTTTGGATTTAATCCCAAAACTTAAGCCCGATGTAATTACTTTGGACGTTGAAATGCCTCGAATGGATGGTCTGACCACACTTCGTGAAATTATGGCGGAATATCCCAGGCCGGTCATTATGTTGAGCAGCCTAACAAAAGAGGGCGCTCTGGAAACTGTCCAGGCATTAACTTTTGGCGCGGTCGATTTCGTTACCAAGCCGACAAATAAAGCGAATATGGCTTCGGTGATGGATGATCTTCTGACAAAAATCATTAAAACATCCAAAGCAAAAGTGTGGCAGGTCCCAAAGGCACGCCCTGTAGAAATCCGTCCTGCCGAGACAGCGCTGAAAACAACGCGGTCTCTGGGCGACAAAGATCGCGTTGTGGTGATTGGCGCCTCAACCGGAGGGCCGCGCGCTTTAAGCAAAGTTGTCTCTGGTTTCTCAAAAAATTTATCCGCTGCGATGGTAATTGTCCAACATATGCCGGTCGGTTTTACTCGTTCGCTCGCCGAACGGCTTGATACGATTTCCTCGTTCGTCATTAAGGAAGGTGAGCCAGGTGATAATCTGGAAGTTGGTCGGTGCCTTGTGGCTCCGGGTGGGTTTCACATGGTTTTGGACGAGAATAATGCCATTGCGTTAAATCAGAACCCAACGGTTCATGGCGTCAGGCCGGCTATAGATGTGACAATGACATCCATTGTTCAGCATTTTGGAGCAGCAACGATTGGTGTCATATTAACCGGTATGGGTAATGATGGCACCAATGGCTCTGCGTTAATCCATAGCTCAGGCGGCCAGGTAATTGCTGAAGATGAATCGACTTGCGTTGTTTGGGGAATGCCAAGAAGTGTGGCTGAAGCAGGAGTAGCTGATGTCATTGTCCCAATTGATGAAGTCGCCCCGACGATTGAAAAACTGGTTAGATCCCATCGATCTAATTGAATGGCGTGAGGCAAAACTTGGATAACGAGTTATACTCGCAAGTAAAAGGAATAGTTAAATCTTTATTAGGTATTGATTTAAACCATTATAAAGATGAACAAATGAAACGTCGTTTGGATTCCTGGCTGGTTCGTTCAGGCTCTGCTAACTGGAAGGAATATAAAGAACGATTACAGCAGGATGCAAAAGAGCTTGCTCGTTTCCGCGATTATTTAACAATCAATGTTACAGAGTTCTTTCGAGACAAGGAACGCTGGCAGGCATTAAGAACGAATATATTACCGACGCTGTTAGCCGAAGTTCAACATTCAGGGCATAACTCGAACGGATTGCGTATATGGAGCGCAGGATGTTCAATGGGCGCTGAACCATATACCCTCGCGCTTATTTTGAATGAGATGGCGCCTTTTTTAAATCACAAGATCCTGGCAACGGATTTGGATCGAAGCATTTTAACAAAAGCAAGGAATGGCGGGCCTTATACTTCTGAAGAGATTCAGGGTATTGAGCCAGAAAAAAGGTCTTCGATTTTCCAGACAAGCGAACCACCATATTACATAAAGGAAAACTATAAGCGTTGGATTGAATTTCGCGAGCACAATCTGCTGGCGGATTCTTATGAAGTTGGGTTTGATTTAATCGTTTGCCGCAATGTCGTTATTTACTTTACCGCAGCAACAAAATTAGATTTGTATCAGAAATTTAGTAATGCGTTGCGCCGAAATGGCATCCTGTTTTTAGGCGCTACTGAGATTATTCCTCGTCCACAAGATGTGGGATTCCGCAGCCATGGAATATCGTTTTATATCAAGGTCTAATTATGCTCTCACCGCAAATGAATGTGGATGATTTAATTCGACGAGCAGGTGATTTGCCACCTCTCCCCCAGGCAGCCCAAAAAGCGTTGTCGCTTATCAGGGATCCTCATTCTAATATGGGACAAATTGCCGAAGTGTTGTCATTGGATCCAGCAATGGCTGGCCTGATCCTGCGATGGGCAAATTCGGCTTATTATGGTTTGGTAAATCCAATCGCAACTGTGCAACAGGCGGTGGTCTACCTTGGGCAAAATACCGTTCAAAGCCTGGTGTTGACGGCTTCATTTGCGAATTATTTGGGCCGCGCTGTGCCGGGTTATGATCTTCAACGCGGCGATTTGTGGAAACATTCCGTGGGCATTGCCGCTGGCGCACGATTGGTTACATTGAAGTTCGGAACCCGAGTTGCGGAAGAGGCCTATCATGCTGGTCTATTATGTGATATTGGTAAGCTGGCTTTTGATACCCTGCTAAGAGACATTGATACATCAAAAGCAGAATATGAGAATCGTACATTTACTGATCTGGAAATAGAGTTGTTTGGAGTTGATCATGCGACCCTGGGCGCTGAAATGGTAAAACGGTGGAAATTGCCGCAATCGCTGAGAGAGGCAATTGCCTATCATCATAACCCCAGCCAGGCAAGTGAAGGTGTTGTTTTGGCCTCTGCTGTTCATATAGCTGATGCTGCTGTGATGATGCTTGGGATTGGATTAGGTCGGGACGGTTTAAAATATACATTAGACCCGACTGCTTTGGCAGTTCTGCATTGGAATGACAGCGAATTTGAAGAACTGGCAAATCGTATAGTGCCTTTGATCGAAGAGGCGGAAAAAATGATCGGAGTACAGATTAAATGATTATTATTAATGTTCCTATTCTCATCTGTCTACCCGCAGGAGGAAACTAACTGTGAATGTCAAATTCTTAAACCCTTTTATTGATGCTGTTAATGAAGTGATGAAAGCAGAAGTTCAACTGGATGTTGAAAAAGGAAACTTGAGCCTCGCGAAATCAGCACTGACAACGGATGATGTAACCGTGTTGATTAGTCTTGTTGGCGAAGTTCAGGGTGTTGTTTTGTATGGAATGTCGATTCCAACAGGACTGGCTATGGTTTCCAAAATCATGGGACAGGATTTTTCCGAGTTCGACAATCTCGCCCAGAGTGGTGTGGCTGAGCTCGGGAACGTGATCACCGGCCGGGCAACAATAAAATTTGCAGAAGCTGGTTATCAATCCACGATCTCGCCTCCGACATTGATAATGGGTAGAGGTATGCAGATTTCCACACTGGATTTTCCGCGTATCGTTGTCCCTCTAAAAAGCAATATCGGTGAAATTATCGTTCACCTTGCTTTGAGAGAAAGCCCTCCGGGAAATCCAGAGGCAGAATTTGTGCCAATAACCGTCAAAACCGCTACCAAGCGATAAGCGAACTTGATTGTTGTTGGGTGGCACTTCTAATGTGTTAGAAGGTAACCCTAATGAATGTTAAATTTCTCAATCCATTTGTCGAAGCAGCCCATGAGGTTTTACAGGCTGAAACACACTATATTATGCAGCGTGGCGATTTGGGATTGGAAAAAGGCGCCTATATCACACCGGATGTAACGGTAATGATTCATCTTGTCGGGCAGGTCGAGGGATTGGTCCTTTACGCTGTAGAAGAAAGTACAGCCATAGCTCTGTCCTCAAGCATGATGGGAGAAAAATTCGACAGTCTTGACAGTCTGGCGCAAAGTGGTATAGCAGAATTAGGGAATGTCATTACCGGTCGGGCAAGTATTAAATTATCGCAAGCGGGTTTCGAATCAAATATTTCACCGCCGACGCTACTTTTGGGTAAAGGTGCAATGATCTCAACACTCGATTTTCCTCGCCTGGTGGTACCGTTAAAAGGAGAATGCGGCTTGATGATGATTCACCTGGCTCTACGCGAAGGGCGAGACCGGGGCGTCAGCGCGGCAAATATCCCAGTACCCGAGGCTCCCAAGATCTGATCATAATTGCTGATATTCTGTTATAGGGTTTGAAGGAATGGCTTACCGGTTTGCAATTTGTAATCAAAAAGGCGGAGTGGCAAAAACTACCACCTGCCTTTCATTAGGCGCGTGTCTGGCAGAGATGGGCTACCGGACGTTGTTGCTTGACCTGGATCCGCAAGCAAACCTGACGTTGGCGACCGGTATCAATCATGAATTGGTTCCGGCTACATTGGCAGATGTTTTTACTGGAATGACTTCTGATAAGGGCGCTAAAAATCCTCGAAGAGCGATTCAACATACAAAAATGGAGGGGCTGGATATTTTGCCTGCAGACCCGCAATTGAGTATTGTTGAGCGCAACATTTCCGAGACGAAAAATTACCAGGGCCTTCTTGGTCAAGTGATCGATGATATACAATCAGATTATCGTTTTGTGCTTTTAGATTGTTCCCCTTCATTAGGCCCTTTGACGATTATGGCGCTGACAGCTGTTTGCTGCACAGTTGTACCTGTGCAATGCGAATTTTTTGCTGCCTGGGGATTGATGCAATTGATCGAAACAATCACCACTGTTCGGGAACGTACCAATCCCAAGTTGGAATATCATCTTTTAGCGACAATGTATGATCAACGAAATAGTATCAGTAGAGAAATTTTGGAGCGTTTTAAGGAAAAGTATCCCGGCAAATTGTTAAATACTGTTATTGGCATTGATACCCATTTGAAAGAGAGTGTGATTAGCGGTGAACCCATTATTCTGTTCGCTCCTCGAACAAGAGCCAGCCAGCAGTATCGGGAACTAGCGACAGAATTGCTTGAAAAGTTGAATTTATTGGAGGAATAGTATGGATCGAAAGAAACGGATGCGAGCAGCCCTTGATAGCTTATTATCCAACACCGAGCAAGAATCTCGGGCGTCAGCCCCCGCCCCTGACAACACAAGCGATAAGCAATCTGTTGCTGATAAAGTTGAAAGCAAACCAAAAGCTCGCGCTCCAAAATCAAAAGAGTCCTCCCCAAAGCATACTTCTTCTGCCGGCTCAGCTCGCACACCTGATGTCAAACAACAGGCAGAGGCAGAAGAAAAAATTGACAACCAAGTGACCGCGCCAGAAACGGCGGTTGAAGCAAAGATTGAAGTTGAGCCTTTAAAAACGTCTTCTGAACCGGAAATAAGAACACCTGACGCACAAGTTAAACAAATCAGTGAAAAACCTACCCAAAAGCCGGAGCCAAAACAGGTTGAAAAAGTTGAACAAGAAGTTAAACCTCAACTCAGCATTACACCTCAAAAGGAACAACCGAAAACCCTGGCGCCGGTTGGGGATGCTTCCACAAAGAAATCAGAAATAAATATTGTCGTTTTTAAATTGGTGGATGAGTATTACAGCATTGATATTAATGATGTCGAAACTATTATTAAGATGCAAGCCATTACTGTTGTTCCGCATACAGCAGCACATGTGTTGGGTGTCACTAATTTGCGAGGAATTGTATTACCCGTTTTTGATTTACGCAGGCGCTTTGGTTTACCAGATGTAGAACCGACAAAAGACACACGTATTATTGTTGTTAAGGTAAACAATAATATGGTTGGTATTGTGGTGGATGTGGTTGTTGAAGTGATTCGTGTATCGCAGGAAAAGATTGAAATCACACCTTCCATAGCAACGACAGTGAATAGTCATTATGTAGATGGCGTCATCAATATGGACGACAGACTGATTATTTTGTTAAACCTGGCTAAAATACTTGAAATATCCGCGAAAATATAAAGTGCGAAAAAATTGCAAGAAGGATATCCAGATGTAATCATTGTTCTGGATAGATATATAGCGAATGCGTTCATTAACTGAAAAGACCCTGGCCGATTGTATTACGATTACTTTTCGGTGGTTGGTTGTTGTGGGGGTATTGTTTACATTGTCGCCAGATAAAATATCTTCATGGCCCTTGATTGTAACCATGGTTCTTTATTCTGTTGTGAATGCAACGCTATCAATTAT
>CAZDAW010000079.1:0-17479 GCA_964503685.1 uncultured Anaerolineaceae bacterium | reverse complement strand
TGATTGGCGACGTAATGGGCGAGGCATGCCGGGCGTTGTACGCGTGAGCAGAACAGCCACCTCCAGCGTGTTTGACGAATCTATGCTATAGTATTAAGGTCAGATTCTGGCGTCACCTATTAATCCAAATTTAATATCGCAGCGGAGGGAATATGAAAGATTTACTTTGGTTATGGATCATCCTGATCCTCGTGGCTCTGATTGTTATTGTCTTCATTAGTCTTCCGAAATCGAAAAAGCGTTATCTTGGCTACATCGTCCGCCAGGCGCCATCGCTGATCGCCCGATATTTTGTATAGGAGAGAAATAAAATGTCCGAATACGATGTTGTCATCATTGGCGCAGGGTTGGGGGGATTAACGGCCGGCTCGATCTTATCCAAGCGCGGCCGCAAAGTTTTGGTGCTGGAACAGAGCAGTCAGGTAGGCGGCTGCTGTTCGACGTATGATATCGATGGCTACCAGTTCGATATCGGCGCTTCGGTCGTTGAAATGATCCCGATCATCGATCGGGCTTTCGGTGAACTGGGTACAACTTTTGCCAAAGAGGTTGATTTGATCGAATGCGATCCGATCTACTCAGTCATCTTTCGGGACGGTACGCTTTCCACGATTCCGATGTCGGTGGAAGGCGCAGCCGAAGAGATTGGTCGAATTTCTCCTGAAGATAAAGAAGGGTTCTTACAATATGCAAAGACCTTCGAATCTTTCCTCGAAGGAAACGGATTGGACTTTTTTCTGATGCCGATGAACACACTCGGTGATATGATGAAGGCGTTCACCAAGATTCCGGCAATGGGAAAGTTCGGGCCGTATTTCGCCATGACCTATGACGATGTGCTGCATAAATTCTTCAAGGATGAAAAAGTGCGCCAGAGCATGGCGTACCAATCTTTCTATTGCGGCCATTCGCCGGAGCAGGCGGTGGGGATTTTTGCCATCATCCCTTACATGGAGCACAAAGGAATCTATTACCCGCGCGGCGGGATGATCAAAATCCCGCAGGCCATCCAACGCCTCGGTGAGCAGTTCGGGCTGGAAGTACGTTTGAATGCGAACGTTGAGCGGGTTTTGGTCGATGAGAATCGGCGGGCCAAAGGGGTTGTCACCTCAGATGGCGAGACGATTGCGGCCAAGATCGTCATCTCCAACATCAATGCCCGCAAGCTCTACCTTGACCTGATCGGCGAAGAACACTTGCCTGGCATCGTGCGGCGGGGGATCAAGAGTTACGCTTATTCGAAATCGACTCCCTATATCTGCCTGGGCGTCGATTACGATCCGCCGCTGGATGCTCACCACACCCTGGTGCCGCGCAATGTCGATGAGATCAATGAATTTTGGTGGGAAAAATACCGGATCGGCATTTTGCCCAAGCCGGAGGAGCAATTCGGCCTGATCTGCTGCCCAACGAAAACTGACACGTCTCTTGCCCCCAAGGGGCATCATATCGTCGCCCTTGATTTCCAGGGCCCATATCACCTGGCTGGCAACAGCTGGGACAACATCAAAGAGGAATTCAGCGAAGACCTGGTCAATTATCTTTCCGAACGGGTTATCCCGGGGCTGAAAGATCACGTCAAGACGATGGTCGTTACCACGCCGGTTGATTTCGAGCGCCGGCTGCGCAATCCGGGCGGAGCATTTTACTGCTTCCAGCAGGATATCACTGCCCAGACCGTTTTCCGTCCGGCGTCGAAATCCAAATCGATCAAGGGTTTGTATCTGACCGGCGCATCCACCCACCCCGGCGGCGGTGTGCCGACGGTGATGGCCTCCGGCGTGATCGCTGCCAACCAGATCAGCCAGTACGAGTAAGTGGGGCGGTCATTTTTTTGCCATAAATGGATTCACCCCAGAGAACACGGAGTTCACGATTGCAAACCAATCACTTATCTCCGTGTTCTCTGCGACTCGGCGGTGAGACATTGGATATCGAGCGGGGTTGAGGCAGGCGATTGGCCGGCATTACGGGACGCAATGCGCTTCCAACGGCGAATCTTGCTGCTGCGAGACTCTTTACAGGAGAAACAGATAATAGGGATTTTTCATCCCGGTGAATTCTGCGTGGAAAAATGTGGGTGAGGGCTTGAAATTTGCGCAGAACAAGCTATAACGCGCGAATAGAATATATGTTCTTTTCCTGGTGAAAATCGGTCACGCGGCCGGAAGATTATTTGTGAATTTGCTGCGTTTACGTTCTCCTTCCGGCAGTTGTTTGGACGCGCCAGCATGGTTAAGCGGCAGTGATTTTCTAAAATTCTGGAATCTTCTATTAATTGATCATATGATGATGAAGAGGAAGAAGATTCTTAAAATAGGAGGATTTAAAATCCTCATCATCTTCCTGAATTCTCAAATAAAGCGATTCCGAAAAATTGGAATTGAAGGGCGAACATAGACGATTCTCAGCGACTAAGCAATAATATGTATACTTATTGACAAAATTGCAGAATATCTGTAAAATATTGACAAATAATGCATTTATATTGCAGAAACCTTTCGGGTCGAGAGGGAATCCCTATGTTGATTGAATTCAAATTCAGGAATTATCGTTCATTCCAGGACGAAACTGTGTTTTCTATGGTTGCCAGTTCGGATAAAAGTTTACCGGAAAATACGATCCCTGTACCTTCTTTTGGGAATCGTGATTTATTACGCAGCGCGGTAATTTATGGCGCAAACGCTGCCGGCAAAACGAATTTGATTAATGCGATTGGCTTTGTTGATAAATTTGTCAATACCTCAATGGAACGAAAGCTGAATACGCCGATTAAGGTGAGGCCCTTTCTATTAACACTTGAATCCAACCGTGCGCCATCTGAATTCGAAATCACCTTTCTTGACGATGCCGCTGTGCGTTATCAGTATGGCTTTCATCTGACCAGTGAGCGGATTGTGCGCGAATGGCTTGTGGTTTATCCGAAAGGTTCACCGCAGACGTGGTTCGAACGCGAGCATACAGGTCCATTCGATTCGGAACCAAGGTGGTACTTTGGCCGCAACATGAAGGGCAAAAATAACCAGTTGGCTGAATTGACCCGACCGGATGTATTATTCTTATCCAATGCAGCCAAATTAAATCACCGCCAATTGGGACATGTGTTTGAATGGTTCCAAAATAGCCTGAGAATTCTTGACGCGAATGATTTTATTGAAATGCTGGTCACCTATTCAGCGGCCAAAGCGAAAGATGATCAACATATGCACGTGAGATTATGTAACATGTTGAAAGTAGCCGATTTTGGTATCTCAGGTTTTGATGTAAGGGAAGAGACTTATACAGAACAGAATTTACCGGAAGATATGCCAGACGAATTACGAAAACAATTGGTCAATAAAAAACATCTTGATGTTTATATGCGTCATCCGATCAGCGAGGAAAAGGAGGTTTCTTTGCCGTTGGAAGAAGAATCTGCTGGAACACAACGGTTTTTTGCTCTGAGCGGGCCGTTGGAGGAAGTATTGGAAAACGGCTGGACGCTTTTTGTTGACGAACTGGATTCCAGTCTGCATCCTTTACTGGTACGTCATTTGATTAGTCTGTTTCATAATCCCCAGATAAATCCGAAGGGCGCCCAGTTAATCTTTAACACGCACGATACAACGTTGATGGATTGCTGTCTTTTTCGCCGGGATCAGATCTGGTTTGTAGAAAAAGACCGTCAGGGATGCTCTCATCTGTACCCGCTGCTCGATTTCAGCCCGCGAAAAGGTGAAGCGCTTGCCAAAGGTTACCTGATGGGACGATATGGGGCGATTCCATTTTTGAGTGAGCCACAATGGGGGGAATCGGGTCATGCCGAAGCGTAAACTCTCTGACAAATCTTCACACCAACATGAACGTTCTGCGCATTCTTATGACCGCCGAATAGGGAGGCGCGCTCCAGGCCGGTGTATCTTGATCGTGTGTGAAGGAGCGGAGACTGAGCCAAATTACTTTCAGGAGTTGAGAAAATACCTTAAGCTATCCAGTGTCTATGTAAGAATCCAAGATCGCGGCGGCGCCCCAATTTCTCTGATAGAAGAAGCGCGTCGGCTTGAAGCACAGCGGAAAGAAGAAATTCGAAAGGGAAGAGCGGATATTGGCAGATTTGATGCGGTTTGGTGCGTGTTTGATGTTGAAAATCCAACCCAGAATATGACTTTTAATGAAGCGGTGCAGAAGGCAAGAAATTGTAAATATGCTCTGGCTATTTCCAATCCCGCCTTTGAATTCTGGTATATCCTGCATTTCGAACAAACGATGCGCCCATTTGAAAATGGTAAGGAAGTTAAAAATTATTTGCAGAAATATATCCCTCGCTACCACGAAGCGATGCCAGTTTTCGATGCTTTAATTGATCATACCTCAATAGCAATCCAACGCGCTAAAGATGTTATAGAAAAACATCCTGATCATAATCTGCGTTTCCCCAATCCATCAACCTACGTTCATTTATTAGTTGAGGAAATGATAGAAATGAGTCCAAGTGGACGTGTACATTTTCAGCAGTCTTGATTAAATTTATTCCTGATGATTTCAAAGATTACAATTTGAGATAATATCGCGGTTGTGCGTATTACAAAAAATGGGGAAATGCTTGATTTGCGCAGGGATTCAATTTGTTATACAATGGTTTAAATTATTTTGACGGAAAGATCAATTTTTTATTAAGAGGTTACCAAACATGGGTTTTCGACGCTGCGCACCCGGATTGATTTTATTAATGCTGCTGGTGGCCGGCTGCAATCTGCCGAACAAGGAGAAAGCGACGCAGGCCGTACTTGCCACGAAGGTAGCGGCGATGCTGACGGCTTCGCCGGTGCCTATACACCCGACGCAGACCGCGCCAGCGGGCGGCGGATCGCCGTTACCGGCGACGATACTTCCCACCCAGACGCCGCTGCCCACGGCTACGGCTACCGCGGCGCCGCCAACTGAAACGCCAACCCTCGCTCCCAGCAAAACGCCCCCGGCAGAAGATCCCCGCCAGACGCTGGGCAACCCGAACGTCAAGGACGATTTCAGTTACGATACCGGGTGGTATTTATATGAAGACGATCAGGTCAAATTCAGTATCAAGGATAACAAACTGGTTATGGCGGATAAAGAAGCCGTCCCCAATTACGAAAAATGGGGCGTGCATGGGCCGCCTGCATTGACGAATTTTTACATCGAAATGACCGCCAAATTCGGCGAGTGTAGCGGGATGGACCGCTACGGGATGCTGTTGCGCGCCCCCGACCCGAATCATGGCTATGTTCTGATGATCACGTGTGATGGACGTTATTCTTTGCGTAACTGGAATGGCAAGGAGTTCGTCAATTTGGTGAAGTGGACTGAATCAGAGCGGATCAACGCCGGTTCGGGGCAGGGCAACCGCCTGGGGCTGATGGCCAGGGGCGACACCCTGACCGTTTATATCAACGGCGGGCAGGTTGCCAGGGTCGAAGATGACGCCTATTCATCGGGGCGTTACGGCCCGGTAATTGCCGCCGAACAGACGCAGGGTTTTAAAGCAACAGTCTCTGAAGTTTCGTATTGGATATTGCCGTAGAGGAGGATGAATTGGCGCAGGGAAAGCGGTTGATGAACAAAAGTATTGAAGGGTCAGTACGATTGGGACGAAGCGAACGATTTTTTCACCCTGCCCGACGATTAAAAATTATGGTGGTCCCGATCCTCCTTTTGTTGACGATCTTGGGCTGCACCACATCAACTGCACCGGTATCCGTATCGCAGGATCAGGTATCGACGCAGGTTGCCGCGGCGCTGGCGGTCAATCCGCCCAGCTTACCCACAGGTGAGTTCGTTACCCTGATCGTGCCCAAAGAGGTGACTGTCATTCACCCTGTCACGGTGACGCCAGGGCCGCCTACCAGCACGCTTTTGCCTCCCACCGATACACCCACGGTTACTTCTTTACCTTTCACTGCCACACCGCTGACGCCCAGCCTCACAGCCAGCGCCACGGCGACCAATTCGCCGACGCCCACCGCCACGCTGATCGCCGCCGACCCCAAGGCAGGCCTGGGCGACCCGGGCTGGCGGGATACGTTCGGCAGCGCCGCCAACTGGTACCAGTTCAAGGAAGAAGATTTCACCTTCCTCATCGATGAGCACGATTTAGTGATGACTGCCCACCATGCTAATAACCTGGTCAATTGGGATTTAACGCATATTAACCTGCAAGATTTCTATCTGGAGTTCACTTTCAAAGTGGGCAAGTGCCTGCTTAATGATTCTTATGGCATGGCATTTCGCGCTCCCGACCTGAACAACGCCTACCTGTTCGGGATAACCTGCGACGGCAAGTTCTCGCTGCGCCGTTGGGATGAGCATAAACAAATGTTCCTCTACTTTGTGGACTGGAAGGGCAGTCAGGCGATCAAAGCCG
The DNA here is from genome assembly GCA_964503685.1 of uncultured Anaerolineaceae bacterium. Lineage (GTDB taxonomy): Bacteria > Chloroflexota > Anaerolineae > Anaerolineales > Anaerolineaceae > CAZDAW01. The sequence continues at coordinate 11,100 of CAZDAW010000079.1, read as the reverse complement.
GGCCCGATCAGAGCAACCGCCTGGGCATTTGGGCGAAGGGCGGGCATATCGGCGCTTATATTAATGATCAACTGGTGGCCGAAGCGGTCGATGAGACCAATTTGAGCGGGCGATTTGGCCCATTTATTGCATCCAACCTGACGGAAGATTTTAAAGTATATGCAACGGATGTTGCCTATTGGGTGCTTCCGTGAAGGATGGAATGATGAAAAAGAGACTGTTGTTATTACTTGCCCTGTTTTTTACCCCTGCTTGCAGCCGCTTCGGGCCTTCGACGCCTTCAGCAGATATGATTGCCACGCAGGTGGCCGAGGCGTTGACGGCCGTGTATATCTCACAGCCTACTGCGGCAGTGGTCACCCAGCTTGTCACCCTGCCAGTTACGGTCACACCTCCGGCTATCACGGAGACTGAGACGCCCTTGCCCACTGATACAGCCACGCCGACCCCGGACATGAGCGCCACCCCTGGCCCCACCGCCACACCCAGCCTGACTCCAACCACGCAGATTTTACCGACCGTCACCCTGCCAGCCTCAGACCCCAGAAGTCATCTTGGCGCGCCGACGTTGTTCGATGATATGAACGGGACGAATAAGATTTTCTACTGGTACACTTATGTCGATGAAAACAATTCGTCTTTCCAGATCGAGGATGGTCATCTGGTGATGACTGATTACAAGCGCGGCGCGAACTGGGTTTTTTCGAGCGAGCATGCCAGGAACTTTTATGTTGATTTCACCTATAATATCGACACCTGCGCCGGCAGCGATTCGTATGGGATCATCTTCCGCGCCCCCGATAATGACAACGGCTACCTGGTGGGGTTGACCTGCGACGGACGTTATTCGCTGCGTCGCTGGGACGCGGCGCAAAAGAAGATTATCGATATCATTCCGTGGACAGAATCGGATGCAATTGTCAAGGCCTCTGGGCAGACCAACCGTTTGGGGATTATGGCCGACGGCGCTCATTTAGGCGTTTATATCAACAGCAAACTGGTCAATGAAGCCAGCAATAATACCTATCTGGAAGGCAAATTTGGGCCGTATATCAATGCAGCCGTCACATCTGGATTGACAGTCAGGATATCTGAGGTATCCTATTGGAAGTTGAACTAGTCCCACTCCACTTTTCCCCTGCCCCAACGTCCGCGGGTCAAGGGGAGTAAAAGGAAGAAGCGATGCACAAGTTACCTACCCTCTCCCTGAAGTACATCTTTCTTATCCTGGCGGCGCTGTTGCTGATGGTCACCAGCGGTTGCGCCGGCCTGATACCCACCCCCGCTACGGCTGCCCCCGAAACAGTATCGACCCTGGTGGCGCGTTCGCTGACTGCAAACCCTGTTCTGCCGCCGTCGCCCATAGTGGTTACAGTGGTAGTCACTCAACCGGTAACCGTCGATGCGCCGCTGCCAACCGATACGCCGTTGCCGACCGATACGCCGACGCCCACTTTCACCCTGCCGCCGACCGATACGCCCACCCAGTCGCCTCCTACTGAAACGCCGACCAGTACGGCCATACCGGTGACGCCCAATCTGGTGCCTGCCAGCGACCCGCGAGACGGGCTTGGTTCGCCGACCTGGGAAGATACGTTTGATTCGAAGGCGACCATACCGAACTGGTATCTTTTCTTCGACGAAGATGATCCGACGACCTTTTCACTGTCAAATTACGAACTGGTGATGCGCGACCGCCAGCCGCTCAACAAAGTCACCTGGAGTTTGTGCCTGGGGCTGCGCGAGGTTAAGAATTTCTACATGGAATTCACCATGCGCCCCGAAAGTTGTTCGGGGATGGATTCATACGGGTTTGTCTTCCGCGCTCCTGATACCGAGAACGGTTATCTGGCGGCCATCACCTGCAATGGGATGTATTCCCTGCGCAACGCCGGGATGGATAAATCGTCTGAATATTTGATTAACTGGGCGTCAAGTTCATCCATCCGTAAAGGATCGCGGCAGCAAAATCGCATTGGCGTCTGGGCCAACGGCGAGCATTTTGCCATGTATCTCAATGGCGATCTGGTCGGCGAGGCGGATGACGATTATTACGACGTTGGCCGTTTTGGTCCCTTCATCTCGGGCTCAATGACGGATAATTTTACGGTTAAGGTGAAAGACGTCAAATACTGGCAGTTGCCATAGGATGCGCGGTTAATCATCCAATTTAGATTATATGAATTGAACAATCGTTTGTTTCGTATGGGCGGGTTATTGACTCGCCCATATATTGTAACTGGGGTATTATTAAATCTTGTTTATTCAGACTTACTTGAAAATGGTAAAAGGAGCTAGTATCTACTATGGTTGGTAAACCCGGCGGCGTCCTCTTTGGCGTTGATTACTATCCTGAACAATGGGATCGTTCATTATGGAAGTCGGACGCCGAACGTATGGCGGCGATGGGCATCCAGGCTGCCCGCATGATGGAGTTTGCCTGGTCGGTGATCGAACCGCGAGAAGGGAAATACGATTTTTCGCTTTTTGATGATGTGATCGAACTGCTGGCAGGATATGGGATCAGGACGGTGTTGGGTACGCCGACGGCGACCTTTCCGGCCTGGCTGGCGGAAAAGGACGAACGAATTTTCCGTGTGCATCCTTCAGGCATTGCCCACGATTTCGGAACCCGACGGGAGTATTGTTACAATTCGCGCAGCTACCAAAAAGCCTGTGAGAAAATCGTCACCGCGATTGCCCAGCATTACGGAGCGAATCCCAATGTCATCGGCTGGCAGGTTGATAATGAGATTGGGCACGAGGGAACCGACCGCTGTATCTGCGAAAATTGCGTCGAAGCCTGGCATAAGTGGTTAAAGGCTAAATATGGTGAGATCGAGGCGCTTAACAAGGTGTGGGGAACGATCTTTTGGGGGACAACTTATACCCAATTCGAACAGGTCCCTGTACCTCGCCGCCAGTTGCGCATCAGACACAACCCCGGCCTGTTGCTGGATTACGATCGTTTTTGCTCCGATTCAGCGGTGGGATTCACCCATAAGCAAACCGATATTTTGCACGCGATTATTGAGCCGCGGCAATGGGTGAGCACCAATTTTCATGTCAGCCCGCACTCGGCGGTGGTGGACGACGAAGCCATTGCCCGCAAACTGGAACGGGCCGGCTTCGATAACTACCCGGTTTGGGGCGAGCAGGAAGCTCCTCTGCCTTATTACTTCACCTCATACCAATTGAGTCATATCCGCGGGCTGAAAGACAACGCGCCCATTTCAATTTTCGAGCAGTTTTCCGGCATCCAGGGGCATTGGGTGTTGGGTTACCTGCCGCCCGACCCGCAGGTTGTTTTGTGGAGCAATCAATCGATTGCTCATGGGGCGGACCAAATCTTTTATTTCCGCTGGCGCACGGCGCCTTTTGGCCAAGAGCAGTTGTGCTACGGCATTCTCGACCCGGATAACACAATTACGTCCCGTTATGAGGCGCTCGCTGAAAATATCCGCGCTAACCGTGCTGTATTTGATCGTTTTGCCGGAACGCCAGTTGAAGCCCAGGCGTGTGTTCTATACGACAAAGACAATTCGCGCCTGCTCAAGGAACAGTATTTATCCGAGGGGTTATATAACGCCGCCAATGAATTTATGCAGGTAGGATATGACATGGAAATGGCGCGGTATTACGCGCCGTATAACTTATTCAACGTCAATGCCGATGTCAAAAGCGTTCAGAGCGTTGATCTGAGCCGTTATAAGATCATCAGTCTGCCGTTATATCAAATGGCCGATCCTGCTTTCGTTGAGAGACTGGCAAAATGGGTGAACGACGGCGGTCATCTCATTTTGAGCTGGCGAACCGGGGCGCGTGACCTGCATAATCAGGCGATTAAAGGTCTTTTGCCGGGGCTGTTTACTGAAATGGCCGGGGTGAAGATCCGCCGTTTCGAGGCGCTGGGGCATACGAAAGTAAAAATCGGCGTCGGCATTTTCCCGGCAGAGGGCGAGGTATGGGCTGATATTCTGGAGCCGGTTACCGCCAGGGTGATGGCGCGCTATACCGACCGTAAGAAACATTACCGCGGCGCGCCGTGTGTGACGGTTAATATGTATGGCAAGGGGAGAGTTTATTATATGGGCACTTCGCTTGGCCCGCTGGGTATCTTCTTCCTCTACCGCAAGATATTAAAGGATGCAGGAGTTGGGGCGAAATTTCATGGGATGGGCATCGAGGTTGTACGCCGGCGCACGATTGATGGGTCTGAAGTGGATGTGATTTTAAATCACACGCCGAATGGCAAACGTGTGCGCGGCGTTTATGTGCCGGGTTATGGGATGCGCATCAAGGAGCGATAGATGATTTGGGGTGCAGAGTTAATGGGCAGACGAGCACTTTATCCACTCGCCGGCCGTCCATATCGACTACCTCGAAACAATATTGCTCCCATTCGAAATGATCGCCGCTGGCCGGCACCCGTCCTAATTGGGTCATAACCAGTCCGCTCAATGTTTCATAATTGCCGTCTTTTTCACCGGGCAATTCGTCCAGGTTGAGGTAGTCTTTAAGTTCGTCGATCAAGATCATCCCATCGAAGAGCCATGAACCGTCTTCGCGACGGACGGCCTCCGGTTCATTTGCGCCTTGCGGCGCAGCGATATCGCCGACGATGGCTTTCAGGATGTCGTTGATGCTGATCAACCCAAGGACGCCGCCGTATTCGTCGATGATGACCGCAATTTCTGCGCCGCTGGTTTTGAATTGCTGTAAAACGGTGAGCGCCGGGGTTGGTTCCGGGATGAATAAGGGTTGCTGGAGCGCTTGCTGAATATCGAAAGCCGAATTGTTGATTCGTTGAAGCAGCAGATCGCGAGATTGGACGATGCCGATCACGTTGTCTGGCGTTTCTGAGTAAACCGGAAAACGTGAGAATGGAAATTGGACAATTTTTGCATAGATTTCTTCATGCGTGGCGTCTTTATCCAGGAAGACGACATCGGTGCGCGGGGTCATCAAAGCGCTCACGCTGCGGTCGCTCATGCGGAAAATCCGTTCGACCATCACCTGTTCCACTTTTTCGATCACTCCCTCTTCGGTGCCTAGATCGAGCATGGATTTTAGATCATCCTCGGTAACTTCGGGCTCAGAAGAAGGGTGGGCATTCAACAAACGCAGAATAAGGTTGGTTGACCCGCTTAACAAGGCTACGATCGGCGTTGTGATGTTTGATAGGGTATCCATCAGCGGCGACACCGACGCAGCAACCCGCTCGGCGTTATTTAACGCCAGGCGCTTGGGAACCAGTTCACCTAATACCAGCGACAGGTAAGTAATGATAAGCACGACGATGGCAACGCCGATCCCTTCACTGTATGGCGCCAGGCGGGGTATTTTACTCAACTCAGTCCCGATCTGTCTGGCAATTGTGGCGCCGCTGAACGCGCCGCTCAGGATACCGATGAGGGTGATGCCGACCTGTACAGTGGACAGGAACCGGTTGGGGTTTTCTGCCAGCGCCAGCGCTTTAATCGCCTTCTGGTCGCCGTCTTCGGCTTTTTGTTGCAAGCGCGATTTGCGCGCTGAAACGATAGCCATTTCGGAAAGCGAAAACAGACCGTTGAGGGCGATGAGACACAATACGATCAGGATCTCAGAAGCCATCATTACTCGTAGGGTTTATTGGCTTATTTCGGATAAACGAGCCAGTTCTCTTTTGATGATCTTGATGTCTGTCGTGTGTTGCTTCTCGCGAATCCATACCTTGATATCATGACGAATCGCTTCCAATACGTCATAATAATCCTCTAGAGATAAACCCTGCTCGTAGGCAATATCCCACCAGGATTTGCCCTCGGCAAGTTCATTTTGTACGTCTAAAGTGGAAAGGTTGAGTTGGCTTGAGAAGAGTTCTACAAAATAATCGTAATCAAGGTCTGATAGCGAATCATCATCTCCATCAGACGACGATTCTTTTTCCCCATTTGTAGTAGTTGATGACATGTAAGTTAGCTCCATATTTAAAGAAACCAATATGCTCCTATACCTATATTTTAGCATATCTTGTGGAATATTGCAGGCAAATTTGTCATCTTTACAAATTTGTAAACCGATCAGGTTGAAATCCACTTCAAAATTGACGATAATAAAAGTATCATGAAAACCAAAACCCTTACCGCGTTTATCCTCGTATTGAGCCTTATCAATCCAGCTCCGGTATGGGCAAAAGCGGCTGCATCCCTTCCCTTGCAAGATGGCGGGGAATTGATGCGCGCCGATATTTCCCTCGACGGAGTTGAATTGATCGTCTCTTCTCCCTATATTCCGGGAGAATTCATTGCGTCAGCGCCTGAAGACGCCATTCAGATTGCTACCGCGATGCAGTGGGAGCCGTTTTACCAGATTGAAATTATAACTGCCCCCATTGAGGTCACACCGGAAATCGAAAATCTGCGGGGAGAAGGGATAACCGTTGGCGAAAATTATGAAAGCAACCTGCTCGAATTCAGGAGACAGCAGGGCGCCGAACCAGCCGAAACCGGGAGCATCAATCTGTTCGGCAGCCCGGTGAATGGGACGACCAGCGTTGTGCCGCTAAGCCTGCGCGGCGAAGACGCCCGGCCTGTGATGATCAGTGAATGGGTCGGCGAGTACGGCGAGCGAGTATGGACAGTGCGCATCAGCCGACTGGCTGATGACGGGTTAGCTCCCCTTATCGACCCCGCCTTATTCTCGGTTGATAGCCCGGATGCTGCCTTGCCTTCGACGAGCTTGCAGGCGCAGGCCGATTTTCAGCCGCCGGAAAATCTCAGAGAGGTCAAATTGGCTGGCGATCTACCTGCTCCTTCGTGGTGGAGCGGTGAATGCAATGTCAACAACCACCCTGGCTCGTATGCAATGGGCGCGAGTTACCGGGGGGTTAAAGCCTGCGGCCCCAAGAGCACCAGCGTGCTGGTCAACTTTGGTGTGGGGGTGAAGCAACTGGAATGGCAATGCCCCGAATTGACCAAACGGTATCTCTACCTGGCTTACGGTATTGCCCCTTATTCGGCCAACGGCAACATGGTTGTGTGGAACTATAACGGCGATAAGCTGGTAAAAATCAGCAATGGCACGGTCGGTAAAGCGCCGATGCCTGGAGATGTATTGAGTTACGGGGCGACCGACCCGTATGGGCATACATCTCTGGTCAGCGCCTCGAATGTCGATAGCAGCGGGAACGGAACGATCACGATCGTTGAGCAAAATTGGGCGACGACTGGCACGCGCACGCATACCGTGTCAAACTGGACGGTGCAGTCGAGTATGGCAATCAGCGGCTGGCTGCATGACCCTTCGAGCGACGCCAGCCCGTGCCTCAGTTACAGTTATAAGGGTGCGGCTCTATTCAAGCAGGCGCAGTGTCGAGAAGATGCCGGCGCGGCCATACAGGTTAATACGCCGGGTTCCAGTAATATGACAGCTCTGAGTTTTGACAACCAGGCGCGTTCCATTTACCTGGCAGCCGGATGGTCGGCGCGGGTGTGGGATCTGGTAAATAAGAAAGGATTTACCCGTTGCTTTACCCAGACCGTCCCGGATTTGGCGCTGGAAAAATACGATTATGGCAGCGAGATCGTGAAAAATGGCAAGGCGACGATCTCATCGATCGAAATCTTCAACGATACGACCTGCGGCGGCGCGATTGCCAACGATGACTTTGGCAGCGCAGTGAGCATCGCTTCGGTTCCGTTTACTGCCACGCAAAGCAATTTGAATGCGCTGACGGCAAGCGATGATCCGGTTTTAAGCTGCGTCAAGCGCAAAGGGGCGCGCACGGTATGGTACCGTTATGAAACAGACGTAACGAAGAACATCACCGTCTTTACCGGGGGCAGCAATTACAATACCGTCCTGGGTGTATGGAGCGGGACGCGCGGTTCGTTGACGCAGCTGGCCTGCAACAATGATTTTAACGGCGCCAGGCAATCGAAAACGGCCTTTACAGCTCAGCCAGGGACGGTTTATTACATCGAAATTGCCGGATACGATGCTAAAAGTTACGGCGATCTGACATTAAGAATCCTTAATACGGCAGAAGTTAACCTGCTCGGGCCGGCAGATGAGACGGTCATTGCCAGCCAGCCGGCGCTGGTGAAGTGGGAATCCTACCCCGGGGCGACGCGCTACGTTTTGCAAACATCGCTGGATGGGGTGAAGTTCAAGGCAGCCGTCAAGACGACCAAGTTGCAGGGGTCGCTGAAAAACCTGTTGAGCGGAAACACCTACTACTGGCGGGTGGTTGCCTACCGGAGCAGCAAGGTAGTTGCAAAGTCGGCGATCAGACGTCTGTCTGTGCCGTGATGAATTGCTCAATTGAAAGGGTGTTACAGGAATCGCTCCGGGGAAAACCCGGAGCGATTTTTATTGAGGTTAAAGTATACGTATTTGAATAAATTCGTGTATTTCAGTATAATGTATTTATGAAAATAAAGCGATTGATGCTTGAACAATTAAGGGCTAACCTTATCCCAGGTAAAGTGCTGGTTTTATATGGGCCACGGCAGGTTGGCAAGACAACCCTTGCCAGGGACTTAATAGAAGTTGCTCCATTTCGTTGCAAATTTGTCAATGCTGATGAGTTGATTTATCGTGAGGCGTTATCAAGCCAGAATCGCCAAAAAATCGGAGAGGTGTTGGGCGATGCCGAATTATTAGTCATCGACGAAGCGCAACGCATACCAGAAATCGGTTTGAACCTCAAGATTTTAATCGACAGTTTCCCTGATGCTCGTGTCATTGCGACAGGTTCAGCATCTTTTGATCTGGCTAACAAAATTAGTGAGCCGCTAACCGGGCGTAAACTGACATTCAATCTCTATCCGGTCAGTTATAGGGAACTCAAGCAAGATTTGGGGGCGCTGGAAACCCACAGCCAGCTTGAACGTTGGCTGGTTTGGGGAGGTTACCCGGCAATTATCACGACTGAAGACCTCAACCATCGCCAGCGTCTTCTGGGTGAATTAGTTGGTTCCTATCTCTATCGAGATATTTTAGACATGGAAGGTGTACGCCACTCTGATAAGATTGTGGATTTATTACGGTTACTGGCGTTTCAAATCGGTCAGGAAGTATCGATTGCTGAACTTGCCGCAAACCTGGCATTAAATCACAAGACGGTCGAACGCTATCTCGATTTGCTCGAAAAGGTTTTTGTGATCTTCAAAGTAGGTGGATTCTCGCGCAACTTACGTAAGGAAATTGTTAAGAACTCTCGTTTCTACTTCTTTGATATTGGCGTGCGTAATAGTTTGATCCAAAATTTCAATGACCTTTCGTTGCGAAACGATGTGGGTCAGCTTTGGGAAAATTTTTTGGTCGTCGAACGGCGTAAGGTCAATCAGTCTGTTGGAAGAATGGTGAACTCATATTTCTGGCGTACCTATGACCAAAAAGAGATCGATTGCATTGAAGAATACGGGGGCAAAATATATGGATATGAGTTTAAATGGCAAAACGGCGAAATGCGTCACACAACCCAAAAGGAATTCTTGAACGCCTATCCTGGTTCTGAGCTTTCCATCATCAGCCGGGATAATTTTGAAACATTCTTATCTGAGTGATAACACAGTTTTGCCGCCAATATCACATTCGCAAATTGTCTTTCTTTGGCTCGGTCGTGCGTGATGACTTTAAACCTCACAGCGATATTGACGTTTTGGTCGACTTCGAGCAAGGCCATATTCCCGGCTTTGATTTCTTTTTGATGGAAGCGGAACTTTCCAGATTGTTGGGCCGCAAAGTGGATTTGCAAACTGTGAATTTCTTAAGCCCGGAAATCAGGGGTTCGGTATTGGCAGAGGCTGTGATTATTTACCAGGGCGATAAATTGATTGTCAAATCGCCGATCCTGCGTTTTCTTACACAGCGGTAGATTAGTGATAAATGAATTTACAGCTATAATCTAAATGTCCCTGATAAGTATGAATAGTGTTGTGAATTTAAGGGGACTACATAAATTGGGGAATAGAATTTTAGTAGGTGAGCAATAAACGATCAGCTACTAATTCATCTTCAAGAGTTTCACCTTCAAGTTGGAACCGCCGTAGCATAGAGCGACCCAAGTTTATAAAAACTTCTCTCTCGAAAAGGCCGTTAGGGATTGGTAAATCTATTTTTTTCTTACCACTCTTCTTTGTGCCATCAATTGACAGCGCAATATAAACACCACGAGTTTTACATTCAGAGATAATTGACATTAAATGTTCAATGTCGAATTTTTGAGCTCCATAAAGAATGTTTTGACAATCTGTATAAGGTGGGTCGCAATAGATTAAATCTCCGGGTTTAGCTAAAAGCATCGCTTCTTCGTAATCAAGGCACAAAAAATCTGTGTTCTTTACTCTATCGTGCCAGAGATCGACACGATAATTGAATGAAGCTGGTGAGATTGGTTCATGGATGCCAACGGGTGTTGATATAAAGCCATCATCTTTCCTGAATCTAACTACCCCACCATAGCAGGACCGACTAATAAACAATAGATCAGACGGATTAGGATGAATATTATACGATAATTTTATTCGTTCATACCCTTCTTTTTTTCCTGTTTTTTGTAATAATTGCCACCGCTCTAAATACCATAATTTAAGGGTTTCTGGATTGTTTTTTAGAGTTTGCCAGATTTCAATAAGCGGCTCAAATGAATCTGAGCCTATAGCTTTTTGAGGAGCTAAAACGCCCAAAACTCCACCACTACCGAGAAAAGGTTCATAATATGTATTAAATGATTGAGGAAAATAATTAATAATTTCATGAGCGAAACGTTGTTTATTGCCAATCCATTTCAAAAGTTGGATCTTAAATGGCGGCGTCGTTTCTTTGCGTTCTATAAAAGTCAAATTGCTAAATAAATCCAACTGATATGTCATCGTCTTTTAGCTTGTTACAAAAAGGTTATATAATCACTTAAGAATAGTATATCAAAAAAACAGAATAAGTGAGCTAATAAATGAGACCAGATATACGATTTTTAGCACGACCGTTAAGCTTTTGGGCTGATATTCGAATTATTAGTGAAAAGGCAGGTTACTCTTCAAACAGGAGAGTTATCATTCCTGATGAGCAGAAAATTATTAATGCCTACAAAGTCAATAATCTTCGGTATGAGCA
>CAZDAW010000078.1:0-17593 GCA_964503685.1 uncultured Anaerolineaceae bacterium | reverse complement strand
CGGCCGCTGCCAGACAACCGTCTCTATTGTTGATAATTTTTCGGCGCCCAGCAACATAATCACAAACAGGAATAAAACCATAATCGCCCCGGCATAAACTGTCACCTGCGCCATGGCAATGAAAGGAGCGCCGAGAGTCAGATATAAGATAGCGACCGAAACAAAGTTTAATACTAAAAATAACGCTGCATAAACCGCATTTCGGCTCAAAAGCATGCCAACAGCAGCCGCTACTGCAACCAGGGCAAGAACGAGAAACGTAATAATTGGCAAGGTCATCCAGACACTCCAGGTTAATCAATAGGATCTTTCATTTCAGGCACTGAACGAGTATATTTGCCCGGCTCAACTTTTTGAGGCGTCGGTTTACCACCCGGGGGAACAGGATCAAGCAGCATTTCTTTTGTATGAATTGCAGATGAGCGATCAGTAAACGACAACTCATAATCGTGGCCTAATACGATTGCTTCAGTCGGGCAGGCATCCTCACAATATCCGCAGAAGATACAACGCAATAAATTGATTTCGTATGTGCTGGCGTAACGTTCGCCCGGAGAATACCGGGCATCATCCGTATTTTCTGATGCCTCAACAAAAATTGCATCAGCCGGACAGGCCGCCGCGCACAACGCACAACCAATACACTTCTCAAGGCCATTCTCATATCGCTTTAAAGCATGCCGTCCCTTAAAGCGTTCGCGCACCGGGCGTTTCTGCTCTGGATACTGAATTGTCACAGGCTTGCTGATCATTGAGCGAAATGTTGTCAAGAAACCACGTAACATACCTGGTTATCCTCCAAACAGCACGATCCCAATTGCTGTAACAATTACATTCAACAGGGAAAGTGGGAATAATATTTTCCATCCAAAAGCCATCAGTCGATCGTAGCGAAGCCGAGGTAATGTAGCTCGAATCCAGATCATCAAAAACAGTAACAACACGACCTTAATAAAGAAATAAACAGGGCCTAATATTGGATAACTATCCACAAACGGTCCATTATACCCGCCGAATAAAAGCGTCGTCCCGATCATACTGATACAGATCATCTTGATGTATTCCGCCATGTAGAACATAGCAAACTTCATACTGGAATATTCGGTCAGATATCCTCCGGTCAATTCCTGTTCTGCTTCAACCATATCGAACGGCGAACGGTTGATTTCAGCGAGAGCAGCAAGTATATAGACAATTGCCCCGACCGGCTGTAAAAACACAAACCACACATTCTTTTGTGCACTAACAATATCTACCAGACTCATAGAACCAGCCAGCAAAACCGGCCCTACCATCGACATACCCAGAGCCAATTCATAACTGATCATTTGCGCCGTTGAACGCAACCCCCCTAACATGGCATACTTATTATCCGAAGACCAGCCAGCCAGTGTAATTCCGTATACAGAAATTGAAGTAACAGACATCAAATATAAAACAGCAACGTTGATATCAGCAACATAAAGGGATATTTCACGCCCAAACATTCTTAAACTGGTTCCCCACGGAACAACAGCCGTAATGGTCAAAGCCGGTATAACCGTAATAATCGGCGCCAGAATAAAAACAAATTTATCTGCTCGGGCTGGAATCAATTCTTCCTTAAAAATCAATTTGATACCATCTGCAACAGGTTGAAGTAATCCTGCTTTGCCGGCCCGGTTTGGGCCTACACGAATTTGCATCCGAGCCAGAACCTTACGTTCATAAAGAGTGGTATAGGCAAAAGCGCCTGTCAGGAATAACAGGAGGAACGCTGATTTGATAACCCATTCCACAATTAACCCAGTTTCCATAAATACTCTCCGATAAATTTTATCGCTCGCATCACAATTGCCAATTCCTAGCGCGGCATAAATTGAACTGGCGTGGGAACAGAAATGGATAGACCCATTTCACGTGGCAGTAAAGCAAAACCTTGCGGAGTACCGTCGTCAATTTTCAGAAGGATTGTCACAGGATTCTCGTTAATCAGTATTTGTACCTGATCACCAGCTTCCAGTTTAAATCTTTCGGCGTCTTTCGAGTGCAAAGCAATATACGGCTCTGGAATACGCCGACTGAGTAACTGCGATGGCAAAACAGTCCGGCTGCGGTTATACAATCGAGTTATCGGTATTGCCCACATGGTTGATGAATCTCTGGATAGATCTTTCGAAAAAGCCGAAACTTTTGTGTCGATATTCTGAAAAGAGATATTCTCGCCGGATTGAATTGTAGAGGCAAGTTGCACACCCAAACCCTGATGATTATCATAAGATGTACCACCGTAATAAACATCAGCGCGACCAATAATTGGCTCCTGTTCCATCACCTGGGATAACTTTTGATAGGTCAAACCTGCATAATCGGGAACGTTTTTACTTATGCATAGCATCACCAGAGAAGCAGAACGAGATTCAATGTCAAATCCGAGTCGCTGCCCAATCAAAGCCGGAATTTCGTAGTCACAACGCGCATCGCCATGAGATGAAACTGCCGGAAAATAACGTTGCACACGACGTTCACCGGATGTAAAAGTCCCTTCACGCTCAGAGAAAGCGCGGGCGGGCAAAACGACATCGGCAAGTTGAGCAGTTTCAGTCAGAAATAGATCCTGAACAACCACAAATCGTGAATTTTTCAATCCCTGAGTAATAACCGGGTTTCCGGCAGCAGGATCTGCGCCAGCGATATAAATTGACCGCGCTGCACAAATCAAGTCTGAAAGGTTATCCACAGGCCTGAACCCCATATCCCAGGCGCCCTGCGTATTTGCCTGCTTCCAAACGCCAATCAAACCATTATTGGGTTTCCCATAGTGATTCGTAGTAATCAGCAACTGAGCGCAAACCTGGGCAAGCATCTTCGAAGTTGATAAATCCTGACCCTCATTGCCGAAAAGGATAATGCTGTTCTCAGCAGAAGCAAATGCTTCCGCTGCACTGCGCAATTCCTCAGACAAGTTGTTCTGTTGACCTGGCATCATTCCGGCAATCGTATTGACTTCTTCACCATAATGATAACGAATACGATGCATTGCAAAGCGGTCCAATCGAGTTGATCGGGGATTAACCACGATTAAAGCAGCGCCACGTTCAGCCGCTTGTTTGACGCGCAACCACCAGATTGGAGCTTCCTCATGCAAGTCACTGGCTACAACCAAAATAGCAGTTCCCTTGCCCATGTCTTTGAAATTACTTCCCTGCCCAAGTCCAACCTGGGCAACCAGGTCGCCGCCCCCTGTTGCACTGTTTAGTATTGCCTTGCCGTCCATGTAATCAGTCAACTTTTTCAGGTTGAACAAATCTTCATTAGCAAGACATCCTCCCGCCAGAGTCAGCAAATTACCTTGAGATTCCTTGAAGTTTTCTGCCACCAAGGCTAAAGCATCTTCCCAGGTAGCCGGAACAAGGTTGCCTTCACGACGCACCAATGGCTGAGACAAGCGATCTTTACTTTCAGTAAAGTGATAAGCAAAACGACCCTTGTCGCAAATCCAAATTTCATTAACCGCTTCATTCTGACGGGGTAAAACCCGTTTAATAACCGTATCACCCTGGCTCTTTGCCTCACGTCGAACATTGAAAACGATATTGCATCCTACAGGGCAGTGGGGACAGATCGATGCGCTTGTATTAAGTTCCCACGGGCGGGCGCCAAACCGGAAGTCAGCTGTCGTCAAAGCGCCGACCGGACAAATATCGGTTGTGTTACCAGAAAAGATAGAGTCAAAACCAGGTTCAGAGTAAGTGACAATTTCAAGAGATCGACCACGCCTATAAAAACCGATCACGGCATCACCAGCAACCTGCTCTTGAAAACGAACACACCGGGCGCATTGAATACAGCGCTCACGATCAAGGAAAATCAAATCGCCCAGCGGCACATGCTTGGCTGCATGCATCTTTTCATCAAAAATAAAACGACTTTCCGCTGGGCCAAAACGCATGGTGAGATTCTGAAGAGGGCATTCACCGCCTTTGTCGCAAACCGGGCAATCCAACGGGTGAGAAGTCAGCAGAAATTCCAAAATCTCTTTGCGCGCTGCGATAACTTTATCCGACATTCCCACTACAACCATCCCCTCTGAAACAGGGGTAGTGCATGCAGTTTCTAATTTGGGTCCAAACTGGATTTTCGGTTTACCATCTTCGATAACCACCTGTCCAGTCGAGCGATCGATGACAGGACGGCCAATATCAACCAGGCACATCCGACACATACCAACCGGTTCCATTTTGGGATGATAACAAAAAACGGGGATATCTATGCCAATCTTCTTGGCAGCATCCACTATCAGCGTTCCTTCTGGTACAGTTACTTTTTTATCATCAATCGTCAATGTTACCAACTTACCCATGTTTTACTCCCAAATACGGTTCGGCTTCATCTTCCATAATCCCGGTTTTAAAATCCGCCGCGAAATTATTTATTGCAGTCATTACTGGCATGATCGAAAACTCACCTAATGGGCAGAGGCACTTGCCCTGTATTTGATGGGCTACGTTATCCAGAAGAACCACGTCAGACCAACTCGCCCGCCCGGCAACCATGCGCTCGGTGATATGGGTCATCCAATAGGTGCCCTCACGACAAGGTGTGCATTTACCGCAAGATTCATGTTTGAAGAAATGATTGGTTTTATTTACTAACCATTTCATATCAACTGTATCGTCGATCACAATAACAGAGGCGGAGCCCAACATGGAACCAATTTTTGCCACAGATTCATAATCCATAGGGGTATCCAGGGCTTCATCAGTTGCCACAATAATTGATGAAGAAGCGCCGGCTGGCATAATTGCTTTTAACTTTCGGCCATCAGGAATACCACCTCCGATATTAAAAATTAACTCGCGAAAAGTGGTACCCAGGGGCAATTCGTAGTTCCCTGGGCGCGCAACTTTCCCAGATAAACAGAAAATTTTTGGGCCTGGGCTTTTTTCAGTACCTATCGTTTTATACCAGGCTGCGCCGCGTTCCATAATCGGCGGAAGGTTCGTCAGTGTTTCCACATTATTAATTACCGTGGGTTTGGCAAATAAGCCCTTTACCGCAGGGAATGGCGGCCTTAAGCGCGGTTGACCGAGATGACCTTCCAGCGACTCAAGGAGCGCTGTTTCTTCCCCACAAACATAGGCGCCCGCACCCAGGTGAGTATAAATGCGAAGAGAATAATCGGTCCCCAAAATATTATCGCCTAATATTCCCGCCTGCTCAAGCTCGCTAATTTTTTGATCTAATTGTGAGGCAATCGGCCAGAATTCGCCGCGCAAATAGATGTATGCAATATGCGCTTGCACAGCATAAGAAGCAATAGCCAATCCTTCAAGAAACTGGAACGGGTTACTCTCCATAATCTCACGATCTTTGAAAGTACCTGGTTCCGATTCATCTGCATTAGCAACCACATAATGCGGCCAGATATTATTAGGCAAAAATGACCACTTGACCCCTGCCGGGAAGCCCGCACCGCCGCGGCCACGCAGTCCAGATGATTTAACTTCCTCAATCACCTGTTCAGGCTTCATCGTGGTCAGAATCTTTTTAAGCACATCAAAACCGCCATGAGAGCGATAAACTGAGAGCTGATTAAGATTGGGGATATCACGGTGCCGAAGTAAGATATGCTCGCTCATTCTTTTTTCCCCTTTTCTCTTTCGCGTACGGCTTCAATCCAGGCCAGAGCAGTTTCAACGGCCTGATTTTCGTGATACTCAAGCCCCTCTGGAGACTGCACCTGAAACATCGGGGCTTTATCACAAGCCGCCAGGCATTTTACCGCTTCAACAGTAAACAAACCATCTGATGTCGTTTCACCAACATGAATGCCCAGGCTGTCGCATAATTTTTCCAAAAATTTGTCTGCTCCACGCAAAGCGCACGGCAGATCAGTACAAACCTGAATACGATATTTACCAGCAGCCTGATCATAAAAAAGAGTATAAAAACCAACAATCGAAGCGACATCCGTGATCGATAATTCAATAATCTCGGCAATATCCTGAAGCGATTGCTTGGTCACAAAACCCGCGTCCCGTTGCGCCAGATAAAGCAGCGGCATAACCGCCGAACGCTTATGTTCAGGTGGGTATTTTGCCAGAATTTGCCGAACTTCATCGGGATATTTATGAGCCAGAATGTTCACCGATCAACATCTCCCAAAACAAGGTCAATACTGCCGGCAATGGCAACCAGGTCAGCTATAAAATGTCCCCGGCTCATTAACGGCAGTGATTGCAGATTCATAAAAGAAGGCGTACGAAAATGAACACGATAAGGATTGGGGCTGCCATCCCCCTCAAGAAAAACACCCAACTCACCTCTTGGAGACTCTGCCGCCACATAAACGCTACCTTTTGGAGCAGAGAAACCCTCCGTCCATAACTTGAAATGATGAATCAGAGCTTCCATGCTAACCCCAATTTCAGAACGCGGTGGTGCAACAAATTTGCGATTTGAACTCTTAACCGGTCCAAAAGGCATTTTTCGTAACGCCTGATCAATAATCCGGGTCGATTGACGCATCTCTTCAACTCTGACCTGATATCGTGCATAGACATCACTGGCAGTTTGCGTCGGGATATCAAAATCATATTGTTCATAACCAGAGTATGGACGCGCCTTGCGCAAATCAAATGGCACCCCTGCTGCTCTTAAGATAGGGCCGGTTATTCCCCTGTTGAGGGCATCCTCCTTAGAAAGCTTACCAATGCCTTTCGTTCGATCAATGAAAATTGGAGCTTTGGTCAACATCGATTCATACTGATCTACCCGAGAAGGCATAATTTTCACAAAAGAACGGACTGCTTCGTCAAACTCTACCGGCACATCCCGCCAAACACCGCCCGGGCGAATATAGGTAGTCATCATTCGTTGACCAGATACCATTTCAAAGATATCCAGAATCATCTCCCGCTCGCGCATACAATACCAGAAAGGTGTGATCGCGCCTAAATCCAAAGCGTGAGTACCCAACCAGAGCAAATGAGAAGCAATGCGCTGTAATTCTGCCAAAATCACTCTGATTGCCTGGGCACGCGGCGGAACATCATGATCAACCAGTTTTTCAACCGCCATACAATACACAAAATTATTGCCAACTGTATTCATGTAATCCAGACGGTCTGTCATCACTTCAGCCTGCAAATATGTTTTGGATTCCATGTTCTTTTCAACACCCGTGTGTAAGAAACCCACATCGGGAATACAGTTAACCACAATCTCTCCGTCCAGTTCCAATATCAAACGTAAAACACCATGGGTGCTGGGGTGTTGCGGGCCCATATTAAGAATGACCGTATCGCCTGACAACGCACGATCTGAAACCAGGTGCTTTATTTCTTCCAGGGAGGCTTCTAAAATTTCAGTCATCTGTTTTCTCCGAAAGAAGTCCTCAATCTACCATAAATTAATCTTTCGCATATGATTTATGCCGGTCTATATCATCAAAGTTGAACGTGAATTGAACTTCCTCGTAGCCTAAGGGATAATCCTTCCGCTGTGGATGTCCCTGCCAGTCAAAAGGCATCAGTATCCGGCGCATATCTGAATGCCCTTCGAAACGAATACCAAACATATCCCAAACCTCACGTTCGGGCCAATTTGCATTGGGGAAAATCGTTTCAATGGTTTGAATTGAAGGCGAATCTCCTGCCAAAGGCACTCGAAGACATAAATAGTCGTTGACCGTAGATGAATAATAATGATAGACCACGTGAAAACGCGGTTCATCATCAGGCCAATAATCTACAGCAGTGATCGATGAAAGACGATCAAAACCAAATTTTTCTTTCAACAATCGGCTGGCTTCAACAATATATTTCGCTTCAATTAATAAAGTGACCTGATCTCGAAATTCATCGAGTTGAATGTTAAATTGTTGTTGAAAAGCATCGACTAGTATTTTGGTGTTCTTATCCATGAGAAAGCATCCATCAAGAATTCAGGCTGTCTGAGTTACAGATTTGGCTGGCTTGGGATTAATAAGGTGTTCGCCTTTAACTTTTTCATAGAGGGTCAATATGCCATGAATTAACCCTTCTGGACGTGGAGGACAACCAGCAACATACACATCAACCGGTAGGACTTCATCAACCCCTTGCACAACCGCATAATTATTAAAAACACCACCACAAGATGCGCAATCCCCCATGGCAATGACCCATTTTGGGTCCGGCATTTGGTCATATAAACGGCGAACAACAGGCGCCATTTTTCTTGTAACGCGCCCTGCCACAATCATCAGATCAGCCTGTCGCGGGCTGGGACGCATCAACTCCATTCCAAAACGGCTCATATCATAATTTGAAGCTTCGGCAGCCATCATCTCCAAAGCGCAACAAGCCAGGCCAAAAGACATCGGGAACATTGAGCGATAACGAGACCAGTTCACAACATAATCCAATGAGGTTGTTATCACCCCCAGATTACCAAGTTTCTGTTCTATTCCCATTCAAGCGCTCCTTTTTTCCAGGCATAGACATAACCCACCATTAAGATAATCACAAAGATACCCATCTCGATCAGTCCAAATACCTTCAACTGACGAAACACGACCGCCCACGGAAGGAAAAATACAACTTCGATATCAAAGAGAATAAACAGAACAGCGATCAGATAATATCGTACACTGATCCGCCTCGTCCCTGGCCCTATGGGATTCACACCCGACTCGTATGGAAGCGATTTCTTTTCAGTCGGCCGTTTGGGGCCAATAGTATGGCCAATGACCACAATTAATATAGCAAACAGGATTGCCAAAACAAATATTATTGCAAGGGGAAGATAATCTAACAGCATAGCCAATCCTTTTTAAGAAATTTAGCTCGCGGGCTCTAGTATAACATAAGGTTTTCCTAATTTTAATAAATCCTCATAACAGAAATAATATCAAGAGCATTACAAATATCATATTATTTTCTCAATGTAAAGTATTTCGTTAAATTAAACCAATTCGATTTTCCCGCTTGTTTCATCCAATAGCTTTTAACGTTTAGAAAAAAATGATAAGTTTATTTCTAAGCGTTAAAAGCTATCAAATTAACCAAGATACTCGCGCAAGTGACGGCTGCGGGTAGGATGTCTAAGTTTCCGTAAAGCCTTCGCTTCTATCTGACGAATCCGTTCACGCGTCACATTAAAGTACCGGCTAACCTCCTCGAGCGTATGATCTTTGCCATCGATCAAACCAAAGCGTAGTTCCAACACCTGTCGTTCGCGTTCAGATAGAGCAGCCAAAGCGCTCTGAACCTGCTCGCGAAGCATTTCACGAGCAGCAGCATCCATTGGTTCCAGGGCTTCATCATCTTCAATAAAGTCGCCCAATTGGCTGCTGTCCTCATCACCAATCGGTCTCTCGAGAGAAACCGGTTCTTCAGCAGATTGTAAAATCCGCTGGACTTTTGCAGCAGCCCACATCCAGCGACGTTGAATGACAACATCCAAATCAGTTCCCTCAGCTCGTGAACGTTCTATTGCCTGTACGTCTGCTTCAGGTAAAAAACCGGCTTCTAAAGCCAATTCCTCATGAGTTGGTTCACGTCCAAGCCGCTGGACTAAAGACCTCTGAACACGCATCAAACGGGTGATCGATTCAAACAAATGAACAGGTATTCGAATTGTACGGGCCTGTTCAGCGATGTAACGGCTGATAGACTGCCTGATCCACCAGGTAGCATAGGTGCTGAATTTGAAACCGCGCGTGGTATCAAACTTCGTCACCGCACGTAACAATCCCAGATTTCCTTCCTGGATTAAATCCAGAAAGGAGATGCCGCGTCCTAAATAACGCTTCGCAATACTTACGACAAGACGTAGATTAGCCCGGATAAGCGTCTGATTAGCTTCTTCCGCACGATGACTGATCGCATCCATTTCATCTTTCAATTCATCCTGATCTGTCAGATAACGAACCATACTCGCAACCGGAGGCAATTTTTGTTTTTTTGCGATATAACCTTGCAACTTTGCCGCAATATCAGGGGGTAAACAATAGAAACACAAGAAAACAGTAAATGCACTCCGAACAACCACATCCCATATTGGATCTTTTCCCCATAGGCCATTATCAAGGTAAGCCCGCAAGTATGATGGATCGTCGCCCTGCCATTGGTGACGGAGTACTTGCGCCTCTGCCAGCATCAATTGGATATCCGGGCAAGCGTAACCAAGTTTCTCTGTATCTTTATATAGTCGTTCGTAATTTTCTTCCAGTTCATCCAATAATATCTTGTATAACTGAAAATGAATCGAGGTTTCATTTTTTAAACGAGGTGACAATTTCGTGTATGATACGATCCTGCGGTGCGCTTCGATGCGCGCAGCAAGGCGAAACTCACTATCAGCATCCAATAATTGTATTTGACCAATCTCTTTTAGGTACAACCTGACAGGATCTTCAGAAAGCTCTGTGCTAATACTGACTCTGCCTAATACTTCCAGAGCATCTTCTGGGGCTAATTCTTCCCATCCTATTTCCGACTCAACCTCAATTGGTTCTGTTTCGTTTTCACCCCTCTCATCCTGTATGTCTAAATTGTCAACACCTGTCTCGTCTGGGATGACGCCATTATCCATCTTTTTATTCCTCTTATCTGATTTGAATGACTGCTCAAATTCATCGGGAATAATTTCATCCGAAGAAACTTCCGGTAAATGTTTATTAGGCGTTAGATTGGAGGTTCTCTTTTTCGGAGGCATTTTTATAATCATACCATAGATAAATTTTATCGGCTATTCATATCCAGGAATCGACCGCGGACCCAGATCAATCAATAAGCGCAGGCGAGCAGCCTCCTGAACAAGCTCTTCGTACGACGATGTGCGTAATTCACCTTGTTGTTGAGCTTCTTCCTGTAAAAATCGCAATTGATTTATCCGCTCAGTAAGGCTGAAGATCCTGTTTCGCATGACTGCACGCATTAAATCTTCCACCACCCGATCTTCAACGGGGTCCAATTTTGGGGTGTGTGCTAAAATATCCTTCACACGTTCATCAACCGATTCGGGCAAGTTGTTATGAATAAACTGAATTAATTCTACTTTATCTTGCTCTAATGATTGTTGAATAAGGTGAAAGATTGTTTGACAATCGGTTTGGTTAAAATCCTGCACAACCAATCGACTTAGACCTGCCTGTAATAATTTTCGATTCAATGTATTAAGCAATTCCGGACGCTGAAGCAGGATGCCAATACAATGATTTTCTATGGCTTGACCAGGCGGCATCATGCCCATCAATGAATCCGCTCTTGACGTCTTTACATCCCTCGCAGTATTACGCTGGGGGCGACGAGCAACTGCTTTAACACGCTGAGATGAAATAAGATACCGTTCATCAATCTTTAATAATCGAGCTAACTTTTGCCGGTATGCATCACGCTCAATCAAATCAGGCACGTCTTCAATTAAAGGCATCACCTGATCGACAATTTCGCGTTTGACCTTCGCATCATCCAGTTTACGACCCGCTGTAAGAGTTTCCATGACATGCACCACGATTGGTCTGGCATTTTCGACAATCCGGGCCCATTCCTCAGGATTCCGATTAGCGATCTCATCGGGATCCTGACCCTCAGGAAGAGTCGTTACACGCAAATCGGCATCCAGGCGGGCTTCATTCCGAATTAGCCCATGTGCATCAAAAACCAACTCCTGACTATGATCCAGAGCCTGACGGGCAATCTCCAAACCGCGCAGGGTAGCCTTTTCTCCGGCAGCATCCGAATCTAACGCCAGTATGATGCGCCGGGTTGTCCGTTTAAGTAAGCGTAATTGCGCCTCAGTTAGAGCTGTACCCATTGGTGAAACTGTATTTGCAAAGCCGGCTTGATGCAAAGCAATTACATCAAAATAACCTTCAACTATGACCGCCTGATCTTGAGCGCGGATAGCCTTGCGAGCGCGATCCAGGCCATACAGTAATTGTCCTTTATCGAACAACATCGTTTGCGGGGAATTTAAGAATTTTGGCACATCATTGGGATCAAGAATACGCGCCCCGAAACCCGCCATTTTTCCTGCACCATCTCGTATAGGAAACGTTATTCGATTCCGAAAACGATCATGCACTCCTCCGCTTTCACGTTCAACAACCAATCCCACAGCCAATAAATCCTGTATTTTATATCCCTGACTGACAAAATGCTGCGAAAGCGCTTCCCATGCGTCTGGCGCGTAACCTAATCCAAATGATTCGATGGTCGCGTCAGACAATCCACGTTTGTGCAAATACTCCAATGCCTGCTTTCCTGGCGACGTATGAAAAAGATGATCCTGAAAAAACATCACTGCGCCTTCAAGCAGCAACCTGAACCGCTCGTTTTCTTCAACTTCGGCTTGTTGTTTGGGAGTAATCGGTTGAAGTTGAACACCTGCACGATCAGCCAAAACTTTAAGGGCCTGAGAAAAATCAAGGCCATCACGTTTCATGACATACTTAAAGATGTCACCCCCTTCATTGCATTGACCAAAACAACGCCATGTGCCTGATTCTGGAAACACTACAAAAGCTGGGGTGCGCGTATTCGAATGGAACGGGCAGAAGCCCAAATAATTCTTACCTGAGCGACGAAGCTTTACCGTCTCGGATACCAGATCAAGAATATCTATTCGAGCTTTTATCTCATCAATTGTATTCATTAGAAACCATAAAAATTATAGACTCGAACAATTCGGCTTGCAACTAAAAATGGGCATTTACAGACTCGCGCCCTGCAAACACCCATTTTTGCAATTGATTTTAATCGCCAATTTAAATTGGCGCAGCCAACAAAAAATATCAAAATCCTTCCAAATTAGACAAATCCATAACACCGTCTGCAAGCGCTACGATTCTTTGGAGAAGTCCAAGACGATTTGACCGCTCCTCGCGATTATCAGACATAACCAGCACTTTATCGAAGAAATTATTGATTGAGGGTATCAATGGAATAAAGACTCTAAAGAAATCCTCGACAGAAGCGATCTGGCGCGATATTGTTTCAGCTTTTTCAAGGGCAACCAATAAATCCTTTTCAGCAGAGTCCGAAAGGGCGACCGGATTCACCGTGAAGCGCTCTTTTTGGTCACGGGTTATCCGTACACAGCGCGAATAAGCAGGCAAAATAGTATTCCAATCAGGTCGAACAACCCACTCAGATAAAACTTTAACCGCGCGCATCGCGCCGGCTGGATTTGAGCCCTGAACTGCCAATATGGCATCAACCACATCATATCGGTAACCCTGATCAAGCAAAAGGCTGCGCAACCGACCCACAATAAATTCCAGGCAGGAAGACTGGCTCTCTTCAGAAGCAGCAATAGGTAAACCCGCTGCCGCCATACTGATACCCTGTTGTAGATCGAAATCTAAATCCCAGCTAATAAGATTCTGCACCATGCCCAGGGCCATTCGGCGTTGCGCAAAGGGATCTTTGGCTCCGGTGGGAGCAAGGCCTGCAGCAAACAATCCTGCTAGCGAGTCTAATCGGTCGCTCAATCCAACAAGCAAGCCTGGTTTGCTCTTCGGCAAAGCATCACCAGCAAAGCGCGGCAAATAATGCTCAAAGATAGCGTCTGCAACCAGCTCAGATTCACCAGAGCGACCAGCATAATACTTACCCATAATGCCTTGCAATGAGGTCATCTCGATTACCATCTTTGTAACCAGATCTGCCTTGCAAAGCTCAGCCGCACGATGAGCAACTTTTATCTCATTCTGATCTAATTTAAATTGCCCGGCCAGTTTATCAACCAGCTTGCACACCCGGTTCGTTTTATCCAACATGGAACCAAGTTTGAATTGGAAGACAAGAGTCGCCAAACGAGGCACATAATCAGCCAGAGGATGTTCAACATCTTCACTTATAAAGAAAGCTGCATCAGCGAAACGGGCCTGAATTACCTGCTCATTACCATCACGAACGACATCCAGAAATTGTCCATCACCATTTCGAACCGCAATGAAATAAGGTAACAAGTCGCCATTTCTATATACCGGAAAATATCGTTGGTGTTTTTTCATCACCGAAACGAGGACTTCACCCGGTAAATTGAGATGAGACTTGTCAAAATTCCCCCGTAACGCCATGGGGGCTTCTACAAGTTGAGTCACTTCATCGAGAAGGGCTTGATCAACCTTTATTTCTCCGCCAACTTCAAGAGCCAATTTTTCCACCTGCATCTGTATAGTTTTCCGACGTTCTCCTGGTTCCAGGATAATCCCTTGGGTGGATAAAAATTTGAAATAATCATCAACGCTATTAATTTCAAAAACATCGGGGGTGTGAAAACGTAAACCATGCGTCTGGCGGCCAGTTTGCAAACCAGCGTACTCAAATGGCACAACCTCATCAGCATATAAAGCAAGCAGCCAGCGAAGTGGGCGCGAAAAAGAAACGCCGCTGCTATTCCACCGCATAGATTTATCAAAACGCAGTCCTGCAATCAAGCCAGGCAGAGCATCTGACAAAACTTCAATTGCTGATTTACCCGTCTGGTGAACCTGAGCAATCACATATTGCCCCCCATCAATTTCTTGCACCTTTAAATCTTCAACAGGGATTCCTTTACCATGTGCAAAGCCTATGGCCGCCTGAGTAGGCGCCCCCGAAGCGTCAAAAGCGCGCGCCGCCGGTGGGCCCTTAATTACCAGGGTCTCATCCGGCTGACGAGCTGCAAGCTGATCAACACGGACGACCAGACGTCTTGGGGTTCCAAAGATATGTATCTCACCGTACGACAAACGGATATCATCCAATAAAACCGGAACACGTTCTTTTAACTGCATCAGGGCTGTCTCCATATCACTGGTAGGCAGCTCTTCAGTACCTATTTCAAGAAGTAAAGGATTGGCGCTTTTTAAAGCATGACTCGCCGATGAAACACTTACTTTAGCATTCTGCTGATGGCTTTCCTTTCGTGCGGGTTGTTCTTCCAGCCAGGGAAAACCAAGCGCTTCTCGTTGAGCGACGTACCCTTCAGCCACACGCCGTGATAAATCGCGCATCCGCCCAAATAACGCCTGACGTTCGGTAACACCGATTGCGCCGCGAGTATCTAAAATATTAAATGTGTGCGAACATTTCAGAACATAATCATGCGCCGGCAGAATCAAATTTTCCGCCAAGGCAGTTTCGGCTTCTTTCTCAAATAGCTGATACATTTGCCGAAGACGATCCACGTCTGCTATTTCAAAATAATATTTACTATGCTCCTGTTCACCTTGCAAATTGACATCGCCATATTTTCGAGAAGGACTCCATTGAACATCTCGAAAATTCCGAACGCGCTGGAGAGCCATTGCAATCCGGTCCAAACCGTATGTAATCTCTACTGAAACGGGATCGAGAACGATCCCGCCAGCCTGTTGAAAATAGGTGAATTGGGTGATCTCCTGACCATCCAACCACACCTCCCAACCCAAACCCCATGCACCCAGGGCGGGTGATTCCCAATTATCTTCAACAAAGCGAATATCGTGCTGACGCGGGTCAATTCCTAAAGATTCCAGGGAATGCAAATACATCTCCTGGGGGTTACCCGGATCAGGTTTAAGAATCACCTGGAATTGATAATGTTGCTGCATACGATTTGGATTCTCTCCATATCGCCCATCATCAGGACGAATAGAAGGCTCGACATAAGCAACGTTCCAGGGCTCAGGGCCAAGTACTCGCAGATAAGTGGCCGGGTTCATGGTTCCGGCGCCCACCTGAGTATAATAAGGCTGCCAGATTAGACAACCCTGCTCGGCCCAGTAATTCTGTAATGACAGGATAATCGATTGGAAATTCAATGGTTGGCCCATAAAAAAGCTCCAGATATTAAAGAGTAAATACAATAGCAGCCCAAATTATACCAGTGAGTCGCCCTGTATAAATAACAACGCATGTCAATTGATTAAGAGATTACGTTCTCCTCTGGTCAACCTGTAATCGGCGCAAAAATGCAGGAGTATTCAAACTACGCTCTAACAAGTAAGTAAGATAGTGCTGAATAAGCGTTTCGATCTCGTACTGAACAACAGACGGTACCTGGGCGCGCGCAGCATCAACATAGGAACTACGCTGAAAATGGCGTAAGAATTTCAAAG
Organism: uncultured Anaerolineaceae bacterium; assembly: GCA_964503685.1. Classification (GTDB taxonomy): domain Bacteria; phylum Chloroflexota; class Anaerolineae; order Anaerolineales; family Anaerolineaceae; genus CAZDAW01. The sequence goes on along the minus strand of CAZDAW010000078.1, from coordinate 1,536 downwards.
CGCTCATTGATACAGGACGCGCTTCTGAAACATTCTCGCCACAATGGGGACAAAGTACCCCCCCCAGCGCAGCAGAAAAGAATTGATCCTGCGGGAGAATATCCTCGCCGCACTTGATGCACTTAAACAAAACCGGTCGAAAACCCAATAAATCTAAAAGGCGGATTTCATAATAACGGATAACGGTAAAAGGATTTTCCCCTTTAGATAATCGCGATAAAGTCGCGACCAATAATTCATATATCCCACAGTTTTCCTCTTCTTCGTAAGTAAAACGATCGAGAAGTTCGACAACATAAGATGCATATCCTGTCAGGGTCAAATTATCACGTATTGCCAAAAAAGCATCGATTGTCTCAGCCTGGGTAATAAGCAAAATTTCTCTACCCCGCGCCAACAAAAGTTTGGACTGCGTAAATGGCTCCAAATGTCCGGCTTTTCGAGAACGAATTTTTCGGACGCCCTTACCAACAGCCCGCACTTTCCCCATTTCGCGGGTATACAACGTTAATAAACGATCAGCTTCACCCCAATCGATATGTTTTAATATAACTGCTTCGGACCGAAAAGAACGTTCAGGGGTAGGCATAAGATACTCAGAACGACCTGATCAGGTTCTGAGGGCCAAAAGCCTGCGGCAGTAACGCAGCGATAGTGGTTTCTTCGACCAAGCGCCCGGTTTCATCAGCAATCAAGACAATAATCTCCAGACCAAATTCGGATAACACCTGCCGGCATCCTCCACATGGTGAACCACCATCCGCGGTTACCACGGCAATGGCGCTGAACGATTTCTCGCCCTCTGATATTGCCTTAAATAAGGCTACCCGTTCTGCGCAAATACCAAGAGGATAAACTGCATTCTCAATATTGATTCCATCATAGATACGCCCCGATTTTCCAAGCAAGGCTGCCCCGACTTTATAATGTGAATAAGGGGCATAAGCACGCTGGCGAACCTCACAGGCAACCCGAATCAAATTCTGACGGAGTTCATTTATCAACATCTTTTCCCTCAGAGGTGGTTTCCAACCTAAAATGAAACGCTCGCACTTTTTGAATCCGTCTTCGGCTTACTTGTTCAACCACCAGTGTGATATCCTCCTTTTGAATACTCTCTCCACCTACCGGAATTTTCCCCATCTGGTGATAAATAAATCCACCCAGAGTATCCGCCTCATCTTTTTGAAGATGGGCACCCATGACCTCATTAAAATCATCCAGATCTATCCCCCCCTGAAAAATATACTCAGCCGGCCCCCCCTGCTGATATAAAATTTCTTCAGCCTGGTCATATTCGTCTCTGACTTCACCAACAATTTCCTCAAGTATGTCCTCCAGGGTAACCAGGCCAGCAACACCGCCATATTCATCAACTACAATAGCAATATGAATTCGCTGGTTCTGCATTTCGGTCAATAATTCATCGACCTTTTTCGCTTCACGTACGAAATAGACCGTGCGTACAATATTTCGAATAGTGGTTTGCTGATCACCTTTTTGCCATATTCGCAGAAGCTCTTAGGAATAAAGGAT